>JABXJX010000012.1 GCA_013375375.1 Desulfobacterales bacterium | reverse complement strand
ACCCCTGAGGCCGGCCGGTATAAGAACGCTAAGGGTCTCCGGCAACGCGGTCTCAGCTGGGATCCCGGGAAATTGGGCACGTGCCGACAACCCAAAAAAGGCGAGTAAAAAAGAAAGGGGAATGACCGCTGCGGCAGCGAACAAGGCGGACCTGCGGGCCATTCGATCGTTTCCGGCGCACATGACCCGTGAATAGATATCAGGGCCAACCAAATACGGAAGCCCCACAATCAGAGGATAAAAGACCAGGACTTCATACCAGCCGAATGCGCTTGAGACCGGAAAGCGCAGGTGCTCCGGCGGAACATGCCTCCACACGGCATCCAGCGAGCCCTGGGATGAAATCAGGAAGGCCAATGAAACAAAAAGCCCTACTATAAAAAGAATAAGCTGCCAAAAGTCGGTCCTGATGACTGAAAGCTGCCCGCCCCAGTAGGTATACACGATGAATACAATCGCCACGATTCCAAGCGCAAACTGGAAATCGAGCACGACAAGACCACACAGGAGTCGTGCCCCGGCGATCAACTGAGCGGCTATGACCCCACACCAGGCCAGGGCGATCATGAGTCCGGCAGGGAGGGCAACCCTCCGGCCATAAGCGTTTTTCAGGATGTCAGGCAGGGTGTAGACATTGAGGGCGCGAACCCGCGAGGCCAAAAACATACCAAAGGGGATCAGGGCAATCCCTCCGATCAATGACCACCAGGCACCGGTCAACCCGCGGGAATAGCCTAACCCGATGATGCCCATTGTGGAGGATGCTCCAAAGATGGTGGCGACCAGGGAGGCGGTCACCCGGCTTGTATGATATCTGCGTTCCGCCACCCAGTAAGATTCCGCGGATTGACGCCGGCTGCGCCAGCCCACAAAGAGCATGACGGAAAAATATCCCGCAATGACAATCAGATCAATCATTTAGGAAAGTACCCCCTGGACCAAAACCATAGGCCTACGGACTATAATGGCTCGTACTCAATTGCAAGATAAAAGGCAATAAGTCCACGCCATATGGGGCTAAAGGGGGAGGATTTAGGGTAGGTAAGGGATCTGAGCTGTCACGAAAAATCAGCTATGGACAACTTTCTGTTTTTTGCCATGGCAAGTTTGGCCGAAACGTGCTATGAAGCCAAAGAAAACAGAAACATAGAGAATAGCCTGCCTTGGGGGAAAGACGTGGACTCAAAACAACAGAGCCTGTTACGCAAGCTTCCGGGTGTTGACCGTGTCCTTGAGTTGTGGGACAGGGCACAGCCGGTAAAAGATGTACCAAGAACCGTATTGGTACGGTCAATCCGGACTACCCTCGACCGGCTTCGAATAAAGGTCCTCGCCGACAATGAACTCCTGGATGAGACCATGTTCGCAGAGAATCGACTCCTGCGTCTTGCCGTACAGTCAGTGAACAAGAGCTTGGAATTCAAACTGAGGCACGTCATCAATGCAACTGGCGTTGTCGTTCACACCAACCTGGGCCGTTCCTTGTTATCGGAAGGCGTGGCAAGGCATGTGGCAGAAATTTTGTGCCGATATTCGAACCTCGAGTTCGATCTTGAAAAGGGGGAGCGCGGGTCAAGATATAGCTGCGTGGAAGAGATCTTGTGCGAGATAAGCGGCGTTGAAGCGGCCATGGTAGTAAATAACAATGCCGGAGCGGTCTTTTTGTCTCTGGAAACACTGGCAAAAGCAAAAGAGGTAATCGTCTCAAGGGGTGAGTTGGTCGAAATCGGAGGGTCATTCCGTATACCGGACGTTATGGCCAGTAGCGGCGCCAAGCTGGTGGAGGTCGGCACAACCAACCGGACCCATCTGTCAGATTATGAAGGGGCAATCCGTGATGAGACGGCGTTGTTGCTCAAGGTCCACACCAGCAATTACAGCATGGTGGGATTTACGGCTGAAGTTCCCCTGAACGATCTGGTGACCCTGGGTGCCAAGTATCATCTTCCTGTCATGAAAGACCTGGGCAGCGGCAACTTTGTCGATTTTTCAAAATACGGCCTCATGAAAGAACCTACTGTTCAGGAGACAGTGGCAACGGGCGCCGATGTGGTCACCTTCAGCGGTGACAAGATGCTGGGAGGACCACAGGCGGGAATCATTGTGGGTCGAAAAGATGCGCTCGAGCGCATCAAGAAAAACCCTATTAACCGGGCCCTCAGGATCGATAAGATGACCCTGGCCGCGCTGGAAGCCACGCTGCACCTGTACCGGGATGAGTCCAAAGCAGTTTCAGCCATCCCAACACTGCGCATGCTCACCCTCCCTCTCAAGGTTATCTCCAACAGGGCAAACCGGCTCCGAAGCCGATTGAGGAAATTAGGAAACGACCTGCTCGAAGCCGTCGTTATAAATGCCTCATCCCGTGTTGGTGGCGGCGCCCTTCCCCTGCAAGAACTCCCTACCAAGTGCGTAGGCGTCAGGGTAAAAGGGCTTTCGGCAAGTCGAATTGAACGTATCGTGCGTGAGGCAGACCCTCCCATTATAGGACGCATTGAAAATGATCTGTTTGTGATGGATATGCGCACCGTGCAGGATGATGAAATCGCCGTGATTGCCTCAATATTTAAAAAGGAGGTTTAAGTGGAACAAACTTTGATCGGAGCAAACGCCCTGAAAGAGGCCTTTCCACAAATGCCGGTTGGTGATGACTTCCAGAACTTGTTTGAGACATCCGCAGGAGAGACTGACCGATTTGCCGTGCTTGTTATCCGCATTGATAATTTTGACAAGACACTAAAACACCTTGGAGAAACTATAACATCGGCAGTGATTGTTAGGCTGGCACGAATCATAGAGGGCCTGAGCAAGACCCGCACGATGAAGTGGGGGCGACTCGACCGGGAACGATTTGCATGTTTCTGCCCGGATATGGACGAAGATGCCGCAGTTCAATTAGCCCAAGAAATCCAGCGACGCCTCGCCCTTACAGGAGAAGAAACCGTGTCCATTGGAGTGGCTGTTTCTCCTTTCTGGCCCTTTGAAAAAATGAGTATCCTGGACAACGCCCAAAAGGCCCTGGATCATGCCGCCTTTTTTGGGTCAAACGCCGTTACACCATTTGATGCGGTCAGTCTGAACATCAGTGCCGACAAGCTCTATCAATACGGAGACATCGATGGGGCCGTAGAAGAGTTCAAAAGGGCCCTGGCCATAGATCCTCAAAATGTGAATATCCATAACAGCCTTGGGGTCTGCTATGGTGTTCAGGGCAAGTTTGACCTGGCTATTGATGCCTTTGAAACAGCTATCGGTTTTAATCCGGAAGATATGATGGCGACTTTCAACCTGGGGCTGGCCTACCTTAAGCACGGCGATCGTGAAAAAGCACTTGCCCTGTTCCTTGAGGCCCACGACCTTAACGGAGATAACCCGGAAGTGGCTTACCAGATAGCCGAGTGCTATCGAGAGAAGGATCAAATCGATACCGCCCTTGAGTATCTCAAAGAAGCCGCCCGGAACACACGCAAAGGGGCACACATATTCCAAGCTTTAGGAGAGTGTTACCTGGAAAAAGAGATATTTCAGGAGGCTGCAAAGGCCTATGAAAAAGCAATTAGAGAGCACCCGACCAATGCAAAAAGCCTAAGCGACCTCAGTCATATTTACGGAACCTTGAATGAAAATCTCGAAATTGCCATTGTCCTGTCTCGAGAGAGCACCAAAATAGATCCGGACAACGGTTTCTATCAATACCGATTGGGCAAGCTCTACCTACAAACCAAGGATTATGAAGATGCCTTAAAGCACCTCAAAATCGCAGCAGAGCTTGGAGAGGATTGTATTGATCTCATGCGAGAAATCGAAAATCGTGAATCGGTCAACAAATAACGAGCTTGGGAACTCTCATGAAAAATATCGTTATAAAAACTCTTAAAGAAAGTATTCGCGTCAAGGAGCGCTTTGTCAATGAGAACACGGACGGCCTCCTGACGGCAGCCCAGCGCATGGCCACATGCTTTGCCGCTGATCACAAGCTTTTCATATTCGGCAATGGGGGGAGTGCTGCTGATGCCCAGCACATTGCAGCAGAATTTGTAAACCGTTTTACCGTGGAGCGCAAACCTCTGCCGGCACTGGCCCTGAGCACCGACACATCCATATTGACCAGCATTGCCAATGATTATTCTTTTGATGAGGTCTTTTCCAAGCAGGTCAAGGCCCTTGGCAGAAAAGACGACATTGCCCTGGGGATAAGCACGAGCGGAAACTCCAAGAACGTGATTGTCGCCCTGGAAACAGCCAGAGACATGGGACTTTACACTATGGGCCTGACAGGATGCGGTGGCGGCGAGATGGCCCGTTGTTGCGACCTCGCCCTGATTGTAGATTCGCGGGAAACCCCACGTATCCAGGAAGCCCATATCACGGCAGGACATATTCTGTGCGAACTGGTGGATCGAATACTTTTCCCTGAAGCCTTTGAGAAAGCCTAAATCCTAAGCTGGACAAACCGAGAGGAAACGGGTAAGAGACCAATCACGAAAGCACGAAAGCACGAAAGTACAAAAACACGAAATTAAATAAGTTTCTATAGGGCAAGAGTTATTTCCCTTGAACTTTGATAAAATTGTCAACTTTGGTACTTTGTATAATTTGGCTTTTGATCCGCCTAGGGGGTTATTTTTTTCATTCAAGGATTACCTTTTTCGTGTTTTCGTCGTTTCGTGTTTTCGTGATTATTTTTATCTTTTCAGTAAAAACATTATAGCCAAAAATGGATAAACGGTTTAAACCAACAGACCTGTCGTCCCTAAAAACTTATCCGCTGGCGTCCCGGAAAAGCAAGGTGGACAGGGCAAATTTTGCTCACCCATGGAAACCAAAAGGGACTCTGGAAGATTTCTTAGACCGGCTCCCGGATATTCTTGCGGCCAAAGATTTTAAGGCAATCGTTTCAGCTATTGCAAAGGCCCATAAGGACGGCAAGAATGTAGTGCTCGCCATGGGAGCCCATGTCATTAAGGTAGGGCTTAATCCTGTTGTAGTTGACCTGATGGAGCGCGGCATCATTACAGCCGTTGCCGTGAACGGTGCCGGCATCATACACGACCTTGAAGTCGCCATGATCGGCAGGACGTCTGAAGACGTTCTCGAGGGCTTAGAACATGGAGCATTCGGCATGGCAATGGAGACCGCGGATTTCTTGAATCGTGTTATCTCAAAAGCCGGCAAGGATGCTTTGGGACTCGGCCGGGCCGTAGGACAGGCGATTATCAAAGAGGATCTCCCTTTTGCCAAAGAGAGCCTTTTTGCAACCGCGGCACGGCTTGACATCCCTGCAACCGTCCATATAGCGATCGGAACCGACATCATTCACATACATCCAGGATTCGATCCCGGGGCTGCGGGGAATGCAAGCCATCTCGATTTCAGGCTCTTTGCCTCTGTAGTGGCTGCCTTAGAGGATGGTGTCTATATGAATGTCGGCTCTGCGGTAATCTTGCCGGAGGTCTTCTTGAAGGCACTGACCGCAGTTCGGAATATGGGACACAAAGTAAAACGATTTACGGCCGTGAATATGGATTTTATCAGGCACTACCGCCCCACGACGAACGTAGTCGAGCGCCCGACCAGCTTGGGAGGCGCAGGTTATACCATCACGGGCCACCATGAGATTATGTTACCTCTCCTTGCAGCAGCCGTGATTGAAAGAATCTAATTTTTTAGGAGATTATTTATATGCCTATCTTCGAATATCATTGTATGAAGTGCGACAAGGATTTCGAGATCCTTGTCTTTGGAAAGCAAAAAATCATCTGCCCTTCCTGCAACGGCAAGAAGGTCAAAAAGCTTCTCTCTTCTTTCAGCCACAAGGGCGATAGTGGGTTCTCAAGTTCAAAGGGGTCTGCCTGCACCTCCTGTAGCGCCACCAGCTGCAGCACCTGTAGCCATTGACAATGAATGTTATTAAAATCGGCACACGAGGAAGCCCCCTTGCCGTATGGCAGGCAGAGTGGGTCCGCTCCCGACTACTTGCCCTACATCCACAATACAAAGCCGAACTGGTAAAGATCAAGACCAAGGGGGACAAGATTACGGATGTCCCCCTTGCGCGAGTCGGAGGGAAGGGACTCTTTGTAAAAGAGATTGAAACAGCCCTACTGGATGGCAGGATTGACCTTGCCGTCCACAGCATGAAGGATATGCCGGCTGAGATACCGCCGGGCCTTTGTATCGGCGCTGTGCCCGAACGGGAAAATCCCCTGGACGTTCTGATTTCAAGGAACGGACACTCGTTTGAAGACCTGCCAAAGGGCGCCGGCCTCGGAAGCAGCAGCCTCAGACGCGGAGCACAGGTCAAGCATCTAAGGCCGGATGTCACAATACGTCCGTTGAGAGGAAATCTCGACACCCGTATACGAAAACTTCAAACAGAGGGCCTCGATGCCATCATCGTGGCAGCAGCCGGTGTCACAAGACTTGGATTGCAAGCCCACATCACAGAATATCTTTCAGAAGAAACTATGCTCCCCGCCATCGGGCAGGGAGCATTGTCGATCGAAATGAGACAGGGTGATGACTCGACACGGCGTCTTATCGAACCTCTTGATCACAGGGAGACGCGCCTGGCCGTGGAAAGCGAACGGGCCTTTCTGAGCCGGCTTGAGGGCGGGTGTCAGGTACCCATCGCGGCCCGAGCAAAAGTGATTGAAGACCGGCTGGAACTGACCGGGCTTGTAGCCGAGGTGGACGGCTCTGTTCTTATCCGCGAGGCGATCACAGGCCCTGTAGAACAACACAAAGATCTTGGAGTGGAACTGGCCAATCGCCTCCTTGAAAAAGGCGGAAGGGAGATCCTGGAGAATATACTGGGCAGGGCTTTGCGGGATTTGGACTAAATGGCGGCCATCAAAGTGAATAAAGGAAAAGTATATCTAATTGGTGCCGGGCCGGGCGACCCGGATCTCATAACCGTAAGAGCCGTCGAGTGTTTGAAACAGGCGGACGTGGTGATCTATGATTTCCTGGCAGTCCCCAAACTCCTGCAATATGTACGAGAAGGCGCTGAAATCATTTATGTCGGCAAGAAGGGAGGGGATCACACCCTTCCTCAAAAAAAGATCAACGAACTGATCGCGGCAAAGGCCAAAGAAGGCCACGCTGTTGCGCGCCTTAAAGGGGGGGATCCATTTATTTTCGGCAGGGGCGGTGAAGAAGCTGAAGTGCTCGCTGCAGAGGGAATCCCCTTTGAGATTGTCCCTGGTGTAACATCGCCTGTGGCTGCACCGGCATATGCCGGCATACCCCTTACCCATCGTAAATACACCAGCAGTGTGGCGTTTGTAACAGGCCATGAAGATCCGACAAAAGAGGATTCATCGATTGACTGGTCAAAGCTTGCTACCGGCGTGGGCACCCTGGTCTTTTTGATGGGGGTCAAGAACCTGCCCGGCATCACGGAAAACTTGATAGCAGCCGGCCGCGACCCGAAAACCCCGGTGGCCCTGGTGCGCTGGGGCACAACACCTCAACAAAAAACAGTGGTGGGAACCCTTGACACCATCGTGGAAGATGTGCAAGCAGCCGGCCTGAAACCCCCTGCCATCATCGTCGTGGGTAAAGTAGTCAAACTCCGGGAAAGACTCAACTGGTTTGAAAAGATGCCTCTCTTGGGAAAAACCGTGGTAGTCACCAGGGCACGGGCACAGGCAAGCGAACTAGTAGACCGGCTTGCAGGCCTGGGAGCCGAGTGTCTGGAATGTCCCACAATAAAGGTTGTTCCTCCAAAAGACTGGAGCCCCCTTGATTCGGCCATAGATAACCTTGGCACATACGACTGGCTTGTTTTCACAAGTGTAAACGGGGTTTCTTTTTTCTTTGAGCGTCTCTATAAAAAAGACAAGGATGTCCGCGCGCTCAAGGATATACGTACTGCGGCCATCGGGCCGGCAACAGCAAAACGATTGCGCGATTTCGGCTTCAAGAGCGATATTATCCCTGAGACCTATCAAGCGGAGTCGATCGTGGAGGCCTTTACAAAAGAACCCATGAAGAATAAAAAAGTGCTGCTGCCTCGCGCCAAAGAGGCTCGGCCCATCTTGCCCGAAGAACTCCGGAAAATGGGTGCTGTTGTTGATGAAATCGCAGCTTATGAGACCGAACAGGCACTCGAAAATGTTGACGCGCTGATCAAACGCCTGGAAGAAGGCTCCATTGACCTCCTGACCTTTACCAGCTCATCCACAGTTAGAAATTTCAAGGTCCTTCTTCCGCCTGAAAGGTTTGAAAGCCTAATTGAAGGGGTTACTGTCGCAAGCATCGGCCCGATCACGGCCGACACTGCAAGAGAATTGGGGTTCAAGGTCGATATCACAGCCAAAGACTACACCATCGACGGGTTGTGCGAAGCCATCCTGCAACATTATGGTCTATAATCCTAACCCGGATAAACCGGAACAAAAAAACAAAAACTATCACGAAAACACGAAAGTACGAAAACACGAAAAACTGAATGTTTTTTTATTTCGTGCTTTCAATCTTTCGTGCTTTCGTGATTATCTTTTAAAATTTTCTGCCAGAAAAAACACGAATCTTAGAACTAAGGAACTAATAGTGATCGTTAGTATTCTCCAGGAGCATGCGTTCTCCTACGGAGGAGGTGCAAAATGAAGGGCAAAAGTACAAATCCTACAAGGATAACCAATAAATTAGTATGGATCGGAATTGGGCTCGGGGCGCTCTTTTGGATTCTTGAATCTGCGATACATGCTTTCATATTCCATCAGGGTGGTCTTATCACGCAAATGTTCACCCCAGGTCTGCATGAAATCTGGATGCGTTCATTAGGCGCGTGCCTTATCATTATTATCTTTGGAGTGTATGCTCAATTCATTTCTCGCAAGCGGGCCGAGAAGGCGCTCAGGGAAAGCGAAGAAAACCTTACCACAACACTCAACTCCATCGGCGATGCGGTCATAGCAACCGACACCGAAGGCCGGGTCCTCCGCATGAATCCTGTGGCGGAAAAGCTGACCGGCTGGAAGCTCTGGGAGGCAAAAGGACATCCGCTCGATGAGGTATTTCATATCGTTAATGAGCATACCCGCGAGGCGGTGGAAAGCCCGGTCGAGAAAGTTCTGCGCGAAGGAATTATTGTCGGTCTTGCCAACCATACGCTCTTGATCTCAAAGGAGGGTAAAGAGTGCTCTATTGACGATAGCGGCGCTCCCATTCGAAATGCCCAGGGTGAAATTACCGGTGTCGTGCTTGTATTCCGCGATATTACCAAGAAAAGGCAGGCAGACACGCAGATCAAACACCTGAACGCAGTGCTTCGGGCTATCCGCAAGGTCAACCAACTCATTAGCAAAGAAAAGGATCGCAACAGACTGCTTAAAGGCGTCTGCGACAGCCTCATTGAGACTCGCGGTTATTATAACGCCTGGATCTCTCTCATAGATGAGTCCGGGGGGCTTGTGACAGCCGCTGAAGCCGGTTTGGGCAAGGATTTCCTGCCAATGCTCGAGCGGCTTAAGCGTGGTGAGTTGACCGATTGCGCACAGAAGGCACTTCGAAAAACAGAGGTTGTTGTAACTGGTGACCCATTTTCCACATGCACTGACTGTCCTTTAGCCAAGAAGTACTCTGGCAGAGGGGCGATGACCATGCGGTTGGAATACGGCGGAAAGGCCCAAGGCCTGTTGAGTGTCTCCATCCCCAGAAATCTCGTTGCAGACAAGGCAGAGCTGGCTTTGTTCGAGGAGGTTGCCGGGGATATTGCCTTCGCCCTGCACAGCATAGAACTGGAGAATGAACGTAAGAGTTCGGAGGAGGCGCTTCGGGAGAGCGAAGTGCGTCTCCGGACGATCTTTGAGGCAGCGGATAATGTCTCCTTCATCATGACGGATCTCGCCGGTAAAGAGGCCCATATACTGGAGTTCAGCCCAGGCGCAGAGCGTATGTTTGGCTATGATCGTGAGGAGGTCATCGGTAAACCAGTCGCCATGCTCCATCTGCCGGAAGATGTGGCCAGGTTTCCCGAGGTTATTGAGGCAATGCGCCAAAGAAAAGCAGGGTTCACCGGGGAATCGACTCTGGTTCGAAAGTCCGGTGAGCGATTTCCGGCCCTTTTCACCACGTACCCCATCTTCGATGCCGAAGGCAATATGACCACAGCCTTGGGAGTGTCCATTGACATCACCAAACGCAAACAAGCGGAAGAGGCACTGCAGGAAAGCGAAGAAAAATATCGCATGTTGTTTAACAGTAGCAGCGACGCTATGTTCGTTTATCACCCCACACCAGAGGGTATGCCTGGCAAATTCATCGAAGTAAATAATGTTGCGTGTCAAAAATATGGCTACACAAGAGAAGAATTGTTGAAGTTATCACCTTTAGACATCAGCGCCCCGGAAGATGTGCCCAATATTCCCGCGCGACAGAAGAAGTTGTTTGCCGAAAAACATGTTATCTTCGAAAAAGTGCAAGTATCCAAAGAGGGCAGAAGGATTCCCGTTGAGATTAGTTCTCATTTGTTCAATTTCAACGGACAGCCCACCGTGTTATCTACTGTTCGAGACATCACCGAGCGTAAGCGGGCCGAGGAACACATTCGTAGCCTCAGCCAACAACTTATAAAGACGCAAGAAAGCGAGAGGCAACGGCTTTCTCGTGACCTGCATGACTATGTAGCGCAAGACCTTTCCACCCTGAAAATCGGCCTTGATACCCTTTTTGACAATCACTCAGAAGCACCTCCTGAGACAAGGCTAAGGGTTCCCGAACTATCCAAAATGATTCAGGGGACCATCATGGCTGTCCGGGATCTGGCCTATGACTTACGTCCCGCCGGTCTGAATCAGCTGGGACTGGCCCGGACTGTCCAACAGCATTGCGAAGAGTTCTCCGCCAAGAGTGGAGTGAAGGTCGACTTCTTTGCCGGCGGCATAGATGACTCAAAAGTCGGTTTTGATACCAAGATCACCTTGTATCGCCTGATTCAAGAAGGCCTCAACAACGTCAAGAAACATGCTGATACCGACCAGGTGACTATCCGGTTAGTCGCCTCTTTTCCGAACATTATTCTTCGCATCGAAGATAATGGGAAGGGTTTTGACGTGGAAAACCGGCTGGTCTCAGCAGCTAATGAAAGACGTATGGGACTTCGGACAATGGAGGAGAGGGTCGCTCTGCTCCAAGGGAAAATGAGACTCGAATCCCATCCAAAGGGTGGTACGAAAATTTTCATAGAGGTTCCTTGTAAGGGAAAAGATAATGGCAAATAAGAAAACCATATTGATTGTTGACGACCACCCCCTTTTCAGGGAAGGTCTCAAGGCTATTATAGAACGCAACGCAAGATTTGAGGTAGTCGGGGAGGCAGGAACCGGGCGCGCAGGACTCCAGGTGGCCAGGAAACTCAAGCCCGATCTGGTAGTGGTGGACATATCCTTGCCGGATCAAAGCGGCATTCAACTGACCCGCCAAATACGTGACTGCTTGTCGGATACACGTGTCATGGTTGTCAGCATGCACTCCAAAATTAATTATATCACAGAGGCATTTCAGGCGGGGGCCACGGGGTATGTGGTTAAGGAATCGGCCGCTGACAGGCTTGTGCATGGACTGGAGACCGTATCAAAAGGCGAGTATTTCCTGGACAGCTCCATCTCCCATAAGGTGGTGGAAAAGCTTATGAAATTCCCAGAAAAAGAGGTAAAGATCACGGATACTGAGTACGGGTCCCTGACCCCCCGAGAGCAAGAGGTCCTGCGCCTGCTGGCCGAAGGGCTTTCTACCAAAGAGACCGCTGAAAAGCTTTTCATCAGCCCCAAAACCGTTGAGAACCACCGTGCCAACATTATGAAAAAGCTCGGCCTTCACAGTACCATTGAATTGGTTCGTTATGCCGCAAGACTCGGCCTGATCGACGTGGACCTCTGGAAGGATTAAGCCCCACAACAACAACTCGCTTGGTTGGTCATTTCCCCCACATAGTCCCGGGATAAATTCCCACCTATTAGGAATTCCCCTCATCAAAATGAATCCCTCCCTCTATGGACAAACCGATAAAATGTAGATAATTGGGAAAATACCAACGTCTAAGAAGACAATCCTTCACTAAAACAACAAAGAAGAAACTCTCATTCCATTATGGTTTAAAAAACCTTCTCGGTACGTGTCAACCAAATAAGGCGGCGCAGGCTTCGGACCCCTGCGCGAAACATACGGCAACCAAAAACACGGCAAAGGATGAACTGAAGGCATAACGGTTTGAAAAAGAATTTCTTGGATGTGACGGAGCTTATCAGAAGCATTCAGCGAGCTGAAGGTAACATTGACTGTTTTCGCAGGGAGGACCATTGTGACCAGATGGGTTGTGCCTGGCGTGCGTACTGCCTGGAAAAGCCAAATGACCCTCCTTATGAATTGGAGTGAGGCTCATGAAGATGAGTAAAAACCAGCACAAGTCCTTTTTCTGCTGTGTTCGTTAAAAGGCTGTAACTTGGCAAGTTTCTCGACCCAAAAGGGCCCCTTAAGCAATTGCCTGCAGTCTGGACGGCACAAGTGGATGTGTGTAAGCCCCTGCTCTAAAGGGGCTTACACGCGGGCAAAGGGCAAATTATGCCTGACAGCCCAGCATAGAAATCGGAAATGTTGTAAAGAAGAGTTTGGTACATTTAAAATCTGGTCTTGAGCAAAGATACACAGGAGGAACGCACCATGCCGAACATTTTAGTTGTAGATGACCAGCCATGCATTCGGGAACTCCTTTCCGAAGAACTGGCCATAGAGGGGTACCAGGTCCACAGTGTCGGTAATGCCGAATCGGTCAGGGAACACCTTCTATTTTCCCGACCGGACCTGGTTCTTTTGGATCTCTATCTGGAGGGCCCTGAGGGATTCGGGATCTTAGGAGATATCAAGAAGCAATATCCCCATCTGCCCGTCATTATCGTGACCGCTTATGACAGCTTCATGAATGATCCCCGCCTGTCTCACGCAGACGGCTATGTCATCAAAAGTAGTGATCTTGACCCACTCAAACAGGAAATAGCCCATGTCCTTGGGCAGCAAAAGGCCCTTGAAGCGCCAATGGAAGCATGGACACCTTATCCGGGACGTCGTGCGGCTCATGCGTTTTGACCATACTTGGCAAGATCTCATGCAGGTAAGACCATGGAAAAAATCCTGATTGTCGACGATGAAGATGTTCTCTGCGAGCTCTATTCTGCAGAGCTCAGCAGCGAAGGATATGAGGTCATCACCACATGCGATGCTGCAGGGCTTATGGAGTTGATTGGACAACACAGGCCGGATCTCATCGTATTAGACATTAGAATGGGCGAATACGACGGGCTCGACATCCTGCAGGATATCCGAAACACTTATTATAACAAACCGGTCGTCTTGTGCACGGCGTATTCTTCTTTTAAATCCGATCTGAGGTCCATTGCTGCCGATCATTACGTAGTCAAGAGTGCGGATTTAACCGAGTTAAAGATAAAGATTAATATGGCATTGGAGAGCAACGTGTCATTGCTGAAAGAGAAGCGTATGAAGAAAATCGGAAGGCAAGGCAATGACGAAGTACAAAAAATTGGTTGCGGATGACAACCCCAACATCCTTATAGTGATTGCCTCTGCTTTTAAGGAGGAGGTGTACCAACTCACAACGGCATCAAGCGGCAAGGCTACTATTGAGGCTTTAACCATAGGGAAGAAAGGCGGTATCGTCATGGCATCGAATTTTAGAATCTCCGTTCACCGAAACAGCGACAGCCTGCACCTAAAGCTAATAGGCGATTTCGACGGCACCTCGGCATGCGAGCTCCTCAATCTCCTAAGAGAGAATTGTAATGCGGCTGTAAGGGTTTTCATCAATACCACCAGCCTGAAGAACATTTATCCTTTTGGTCAAGATACGTTTCAAAATAGACTCTACCTCCTTAAGGGCCTGCCGATTCGTCTTGTATTCACAGGCGAGAATGCCGTCAAGATAGCACCGGAACAGAACAATTTCTTCTGAGCCTTGTTGTGCTATAACAACGCGTGAGAAGCCATGCTTAACGACAAGAGATATTCGATTGAAATATCTCAGAGGAAAGAACAGGCGATAGGTTGAACCAGCTTACAGAAATTTTAACACAGCGATTAGAAAGAAAAGGGGTAGCTCCAGGCAACATCCCTGGATTTGTCAGGAGCTTGACCCATATCGTGTCAGTCACTCCTTACATGAACCTGCGCGAAGCAAATAGAAAGTTGCATTTAATGGGCTGGAGGGTGTGTAGCCCCCAAAAAATCTACTATGGGAATCCTGAATCAAGGCCCCACTTCCACCTAAAAGGTTTGAAAGCTTAATTGAAGCTCTATGTAGCATTATGCATGAAAAAACTTATTTCCCCAACTATTTCCATATCCCATAAGTTCCCAGCGCCTGCTATCTACATATTAGTATAGCCTTCTTTAAAGGATATACCCCTCCAAGGAAAATAGGCCTCTTCAGAGCCAAGGTATGCGTCTCCCCCATACCCTGATTGTAGGTCAGGAATATTCTTTTACAAAAGGTTCTTTTCCCCTTGACGGAGGAAACACCAGGCATATAATGCGTACTGAATACACTGAATACACATCTCGGGTGCTATTCTACAAAATTGTCGATGAAGTCGGCGGGAATTTTTGCAACTGATCTCGATATCGTTAAAATTCCACATTGCCATTTGATTGTTAATGGAGAAAAAATGAGTCAAATCAAAATGGAACAAAATCCAGATGAGGAGCGTCTGAAAAAATTAGGCGTATCAGATTGGCCGATTTGGACCAAAGAGGAATCAGAGTTCCCCTGGACTTATGATGATCAGGAGACCTGCTATTTCTTAGAAGGAGATGTAGTAGTGACTCCCGATGGCGGGAAGCCAATAGAAATGGGCAAGGGAGATCTTGTGACGTTTCCTGCGGGCATGTCATGTACCTGGAAAATACGAAACGGTGTAAAAAAGCACTATAAGTTTGGATAGTAGTTCGGAGATTTTCCTTGCCGAGCAGGTGAGTAAAAATCATACTGAAGGGCACAAATTCCTTTGATATTCGTTCAGGCCATGCAAACAAGCGAGGCATGAGAGCACATATGTTGGTTCAAATCGTTTTAGGAGTCCTAATTTTATATCTCGCTTATTGTTTCTTCCTCTTCCTGTTTCAACGGCAGATCCTGTTCCCCCGTAGTTATATCCCTGGGACTTCGGGGGTGGCAGAAAATATTCCGGGCATGGAGAAGATTTGGTTACCCACAAGTTACGGGAAGATCGAGGCGTGGTTTATCCCCCCTGCCCAAAACCGTGGTACGGGTCCTGCGCCGGCGGTCATCTTTGCCCATGGCAACGCAGAGTTGATTGACTTCTGGCCTGAAGAACTTGGAAATTTCGCACTCCTCGGAATGGGACTGTTGCTCGTCGAGTATCCTGGTTATGGACGTTCGGAGGGGACTCCGTCCCAAAAAAGCATTATTGAAGCGCTCCTTGCAGCTTATGACGCTCTCGTTTCACGGAAGGACGTCGATCCCTCCCGAATCGTTCTGTTCGGACGTTCACTTGGCGGTGCCGCCGTATGCGCACTCGCTGCAAAGCGCCCCTCGGCAGCGCTCATTCTTATGTCGACATTTACCAGCGTCCGGTCACTCGCATCGAAGTTCCTTGTTCCCGGTTTTCTTGTAAGGGATCCGTTTGATAATCTTGCGATTGCCGGTTCGTACTCCGGTCCGGTTCTTATAATCCATGGAAGGAATGACAGCCTGATTCCGTATAAGCATGGAGTCGCTCTTCACCGCATAACACAACGCAGCGAAATGCTTACGTACGACTGTCGACACAATGATTGCCCTCCAAGCTGGGATATATTCTGGTGGGATGTACAGGCATTTCTCCAACATGCCGGAATCATAGAGGATTCACAGGAAAAATAAGGAGCGGCTCTAAGATCTTTCTGTTGACTATCTCTGTTTATTTGACTATATATAGCCTCTTTTTAACGGGGGTAACGATTGCTTGATCTGCCGGTTAGAATACAGATTTTAGTCGTGCTCCGTGGGAACTGCCCACCATTGTTAGTATAGTTTCTCCAAAAATTTCGACAAGGATGTCTGAGCCTCTGAGAAGTACTATGCCTGGTATAAAATCAATAGCTACCTACTATCCCAAAAACAGGATGAATAATGAGGAGCTGGCCAAGAAATTCGGCTTTACGATTACATTCCTACTGGAAAAAGTAGGGGTTGCCACTCGTGCAATTGCTGATGCGGAAGAGACAACGTCTGATATGTGCTGTTCCGCAGCGCGATTATTATTTGAAAAAAACCCCGAGTTAGATCCATCCCAAGTAGACCTGTTAATCGTTTGCACACAAAACCCTGATTATAGAATCCCTCACACCTCTGCCATTTTACAAAATCGGCTGAATTTGGCTAATTCCCTGGCGGCCTTTGATATTAATTTGGGATGCTCAGGTTATCTATATTCCTTAGCCGTATGCAAATCTTTGATTGAATCCCTCGGCTTTAAGAACGTGCTTCTGTTTACGGCTGATCCCTATTCAAAAGTATTAGACCCCGACGACTCTTCAACCGCCCTCTTATTTAGTGATGCTGCAACGGCTACATGGTTAAGCAATGAAGCGGAAAATTCTATCGGTTTGTTTTCGTTTGGCACTGACGGCTCTGAGGCCGAAAGCCTCATGATCAAAGGAGGAGGAATTAAATTCCCTTTTTTGGGGAAAGGGTTCCCCTTATGCAGCTTACAGGGCAAATTAGAAGACCCTTTTTTAAGGATGAACGGCAAAAAAATCTGCAAATTTGTCAAAAAAACAATACCGGATGATGTCAAAAAATGTTTGACCAAGAATAAAATCGATATTGAGGAAGTCGATTATTTTATCTTCCATCAAGCGAGCAAGTATCTTATCGATAGTCTAAGAAAAGAGTTAAACCTGGAAGAATCTAAAGTCCTGTGCCGTATGCTGCATTCGGGAAATACGGTTTCTTCGTCTATCCCGGGGGTTTTACAAACCATACTCGAGGAGGAAGGTCCCGGGAAAAAGATAATCCTTTCCGGGTTTGGGGTCGGACTCTCATGGGGATCTTGCTTGCTCTATTAACCAAAAAATCTAATTAATCAAATGGAGGTCCACTGTGTTAGACTTATTTAAGAAGGTTTTCCTCTTAGGACTGGGGACCACAATATTGATAGAGGAGACTGTGGAAAAAATCGCCGACGACCTGGTAAAGAAGGGTAAATTGACAACAGAAGAGGCAAAGAAGCTGGCCGCTGATCTGGTGAATGAGGCCAAGAAAGATATTGAATCGATTCACCAGAAAGGAATTGAGGAGGCGGAAAAAGTCTTTGCCGGTTTGCACATAACTACAAAAAAAGAATATGAAGACCTGGAAAAAAGAGTGCGAGACCTGGAAAAGGCACGCAAGGATATTACATAAGTTTAGACTACTTCTCCTTATTATGAAAGCTAAAAGCAATTTACTAAAAATCAGACCACTCAGGGGCGTTGTCCGTTTTAAGGACATTGTTACCATCCTGTTGAAATACGGTTTTGATGGTCTTGTCGAAAACCTCGGTTTACCCGGGAGCTATATAGTAAAAAGATTTACCAAGATAAAAGAAGGCATGACCATCTGGGAGCGGATACGCCAGGCAATCGAGGAATTGGGGCCTACCTATATTAAGTTTGGACAGATACTGAGTATGAGACCGGATTTGATCCCTAAGGGGTTGCTTGTCGAGCTTAAAGAATTAAGAGAAGACGTCTATCATGAAGATTTTGACTTGATCAGGGAAGTGATAGAAAAGTCGTTCAACAAAAAGCTGGAAGATGTATTCGCAAGTATCGAAAGGGTCCCAATAGCCGCAGGTTCTCTTGCACAGGTACATAAGGCCGTTTTAAAAGAGACCGGGGAGACAGTAGCTGTCAAGGTCCAAAGACCTGGTATTCGGATGGTTATTAAGTCCGACCTGGAAATCTTGCGGTCGATTGCCGGAATGGCACACGAAAAGGTTGAAACGCTCCGGCTATATAATATTCCCGGGATAGTAGATGAAATCAAAAAACATATTGTAAAGGAGCTTGATTTCACTATCGAGGCAAATAACATACAGATATTCAAGCAAAATTTTTTGGGCGAAGACGACGTACATGCCCCTGAAGTCTATGTGGATTATTCCAATGACATGGTTCTCACCATGGAATTTATCGAGGGTGAAAGAATAAGCGACTTGGTTGAAACTAACGGCAGGAAGGAAAAGATCGCCCGGAGAGGGCTGGAGATTGTTCAAAAACAGATATTGATAGATGGTTTCTTCCACGCAGATCCGCATTCGGGGAACATAAGAATCCTGGAAGGAGATGTCATCTGTTTTCTTGATTGGGGTATGGTTGGAAGATTGACAGCGGAGATGAAAGCCACCTTGCTGGATTTTCTCGGTGCGGTAATAAAGAAAGACAGCAATAAATTATTAAAAGCTACTATTCCTATGGCGGTCAACGTATCCCCGCTCATTGACGAAACAGGTCTGGAGGCCGAAATCATTTTCATCCTTGAGAAGGTTCACTCTACTATTTTAAAAACTGTTGACGTGGGCAAATGCCTGATGGACTTGATCGGTCTGTTCAGGGAATACAGAATAGAGCTTCGAGCAAATTACGTATATATGGTAAAGGCACTTGTGGCCATAGAGGGCACGGGAAAAGAACTTTGCAAAGACTTTGACGTGATTTCCGAGTTAAGGCCGTTGACTACCAAGCTTCTTCTTAAAAAATACAGCCCCCTCGTCTCGGATAAGGTGCTGCTGGGCAAGCTGTTGGAGACGTTGAAGGTTACCATGAATTTCCCTGTAAGAATGCAACGATTTCTTAACATGGTGGAGGGGGGGAAGATCTCTCTCGATATTCATCATAAAGGGATTGAGTCAGTGCATTGGAGCATCAAGCTTGCAGGAAATCGCATCGCTACAGCTATCATCATCGCCGCATTAGTTATAGGCTCTTCCATGGTAATCACTTCTAAGGTAGGTCCTTTCCTGTTTGGTTACCCTGTCCTTGGTATTGCCGGTTACATCTTTTCAGCCTTTATCGGCCTCTGGCTCATTATTAATGTGATTCTGAAGAGAAATATTTAGTCTTGAAACAGCTTATAGTCTTTTTTGGGTCTTCAAGCCAAGAATTTAAATTTACACCACGCAGTCGATACTCCTGCGGATCCGAAACCTATCAAGACATTTGTCCCATCCTGTAACTTTCCCTCTTCTTTTGCGTTTGACATGCCGAGTGGCACCGATGCGGACACCGTGTTACCAAAACGCTTGTGGATGTTGTATCCCTTGTCTATACCAAGGTCGCATGCCTTGATCACCCGTTCGCTCATCGCATCACTTGCCGAGTGGCTAAAAATGATCTCGTGATTGAAGTTGGCTAATACCGAGTCTCCCCGGTAATGTTTGCACAGATGCATGAATGTAAACCTAAAGATCTTCTCACCGTATGAAAAAAACTGAAGGGGTTCGATCTTATCCCTTAGCTCCCCGTCCGTATATTCTCGCAAATGGGGTAAGGGTATCTTACATAGCTTGTGCTGATCCCCCCACGTCTTGAAAGTTGCGTAATATTCATCATCGCGCTTCGATCCGGTTAAAATAACCGCAGTGGCCGCCTCGCCAATGGTAAATGTGGGAAAGTTGTATTCAAGCTCCTCAAGCGACCTGAATTCAAAATTCGAGAACTCCCGAAAATTGAACTCACAGTTCAATATCATAATGTTTTTGTAAGTCCCGGTCGAAATAAATGCGCGGGCCACGTGAATTGCCCTCATCCAGCTGGCACAGGCATCCAGAATATCAAAACAGGTTGCATTTTTCAGCTTTAGCCCATTTTGAAACACATTGGCTGTGGCCGGTTCCAGAAATCCCCTGCCAACACCGACATAGATGAGCAGATCGATATCCTTGGGAGACATGTGGGCCGCCTTGAGGGCCTTTTTCCCGGCTTCTATGCCAAACTGAATGGAACGCTCATTATCAGCCCTATGATAACGTACCGATGTTATGGATTTTTTGAACATTCCCTCCATCATATTCTGAAGCTTCTTTAAACTCTTGGGTAACAAATGAACTTTACTCTTGGATATAATCTGGTCAATTATGTCGGCATTCGTTACCTTTTTGCTTGGGAGAGAATATTCGATGGCGCAGAACTTCATGAAGTTTCCTTTCTAAATCCCCTTTACGTATATGTCGAAAAATAAGCGTACAATGTATAGGTAGAGCCTTGGCCTTTGTCAAGCGAAAAACCGGGGCCTCAATCTTCACCTCACCTCTTTGGCTTGACATCCTTTTTATGGTGTATTAGGGCACCCTAAAAGCCACGCCAAAAACCGAACTTGTGAAGTAGGAGGTCTGCTATGCAGGAATACACTATTCATCCATTAGTGGTGGGAGCCAACGAAACAGACCAGGGGATCATGACCTATCTTCGGGATTATGGAGAAAGGATCTGGATCCCTATCTATGTCTTTTATGTAAAAGGCGGAGACAAGAATATCCTTGTGGACACGGGGCTCGAACAGTTTGTGGTGCCCGATGAGGTGGGGAAGGCCTACGGTTTTGATATCCTTGAATTCGAGGAGGCCCTTGCTACAGTGAAACTCGGGCCTGAAGACATAGATGTGATCATTCATACACATCTTCACAATGATCATTGCGAAAACGACTACAAGTGTCCTCGTGCCAAGGTGTATGTTCAAAAGGCGGAGATGAACTTTTTCAGGGACCCACACCCGATCGACCACAGGTATTACCCTGATGTGCTGGACGGGGTTGATGTGGTTGAGGTGGAAGGGGATGCGAACATCCTTGACGGAATTGACGTGATCTTTACTCCGGGGCACACGGTTGGCGGCCAGTCCGTGGCCATCAATACATCAAAAGGAAAAGCTATTATCACCGGTCTTTGCTGTAACGACAAGAACTTTCCGGCTACGGGGCCGGCTATTGCTCCCGGGGTACACATCAATGTCATGGAGGCCTACGATAGTATGCAAAAGATCAAGGAGATGGCTGACATCCTGATCCCACTTCACGACCTTTCAATCGGGAAGATGAAAACCATCCCATAATCAGCAGGTAAGATGGAAGCCGGCGACGATCTTTTTGCCGTCTTGTAAGAATCGGTTGTACGTATTGCACGCTGACTCGGTTTTTTCGATCAGGACCTTGATACCCCGGTTTTGGAACTCAGATTTTACCGCCTCTGATACCCGCATAGCGCCATACCCGGTCCCGAATATACAAATCTCAGGGCCCGCATTTAAAAGATCCTGCACATCCCCTAGTTCCACAAGATGGCCTGTGCCCCGCCACCAGTCCGGCACCACTTTTTCGCCGATAAGCTTGACGTCGCTCCGGTAGACCTTCCCATCGATTTCAATGTGGCCAAAGCGGTATGACTGAATTTTCATAGTCGGATGCTGATAAGCTATTCCCAAATCATGCTCAAAATTACTTTACAAATGCCGACCCTTGCTCGATGGCCAGGGTATTCATCTTGTGAACCTTTGAGCCCTTTGTCTCAAAGATACTCTTTACACTCCTGATAACAGATTTCAAGGAAACCAAGCCGGTTTTTTGGATAAAGGCACCGATCATAACCATATTTGCGCTCCTGACATTGCCGACTCTCTCGGCAATGCTGTTTATCGGTATGGAGACCAC
The DNA here is from genome assembly GCA_013375375.1 of Desulfobacterales bacterium. Taxonomy (GTDB): domain Bacteria; phylum Desulfobacterota; class Desulfobacteria; order Desulfobacterales. Next base: position 12,258 of record JABXJX010000012.1, on the reverse strand, counting down.
CTGTATATCGCGGCGCTTGGGTTTCAATTCTACCAGGTCACTATTTAGAAAAACAATGCCTCCTGCCTTGATCCCTTCTTCAAACTTCACGAGAGATGGGGTATTCATCAACACGGCAAAGTCCGGGAATGATGCGACCGGAGAGGCGATCGGCTCATCGCTTACAGTAACGGTGCAATTGGCGGTTCCGCCGCGCACCTCGGCCCCGTAGGAGGGAAGGAAGGTAACATGCTTGTCATCATGCATGCCCGAAGTCGCCAGCACATACCCCATTACCAGGACACCCTGTCCTCCAAAGCCGGAAAATATAGTCTTGGTTATTGTCATTAGTAAATAAACTCAGTTACTCTTTTCCCTCGCATCCTTGATGACCCCGAGTGGGTAACTCTTTACGACTTCTTCTTCGACCCACCTGCATGCCGCTACCGGCGATAGCTTCCAGTTTATGGGGCATTGAGACAATATCTCAACCAGGGCAAACCCGAGACCGTCCATTTGCACTTGAAAAGCTTTCTTTATGGCCTTTTTGGTCCTGATGATATTTTTAGGTGACGTGACGGTCGTCCTCTCAATGTAAACACTCCCGCCTGCCACGGCCAACATTTGGCTCAGATCAAGGGGAAATCCATCCCTGAGAGGTAACCGCCCTCCGGGCGTGGTGGTTGTGGTCTGCCCCAGAAGGGTGGTGGGTGCCATCTGGCCCCCTGTCATTCCGTACACACCATTGTTCACAAAGATAACGCTCAAGCGTTCTCCCCGGCTGGCCGCATGAATGGCCTCGGCGGTGCCGATGGCGGCAATGTCTCCGTCGCCCTGATAGGTAAAGACGACCAGGTCGGGGCGGGTTCGCTTTATCCCAGTGGCAACTGCAATGGCTCGCCCATGCGGAGCCTCTCCCATGTCCACATCAATGTAATTATACGCCAGTACAGCGCACCCGGCAGGCGGCACCCCCACGGTCTTATCACGAATCCCGAGTTCGTCAATCACCTCGGCTATCAGGCGGTGGATGATGCCGTGACCGCATCCGGGACAATAATGAGTGGTGTTTTCTTTTAGGGCTTCGGGCCTTTTGAATACCTGTTTTGCCATTGGGTTCCTTGGTCAATCATCCTGTATCATATCTGTAAATCAGCTTCGTGATCTCGCCTGCAATCTCATGCGGTGTGGAGATGATCCCTCCGGGCCTGCCGTGAAAGTCTACCGTAGCTTGCTCGCCCACGCTGATCTTCACATCTTCGACCATCTGGCCAAGGTTCATCTCAAATACAAGAAGGTGCTTGATAGTGCTGGACAACGCCTTAAGTTCTTTTTCAGGAAACGGCCACAAGCTTATAGGCCGAAAGAGGCCTACCTTCAAACCAGCTTTCCTCACGCGATTCACAGCCCCCTTGGCAATGCGGGCTGCTGTGCCAAAGGCAACCACAGCAAGTACGGCATCATCAAGAAGATATGATTCGTGCCGGGTCTCGCTCTCGCATATGGCTTTATACTTTCCGGCAAGCTTCCAGTTGTGTTGCTCCATGTCGATCGGGTCTAAAATCAAGGAAGCAATTAGGCGGCTGTCTCGCCCCCCTGCACCGTCGAGTACCCAGTCCTTTTGTGGTAGTGTGGCAGCAGGATCTATCGGATCCGGGAAGGTCACAGGCTCCATCATTTGGCCCATCAGGCCGTCGCCCAGCACAAGAACAGGGGTACGATAGGCATCAGCCAAATCAAATGCCTTCATGGTGAGGGTAACCATTTCCTGGCCCGAGCAAGGTGCAAGCACGATGGTCCGATAGCCCCCATGCCCTCCACCTCTTGTGGCTTGAAAATAGTCCTGCTGGCTGGGTGCAATATTCCCCAGACCTGGGCCTCCACGCATAATGTTAACTATCACGGCAGGGAGTTCCATGCCGGCGATGTAAGAAATCCCTTCCTGCTTTAGACTGATCCCCGGGCTCGAAGACGATGTCATGGCCCGCACACCGGCCATGCTCGCCCCCATGACCATATTGATGGCGGCCAGTTCACTTTCGGCCTGAATGAAGATAGCATCGTCCATCTTGGCAAACCGTTTGGACATATATTCGGGGAGCTCGTTTTGCGGTGTGATGGGGTAGCCCGCATAGAAGCGGCAACCGGCTCGAGTTGCCGCTTCTCCTATCACGTGACTCCCACACATCAACCGCCTATCCATGGAACACCTCAATGGCGATGTCGGGGCAAATTATTGCACATAGGGAACACCCTGTACATTTGCGGTTCTTGCTCTTTTCTTTTTCAGTGTATTCGGCCGGGTGGTACCCCTTGATATTGAGCTTCTTGCTTATCCTGATCGACCCCTTTGGGCACACCTCAATACACAGCGCGCACCCCTTGCACAATTCTTCGTTGATCCTAATAAACCCCTTATTCTTCAAAAGCCGATCTCCTGATTAATACTTCAAAAATGAGTGAGTACGACCATTTGCATACATTGTCAAGGACAATTCCACTGCAAACTTGCATTTGCAATCTACAAAACAAAGTACTATACTTTTAATATATTGTAGAAACTGTGAGATATATAATAAATCAGGAGTCTTTTTAATGCCGTGAAATATTCTTGTTCGGGAATCATCCTGTCGGGCGGGTTGAACAAACGGATGGAAGGCAAGAACAAGGCCTTGCTTTCCGTAGGTGGCCACACGATCCTAAACCGGCTTTATAACACCTTTCAGGGACTTTTTGATGAAGTCTTGCTGGTCACGAATGACCCTCTTCAATATCTCTCACAAGACTTGACGATAGTAACAGATCTTTTTTCAATACGCAGCTCCTTAACCGGCATCCATGCGGGCCTGGTTCACGCCTCAGCGCCCCATGCTTTCATCACGGCCTGCGACACGCCGTTCTTGAAAAAAGAATTGATCATGGCTCTTTTGGAAGAGCTTGAGCCAAAGTGGGATGTAATCATGCCTGTCACAGAAAAGGGTAATCAGCCCTTGTGCACCATTTATTCAAAGCGCTGCATCAAACCGATTGAGCACCAGCTCAAAAACCAAGATCCCAAGATCCTAAAGTTCTTCCCAAAGGTCAAGGTCAAAGAAATCCCGGAAGCACAGCTCAGAAAAGTAGACCCAGGCCTTGCTTCCTTTTTCAATATTAACACGCCGGAAGACCTCTACGCCTCTGAAAAGATGTTACGGGATGGCTTAGCAAGCTGTTGAAAAATTCTTGAATGAGCGACTTTGACCGTTTTTGCGAAAGTTTCTTAGTGAAGCGAAGCGTCAAAAATTGCAACTGTTTGAGGCGTATGCCGAGTTTTGCAATTTTAGCGGAGCGAACTTAGTCCGCCTCAGGCGGATCAAAAATGGGCAATCGGAGCGAAAAAAAGAGTTTTTCAACAGCCTGTTAGAATGACTTCATCAAAAACCTTTTTTCCACAAAGTCGCCCAAGCCTTTTATATCGTTCAGCTCAAAACGAGGCACACCCATATCAAGGTCAATATCAGAGACAAAGACCATCAGGTGCTTGTCCCCTTTACAGAGGGGCGTCTCATGTACCTGGCCCCGAAAAACCTCTATCTTAGGCCTCTGTTTTTTCTTGTATCCCTCGGTCAAGATGATGTCCACGTCCTGGAAGTATTTTGAGGCGAGACCGTCAAGGGTCTCTTCAGTCTCAACATCCTTGACAACAGCCACCTTCTTGGACGATGAGACAGCCACTGTATGGGCGCCTGCCTGTTTGTGACGCCAGCTGTCCTTGCCTTCATGGTCAATATCAAAACCATGCACATTATGCTTGATCGTGCCAATGCAATACCCTCTCACTCTCAGTTCAGAGACGAGCCTTTCTACAAGGGTTGTTTTCCCAGCTTCTGATTTTCCTACAATCGACACAATCGGAGGTGATGATATATTCATTTTTGACTTCAGGTTATTAAAGAATTAAAGAAAAATAACGCTATTGATATTCTTTCGCCTTGTCAAGGGGAAATATGCCAAATAAAGCTTAATTGTTCCAATGGCGGGAAGGATATTGACTTTTCAACTATTTACATATATTCAACTTGTTAGAATGTCGCAAAATGGAGAAAGCAATATGGAACTTAGCGCCTTAATCGACAAGATCAAATCCCACACTGACTATGCCAAAGTTGGAATGATCCTGTGTCATAACGGGGTGGTGCGGGGGACTTCCCGGGACGGACAGCGCGTTTCAGGTCTGACCCTTACGGTTGATCGCAAGGCCCTGGACAACATCCTTGCTGAACAAAGAGAGAGGCCTGGCATCGTAGAGATACTGGTGGAGATTCAGGAAGGATCGCTTAAGGTCGGTGATGACGTCATGTTTATAGTGGTGGCCGGTAACTTTCGAGACCGTGTCATTCCGGTTCTGGAGGACACCTTGAATGCCATTAAAAAACAGGTCACCAGTAAGACAGAACACTTTATATAAAATTGCGCGGCGATTCTGCAACTCGATTTGCTGCCTTGCAAGTATTCGTCAAAGGGTTGCGGTTGCGTGGCTCGTGTCGGTGCTCGGTTTACGTCAAATGGCCCGCAGAGAAAAACCCGGTCTGGGCCAAGATTTTGAAAAATGACGCAACCGATAGCCGTTAAACGTAACGAGCAGCGTAACCGATAGACCGTAAACGTTAACTCGAAAGGAAGCTTATGCCGACATTCACACATCTTGACGAGGAAGGAAGGGTTCGCATGGTCGATGTATCCGAAAAGGCTGCAACGGTCCGGGAGGCAACGGCCCATGGTGTTATTACCATGCAGCCCGAGACATTTGATCTGATCAAAGAACAAAAGGTAAAAAAGGGGAATGTCCTGAAGACCGCGCGCATCGCAGGGATTATGGCCGCAAAAAGGACCGCGGAACTCATTCCAATGTGTCACCCCCTCTTGATAACCCACGTGCAGGTCGACTTCACGCCCGATGAGAACAATCACAGTATCCGGATAGAATCGGTCGTGCGTGTGGTCGGGCAGACAGGGGTGGAGATGGAAGCCCTCACAGCGGTATCCGTCGCCGCCTTGACTATCTACGATATGTGCAAGTCATATGATCGCGCCATGTCCATCTCTGATGTTTGCCTCCTCAAAAAATCAGGGGGAAAGAGCGGCACCTTTGTAAGGGAATCATCATGAAGGATGCTCTTACCTATGATGTGGCCGAATTTTCGGAAGGCAATTTCCGTCAGGGCCGGGTAACGGCCATTCAGGAGGTTCCATTAACCATCCGGCTTAACGGTCATGAGGTTGTCACCCTGCTGTGTACAGGAAAGCACCCCAAATTTTTAGCCGTGGGATTCTTAAAATCCGACGGGCTCATTACGGATCGTAAACAATTAAAGGATATACGCGTTGAAGAAGAACCCGAAAGGCTTATGGTGCACGTTGAGACTTCTCACGATCCATTCAAGCTCCAGCCCTTACAGCGCTCAATTACATCCGGATGCGGAAAGGGGACAAATTTCGGGCGCAATGTAGAAACCATCTCTTCCACAACTATTACAACAAGGCTTACAGTGACACCGGAGCAGATCCTGGCGCTGGTGGCCGAGCTACACGAACGCTCAACCCTTTACATGGCTACCGGGGGATGCCATAACGCATTGCTCGCCACCCCGGAAAAGATCCTTATCTTTCGAGAAGACATAGGGAGGCACAATGCCATTGACATGATTTGCGGCCAATGCTTCTTGGATAATATCCCTACCGAAGACAAACTCATCGTCTCTACCGGACGTGTCGCCTCGGAGATTCTCTTGAAGGCCATACGGTTAGGCGTATCCATCCTTGTATCCAACTCTGCTGCAACGAGATTCTCCATTGACCTTGCCCGAAGAACCAACATGACACTCATCGGTCGGGTACGACAAGGAAGTATGGTCGTCTACAACCACGGAGGAAGAATAGCAGGCTTATGACCGACAGGGAGTTTTTTAAAGTGACCTCCTTGGAAACAGTACTCGAATTGATTCACACCTTTCCATGCGTCAATGAAGAGATCCTGCCATTAAATCAGTCTGACGGCCGCATTCTATCCCGGGATGTTATCTCCAAAATCGATCTTCCGGAATTCAACCGTTCGACCATGGACGGCTACGCAGTCCAAGCTCGATCGACATTCGGCGCTTCAGAGAACATGCCGGCTCTTCTTACAATCATCGGGACCATTGAAATGGGGAAGGTGCCCACGGTTTCGGTGAATGCCGGGGAAGTGGTTCGAATCACCACGGGCGGTATGCTCCCCGAGGGGGCAGATAGCGTGGTTATGGTGGAACATGCCCAGACCCTTGATGAGCACACCCTTGAAATATTTAAGAGCGCCGCTCCGTTACAGCATGTCACAGAGATCGGTGAAGACTTTCAAAAGGGGAAGAAGATCCTATCAAAGGGCAACCGCATACGCCCTCAGGAAATGGGGGTCTTGGCGGCCCTTGGTGAGACCCGCGTCCAGGTCTACAAGCAGCCCGTTGTAGCCATCATCTCGTCCGGCGATGAAATTGTACCTATTGAACAAACCCCGGGGCTTTCCCAACTGCGTGACGTCAATGCCCATACTCTCACAGGCCTTGTCAGGCTCTCAGGCGGGGTTCCTCTCTATCTTGGAATTGCAGGGGACGACCTTGATGAGTTGCATGGCCTCTGTAAAAAAGCCCTTGTCGAGGCCGATATGGTCTTGATTTCAGGCGGCAGTTCGGTGGGCTCCCGTGATTTCACCATAGACGTGATTCAAGGTTTCACCGATGCCGAAATCTTGGTTCATGGTGTTTCAATCAGTCCGGGAAAGCCCACCATCTTGGCCCGTAGCAAGCAAAAGGCAATCTGGGGTCTTCCCGGACAGGTCGCATCGGCCATGGTCGTTTTCCATGTAATGGTTCGCCCAATGCTTGAGGCGATAAACGGACTTTCCAAAAACCGGATAGGCACAACACACGAGGTCTCCGCTGTGTTGAGCCGGAACCTGGCATCGGTCCAGGGCCGAGAGGATTATGTGCGCGTGAAGCTTGTACATCAACAAAACCAGGTCTATGCCGAACCGATTCTGGGCAAATCCGGCCTGATCCACACCATGGTGAAAGCGGACGGGCTCGTTAGGATCGACACAAACTCAGAAGGTTTGGACAAGGGGGCCCCTGTGAAGGTTATTCTATTCTAACGGCTCTCCTTAGCAAGTTCACCATTGAAGACCCCTGCCACGAGTTGCGGGGAATACGCTCGCTTTTGCGGTTCACAAAGGTCGCCTTTTGGGATAGCGCATTCACAATCTGGAAGAAAAGTCTATTCCTTTCCCAGAATCTCCCTGATTTTCCCGGACAGCTCCTTTATATTAAACGGTTTCTGAATAAAACCATCACAGCCTCGTTCCAATATCTCAGTGGCTTCACCATCAATGCTGTACCCGCTTGAAAGCAAGACCTTTACATCCGGGTTGATCTCCTTCATCCGGTCATAGGCCTCACCACCACCCATATCCGGCATCACCATGTCCAGAATAATGATGTCTATACCATCCTGATCTTTCCTATAAACTTCGACCGCTTCTTTTCCGTCCTCAGCTAACAGTACCCTGTATCCCAACGCCTCCAACAACTCGCGGCCTATTTCCAGGATCACATCTTCATCGTCTACCAGGAGAACAGTTCCGGTTCCCTGAACAAGTCGCTCAACAGTTTTGACAGCCTTTAGGCCCTTTCTCTCTGATGCAGGGAGATAAATACTGAAAGTGGTCCCTTCCCCTTTCTTGGAATCGACATCAATATACCCGCCATGGCTCTTGATGATACCATAAGCAGAAGCCAGACCAAGGCCGGTGCCCTGGCCCATCTCCTTGGTCGTAAAAAACGGATCAAAAATACGCTCTATGATTTCTTTATCCATACCCATACCCGTGTCGGTGACTGTTAACAGGACGTAATTGCCCGGATTTGGATCATATCGCTTGCCTCTCATATCCTTGTGTGTCGTATTCATGGTTTTCAAGATAAGGTTCCCGCCACCAGGCATGGCATCTGCGGCATTGAGACACAGATTCAACAGGACCTGCTCAACCTGCCCCTGGTCTGCCTCTATTGCAAATAAGTCCCCGGCAAGCTCTTGGTGAATCGTAATTTCCTTTCTGGCACTTCCAAAGGCTTCAGAACTCTCTTCCACTACTTGGTTCAGGTCAATTGGTTTGACCTCATATCTACCCTTCCTGGCATATCCAAGAAGCTGTCCGGTCAGTTTCGATGCGCTTTGAACATGTCTTTCAACTTTCTTTAGCCTTTCATAAATAGGGTGCGTGGAATCAATGTCTAAAAGAATCAAAGAGACATTTCCCTGAATCGCCATGAGTAGGTTGTTAAAGCCATGGGCAATCCCGGCTGCAAGTTCTCCGACAGCTTCCATTTTACGTGATTGCTGCAATTGTTCTTGAAATTGTTCTTTCTGTTGTTCAAATAGTTTTCGTTCCGTGATGTTCCTTATGATTCCCACTGTTGCCCGGTGTCCCTCAACGTGCTTCCGCCCTTCGGTGTCTCGGATAGTTCCCACAGTCCCAAGAAAAGTTTTATCCTTTCGACTTGGCGCTGCATCGTATTGTCCGCTTGCCACCACTTCTCCATACATTGTTTTTGAATCTTTAATGCTCTGTGAATCTTCATCTTTTCTCCAGTCCTTTTGTATTAACCGAACAAGAAGACTTTTTGTTACCCTTCTTCCGGTTCTTCTTTCATCAAAAAGTTTCGGTGCGTTTTTATCTCCGGTTATCTCTTCCTTATATCTCTGCAAAACAGCGGCACGGCTCACACATGCGACATCAGCAGGATGTATAATTTGGCTAAAATGTTTCCCTGTCAATTCCTCAGGGGAATAGCCTAAATCTCTAACAGTGCTATTTATATAGAGAAAATGCCCATCAGCGTCTATCCTGTAAACAATATCAGGTACCATGGCAAGCATCTCGGAATATTCCTTTAATTGCCGTCTGGCTTTCAACAGTTCGTCAATAAGCTGTTTTTTCGTCTTGTCTTCATCTTTCATTTTATGTTTCTCCAAAAAGGGAGATAAGATATAATAATACCACACATAATTGTATCGGTCAACAGCTTCACGTGCCGATAACAGACTCCTCCCTCCGGCTTGCTGCGTTGATAGCAGACGAGTTTTTATCAGGGCATGTTGACATCTCGACAAGATTAGTATAACTTTTGATAGATAAAATGGCCTTGGGTAGTACAATTCCATGAGGTTGGAGCCAAAGGGATGTTCCACAGACGCTGATTGTAGTGAGGAATGTGAATATGGGTAAAGCCGAAAGGAAAAATCCGAGAATAGATTTTTACCTGCCTGTGACGATAAAGGGGCATCAAGGATTAAATAAAGTGATCGACCTTAGCATGGGCGGGCTACTTATACAGATCGAAGATACTTCCCCGTTCAAGATCGGAGATGAAGTCGATCTTGTCATAAAGCTTCCTCACGAAAAGAACGCTATTCAGGTAAAGGCCCGGGTTGCGCGTGTGATCAAGGAAGGTATCGGTGTCGAATTCATAGATCTGTCGCCTCGGGATCAAATGTCCTTAGAATATTGTTTTCATGTTTTCAAAAGTACTGTACCGCTTCCCAACAGCTGACAACAACAGCCCATACTCCCCCTTGCAAATCTAATGAGACGCTACATCATCAAGTCCGCCTCAGGCGAACCCCGATCCGAAGAGAAGGCCTTCTCCATCCCTTATAGGGAAGCCCTGAATCCTGCCCAATATGAGGCCGTGACCACTTTGCAGGGGCCCCTGCTTGTGATTGCAGGGGCCGGAAGCGGCAAAACCCGAACCCTTACATACCGGGTTGCCAGACTGGTTGAAGAAGGAATACCTCCGTCATCCATTCTGCTCCTGACCTTTACGCGCAAGGCAGCCCAGGAGATGCTCCGAAGGGCCGCAACTCTCCTGGACCATCGCTGCGAAAAAGTCGCCGGCGGAACGTTCCACTCCTTTGCCAACTTGACCCTGCGAAAATATGCGGAAAAGTTAGGCTTTCACTCAGGGTTTAATATCCTGGACCGGGCCGATGCAGAGGACGCGATCAATCTTCTGCGCACCAGGATGGGGCTGAACCGCAAAGAGCACCGATTTCCCCGCAAGAAGACCATCGCTACCATATATAGCAAGGCTGTAAACAAGGCGGTTCCCATCGAGGAAGTCATCATTGAAGACTATCCGCATTTCTCCAAAGAGACTATGGATCTCCTCCGCCTCTATGAGGCTTACCAGGCGTATAAGCAGAACAATCTCCTGATGGATTACGATGATCTCCTGATCCACATGAGAGACTTGCTCGAAAAGAACCCGGATGTGCAAGAAACTCTTTCTCAAGCCTATCGTTACATAATGGTTGACGAATACCAGGACACGAACAAGATTCAGGCTGATATTATCAGGCTCCTTGCCGCCGGCCACAATAACGTCATGGTGGTGGGAGACGACTCTCAAAGCATCTATGCCTTTCGCGGAGCCAACTTCCGCAACATAATGGACTTTCCCGCAATGTTTCCGGGCACAAAGATCATTAAGCTGGAAGAAAACTACCGGAGCACCCAGTCCATACTGAATGTTGCCAATGTAATTATAGAACGTGCACGAGAAAAGTACACCAAGGTCCTTTTCACGCGAAAGCAATCCAATACGGTGCCGGCATTAGTGGCCGCTGAAGATGAACGGATGCAATCGCAATTCGTGAGCCAAAGGATCCTTGAACTCCGGGAGGAAGGAATCCCTCTCAATGAGATCGCGGTCCTGTTTCGTGCCAGCTATCACTCTTTTGACCTGGAGATCGAGCTCAATCAGAGAAACATTCCGTTTGTAAAGGTGGGCGGATTCAAGTTCATGGAAACCGCCCATATCAAAGATCTTATTGCGCACTTGAAAATACTTGCAAACCCCCTGGATGTTGTTAGCTGGCATCGCGTTCTCCTCATGGTAGAAAGAATCGGTCCCAAGACAACAGAAGAGATATTTCAAGCCGTCGCGAGGTCCGGCATAGGTATCAAAGGCCTGGCCGCCGTAAAAACAAAGCCCGGTTATGCCGGGGCTTTTGAAAAACTGAGAAAAAAACTGGAAAGCCTTGATGGGAACAATCTCCCCTTGGTCGAGATTGGGGCCAGTCTCATGCGTTATTATGAGCCGATCTTGGAAAAAAAATATGACGACTATCCTAAGCGTGCCAAAGACCTGGAGCATCTCTTGACGATTATGGAGCGCTACCAGAATCTTGAAAACTTCCTTTCTGATATGGCCCTTGAGCCCCCTAATGCCAGTGTAAACGATATCCTGGCTACTGACTATGAGGATGAACAACTGGTTCTTTCCACCATTCATTCGGCCAAAGGGCTTGAATGGCATACAGTATTTATCATATGGGTCCTGGAGGGACGCTTCCCTGTAACCTATGCCGCACGCAGTGATGAAGAAATGGAAGAAGAGCTTCGACTTATGTATGTGGCGGCTACGCGGGCAAAGGAAAATTTTTACTGCACCTACCCTATCAACACATACGAGCGAGGCATGGGGATGGTCTTTTCCAGGCCTTCCAGATTTATTGAAGGTATTCCCGAAGAAACACTTGAACGCTGGTCCTTGGTAGATGGCCAATAAAGCCCCTGAAAGGCTTGCCTCTTTGCCCGGAAGCTGATATTTAGAATCGGAACGGAAATTGAAGATTGAATCTTATTTTCAATCGTCAATCATCAATCGTCAAGGAGGGGCAAATGAGCTCAAAAGCATTGGAAGCCTTGCTGGCGCAACTTGGAGGTTCGGTAACCATGGCAGATGATGGGAAGGTGTCGGTTACGGATGACAAGAAACTGCGCGGCACACCAGTAGACACACTGGCCAAAAACGCAGTCTTTGGAGACCACGACCAGCAGGCTTGTGCGAGGTGGCTCCTGTGGGAGTTGGGACAGGTGCTGGGGATTTATCCGGCATCCATTCATGAACTCTATACCGCCCGTGGCCGAGGGGAAGTGCCTGTTAATTTTACGGTGCCTGCTATCAATCTGCGCGCAATAGCCTATGATAGTGCTCGGGCCGTCTTTAGGGCCGCCCTTCCCCGCAGGGTGGGTGCGCTGATCTTTGAGATCGCTCGCTCTGAGATCGGATACACGGACCAGCGACCTGCTGAATACCTTAGCGTGGTAACGGCAGCGGCCATCAAAGAGGGATATGAAGGTCCGCTTTTTGTCCAGGGAGACCACTTTCAGGTAAATGCCAAAAAGTTTAAGGCAGACCCAGA
>JABXJX010000111.1 GCA_013375375.1 Desulfobacterales bacterium | reverse complement strand
ATATGGTGCCGTTGGGAAGGCTATCAGGCAATATTAAGTGACCTGATCTCAAAAAGAGATCCCCCTTGACTGCCAACAGATAAAGCGGGCGACCGTTCGCTTCGCCCTAAGATAAAGGTCTCCTTTCGTGATGAAATAAGCAACAGGCGACATCGTAAAATACAAATTTATTGAACAATGTCGAAAAAGTCCAATACTTAATATTGATAACAGTATGGCTGTGGTATAGAAAATATCAATAGGTATTGTTATTTGAAAAGGTGGTGAGACATAGGAGTGCGTCCGGGTTTGTCACGGTCAATCCTCGGAAACAAAGTAAGCATTTTTGGGAGCTTCGTTCCCGGGGTGGTTTGCCCCCAGACTGTGAGGTCTTGGAGTTTCTGAAAGGCATCTGTTGACGGCAACCCAAGGTGTTCTTGCATAAGCCGTGCAGCCCGCGGCATAATGGGATAGAGGAGCCCTGAAACGATGCGAAGGCCTTCCAGGATATTGTAGAGTACTCTCTGAAGCTCTTTGTGCTGGAACTTTCTTTTGGCAAGTTCCCACGGTGCGGTCACGTCTATATATTTATTGATATGGTTTATGAATTCCCAAATAGCTATCAAGGCCTTGTGAAAGGCAAGGTCTTCCATGGCCTTCTCGTAGTCTTGAACCACTTTCTCGGCATCGGCTTTTAATCTCAAGTCCAAGTCGCTCTCTGAGCCGGTTTCCTCCTGTGGTACGACCCCCTTGAGGTATTTGTGGACCATGGTCAAACTTCGGCTAAAGAGGTTTCCGAGGTCATTTGCCAGATCCGAATTAAAGCGCTGAATGAAAGCATCTTCACTGAAATTAGAATCGAGTCCAAAGACCATATCACGCATCAAAAAGTAGCGAAATGCATCTGTGCCGTATAGATTTTTCAATTCAAGCGGATCTACCACATTGCCAAGACTCTTTGACATCTTGGTCTCTTCCACATTCCAGTAACCATGGACATTAAGGTGCCGGTATTGTGGGATGCCTGCCGCCTTTAGCATGATCGGCCAGTATATCCCGTGTGGCTTGAGAATATCCTTGGCTACCAGGTGCTGGACAGTAGGCCAGAATTCCTTGAATGCCTCTCCGTCTGGATATCCTAATGCGGAGATATAGTTGAGAAGGGCGTCGAACCAGACATAAGTAACATATTGATCATCAAAGGGGAGTGTGATTCCCCACTGTAGCCTTGTCTTTGGGCGGGATATACACAAATCCTCTAAGGGTTCACGCAAAAAAGAGAGCACCTCGTTTCGATAACGCTCAGGCCGAATGAAGTCCGGATTTGTCTTGATGTAGTCGACAAGCCAGTCCTGGTACCGGCTCATCCTGAAAAAATAATTTGATTCGTTGATAACTTCAGGGATTGTTTTATGGTCCGGGCATTTGCCGTCGTCCAGTTCCCGTTCTGTATAAAAACGCTCACATCCGAAACAGTATGCACCTTTATATTCGCTGAAATAAATATCTCCAGCATCATAGATCCTCTGTAGAATTTCTTTGACTACCTTTGTGTGAGCAGGATCTGTTGTTCTTATGAAATAGTCATATTCTATGTGGAGTTCGGGCCACAATGTTCTGAAAAGCTCGCTGATCCGGTCCACATAAACCATCGGACTCAAGCCTTCCTCTTTGGCCGCTCGGACCACCTTGTCACCATGTTCATCGGTTCCTGTCAGAAAGTAAGTTTTCCGGCCGCACATCCGGTTGAATCGATTCAGGACATCGGCCACAATTGTGGAGTAAGCATGACCTAAGTGAGGCCGTGCATTTACATAATAGATGGGAGTTGTAATGTAGAATGATTCAGGCATTTATCTCCTCGATAATCTCGTCTAATCCCACATCAAGCTCGCGTCCCTCGTCGGTCTTGATAGTAATCGATTCTCTCAATAAGTTTTGTCTTACAACCTTTCCGGACCCAATTTTGGTCCGGAGGTACTTTCCGAATTCGGGGAATTTAGATTTGATGTCACAGTAGGCGTCATATTCGAACGCCAAACAGCACATAAGTCTGCCGCACAGGCCTGAAATCTTGGAAGGATTCAGAAGCATACCCTGCTCTTTAGCCATCCGAATAGATACCGGTTCAAAGTCATTCATAAATGCAGAACAGCATAACACGTGGCCGCACCTCCCGATACCACTGCACATCTTGGCTCGATTGCGCACCCCGATCTGACGCAATTCAATTCGTGCCCTGTAGGCCTTAACCAGCATCTTGATCAACTCTCGAAAATCGACACGCCCATCAGCCGTGAAATAAAAAGTCAGCTTGCTTCCGTCAAAAAGGTTTTGTACAGAGACGAGTGTCATTTCAAGCCCTAACTCGTCGATGCATTCAAGGCAATATGAATAGGCTGACTTCTCTGTCTCAAGATTTTTCCTGTGCTGGGCAAGGTTCTCTTCGTTTGCTAAGCGATAGACCTTAGGCAGAGAAATCTTGGATTCCTCCTTTGTAGCAGGCCTGGGAGGTACTACCACCGTGCCGAACTCCAAACCATCCTCGGTTTCCACGATCACATGACTTCCGCAGGAAAGTACAAATATCCCTGCATCAAAATTGTAGATTTTGTCTCCCGGCCTGAAGCTTATCCCGACAATTTTACCCATAATGTCTCCAAAAAAAAGTGCCTAAAGTGAGCTAAAGTGAACTAAAGTGCCTAAAGTTACAAAAAAGTACATTAACTATCCGACATCATAAATAGGGGGTCATGATGTCTTTTCTGGAGTGACTGGCGGGAGGGCGCCGTGTTTTTGTGACTTATCTGTGGGGGAAACCGCTGGCCGCCGATGGCGGCAATGCGGAGGGGGCAAGACTCCACCACAGATTAAGTTGCCAAAAACACCAGCCCGGGAGACTCGGAACGAAAGAAAAGGCATCGTGACCCCAAACCAATGTCGAGTACAAAAGTTTTTCATTAACTTTAGCTCACTTCAACAGACGCATCATCATTACCTCTAAGGCCAGCCGAGGATTTGAGTTCCGCGAGATGGCGGTTTGTGTTGCTTGCACGGCCTCCATCTTTTCCAGGAGCTCATTGATCGACCGCCCTTGTAATGCATTGCGGATCTCGGCCGCACAGTCCTTATTAATGATCCTTTCAGGAGAGACCTTACACATAAGAATGTCCCTGAACCAGGTCATAATTATATCCAGGGCATCGAATAATTTATCTTTATCACGTGACAGGGTATCGGCAAAAGCAAAAACAGGCTGGACCGATCTTGTGGAAAGGGATGCAACTTGCTCAAGAAGACGTTTACGCCAAATGGTCCACTTTTCTCCATCCACAGAGAGTGCCTTGCCTAAGCTCCCTTTAGTCAATACAGCAAGTGTTGTTGCCGTTTGTCTGTCAAGCCCGCGCAACTCAACAAGCGTCTCAGAAACCTTTTCATATGGAATCGGCCCGAAGGCGATTTGCCGGCACCTGGAGACAATGGTCGGCAGCAGGTCCGTTTTCTGGCTTGCCGTTAGTATTATGACCGTACTTTTAGGCGGCTCCTCTAAAATCTTGAGAATAGCATTAGATGCTTCAAGGTTCATGGCGTGTGCATCATTGATGATCACGACACGCCACCTTCCCTCAAGGGGCGCAAATCTCAGTTGTCTGGAGATAGTCCGGATCTGGTCGATCTTGATAAAGGCACCTTCAGGTTTTACGATGATTATATCCGGGTGAGTTCCGGAAACTACCTTTTGACACGAGGGGCACTGTTCACAGGCCGACTCGCCCACAGGACTCAAGCAGTTAAGGGCCATGCCAAAGGCTACAGCCGTTGTTTGCTTGCCGATCCCATCGATCCCTGTAAACAATAAGGCATGGGGCACACTCTTTTTTTGAAGCATTTGCGTCAAGAATCGGATTGGGCGTTCTTGGCCGATGATAGACTGAAGTCTCATCATGTTCGTTATTCGTTAGTTTAGAATCCTGGCTTCAAAAAGCAGATTTGCTATAGCTTGCATAATAGTACTATTTATACAATTGGGGCGACGAAGGCAACCTGAAAATAACTTGACACCTAAATAAACGTCATGTAATTTGCGCCCAAAACTGTATGTAAGGAAAAACAAGGTCAGATAATACAAATAATTTAAAATTTCGCTGATAAATCCGCAATCCAAAATACAGTACAAGAGGTGCTATGCCGGTCCCGACCAGCAATGACATCATTCAGATGGTTTTCCACGCAGGTCCCATGGTTCGTTTTGTCCTGGTGCTTCTGTTGTTCTTCTCAATAACCTCCTGGGCCATTATCTTTGCCAAATATTGGTCTATTAGGAAGGGGCGCAAGGAATCAGCCGATTTTCTTGACCTTTTTTGGAATAGCCCTGGTCTTTCCGAGGCCTTTGCAGCCTCAAAGCGTCTCCGGTACAGCCCGGTCGCCAGGGTGTTTCGCATGGCTTATGTTGAGTTTAGAAAGGTGAACAAATCCCACTCATCCTTCGCAAGTAGTGACTTGACGGAAGAAGGGTCGCTCAGCCAAAAGATGGTTGCGGTCGACAACATCAAGCGGACCCTTCGGCGAGCTGTAAACATGGAACTGGCTGGGCTGGGCAAGGCCATCCCTTTTTTAGCAACGACCGGGAACACAGCACCTTTCATAGGCCTTTTCGGTACTGTGTGGGGGATCATGAACGCCTTTCGCGGAATCGGCCTGAGGGGTTCCGCCAGTTTGGCCGTGGTGGCCCCGGGCATTTCAGAGGCGCTCATTGCCACGGCTGCCGGATTGGCTGCTGCAATACCGGCTGTTGTTGCCTATAATTACTTTACAAACAAGGTTCGTGTTCTGGAAGCGGAAATGCACAATTTCTCGGTCGATTTCTTGAACCTCATAGAACGAGACCAGATGAGAGGAATGGGGGGATAGGCGCATGGCTGTGCAAGGCGGCAACAGTCCCTTCATGTCTGATATCAACGTAACTCCACTGGTAGATGTTATGTTGGTCTTGCTTATCATTTTTATGATCACAGCACCTATGATGATGCAAGGGGTACCTGTATCACTTCCTCAGACCACATCCAATCCCCTTAAAACAGAACAAGAACACCTGATCATTACTATCGACCGCAGCCAGCAGATCTATATAAACGATTATAAAGTGGCTCTGGAGGCCCTGCAGGCTAAACTGAAAAAGATCTATGAAGGCCACCCCGATCAGAAGGCATACCTCCGTGCCGACAAGGGCATACCCTATGGGGTCGTTGTTCGCGTTATGGCAGAGGTAAAGAACGCCGGTGTGAAAAAGTTGGGAATGGTCACAGAGCCTCTAAAAAAGAGAGGTAAGAGGCGATAGCAAAAAGAACCGAGCTCATGCCTGCCCATACAAATGTTTTGGACCAGGGCCGTGACACAGTTCGAATCTGGGTCTGGATGACGGGCCTTTCTATATTATGCCACATCCTTTTTTTCTTCGGTGTTATCTCCCTGCCCGAGTTACGATTTGCCGGAATGTATATACCTTCTGCTGTTGAGGTGGACCTGGTAAGTCTCCCCAAGGCGGCATTCGGGCCGAAAGCAGGTCCTGGTCGGGTATCTCCCCCCCGGGCTGAGTTGAAAAAAGAACAACCCGTGAAACCGGCTAAGCGGCCGGAATCTCCAAAGCCGGCAAAGGCGCCGGAAGCTGCGAAGCAAAAGGAGGCTCCCGACAAAGCAGTATCCATGGCCCCAAAACCGGTGCAGGTCAAGAGGTCGCTCAAGCAAAAGACCTTTGATGCATCGAAGGTTATCAAGGGCGCTATTGCAAAAATCGAGAAGGAGGCCCCCAAGTCGAGGCCCCGTCCCGTGCTTCAGGCCGTTGATAAGTTAAAAGAGGAAGTCGAAAGTCACCCAGGGGTTGTTTTGAGGGACGGAATGGCCGGAGGCAGGGCGAGCAAGAAGACCCTGGAGCTTCTGGATATTTATAATGCCGAGATCTGGCACCGGATACAGAAAAACTGGGCCTTTTCCGATGAGATGGTTCGAGGCCGCACCGACCTGGAAGCCACCATCATTGTGAAGATCATGAGGAAAG
>JABXJX010000110.1 GCA_013375375.1 Desulfobacterales bacterium | reverse complement strand
GCTAATTCAACCGTTTGAGTAAGAACACATCCTGCCCCGCGTGGCAATCTAAAAGATCTTCCTTCTTTGACAACTTCATGGATCGGTGCATGGCCGACCCTCTTGCCATCGTCACCAATATCCACAAAACCTTCACCACGGTCTAAAAGGATAGAACTAAAGACCCGCTTATCATTTATAATTTGAAAACGCAACAATAGAGCTCCCAAACGTCCACCATGTTTAGCGAGATTCGTTAATACATGTGTTAATGCCGTACGACAATCCTTATACCCTGTGGGAGTAGAGAAATGTTTATATTTTGATGTTTCAGAACACATAAGGCTCATAAGTTCAGGTTGGGCTCTTATTCTTATGACTTTATTATTCGATAAAAACCCCTCTGTCGGCAGGAGGGAAAAAGCAGGGGTCTTTCAAGAGGAACAATAGGATCAAAAGTGGAGTTTAACTGTTAAGGGTCATCCCTCTTCCTTTTTCATTGCTCCGTGGCACCATGAACTAACGAAGCAAGCCTCTGCTTCTCACCGCTCCTCCATGTGAAACAGACAGGGGCTTGAATTTATCATCCTAACTTCTCTATTTTACCCATATTTACAGGGCTGTCAAGGACTCCGTTAGCGTTTACTATGATTTCGAGCGAAAAAGTCGGCCTTTAAGACTATTCGGGTAGACCTTTCGATGGGGCGGAGAAAGCATAGAGATTTCCGTAGTCCTATCTAGCCTCTTTCGATTTTAGTACTGTCTTGCTTGCTTGTATAACCTTGAACGTAGAGACGCTAAAAAAGCTGGAATTCCGAAAAACAGTCGGATGGGCACGCTAAAGAATTGGCGGTTTGCAAATTTTGCAGAACAAAGCGCCTCCAGAATGGACTATTCGTGATGTGACTGACCGTGACGATAGAACAGACTCGTACATTGAATACGTTACTGATATAAAAAATTTAGTCCTTGACCAATTAAATGGCATTTTTTAGGACTCAATACGGGAAAAATCAGTATTTGTAGTGTCAAAATGGTGTCATGTTGTCACCATATCAATCGCGGTGTTTTTCAGTTCTTGAAAGAAGCGACTTTTCAAAGAAACCAAACGTTTACAAATGGATAACACGTGACTTTTTAGCGCTAAATTTTGTGGGAATATGATTTCACTTGAGACTCAGAGCAACCATTTTAGTCTCCGGCAGGGAAACCATAATTACTCAAACGCCTACCGACTTCTTTGAGAATCTCCTCATCCTGGGGATGAATCGAACCGTCACCACGTGGCCCGATATTTAAAAGTAAATTTGCCTCAAGAGACCAGGCCTTTTCGAGAAGATACATCACCTCATCAGCTGTCAAATGTCGGGCAGACTCATCATTTATCCAACCGCCTGCCTGCCCGATTCCATCTCTATTGTAGCACTCCTGCATCACTGTATTAATTTCTGCAGGCTTGTGTTTGAAGAACCTCTCCCATCCCTGGCGAGATTGTCTTTCCCATCGCTCAAGCCTGATTTGCCAGCGATCTTGACGTTTCTTAGTATCCCACGTTATCGGGGCCGGGAGTAGGAAATGCTCCGGTGTTATGAAATCCTCCTCGCCAATAGCGCCTTCCTTAAAAGAGATAAGACACTGTGGCTGGAGCGACCGTACCAATTTATATGTCTCGGAAAGTCTCTCATAATTTTCTGGATTTTTGTAAAAGTCACCGATTCCATCGAACCATATTCCAGCGATAGGACCATATTGTATGAGCAACTCTCGTAGAGTTGTGTAATTTTGATGTATACGTTCGTCATCAGTCTGAGCTGTCTCAGGAGGTACATATAGAAATAATCCGAGCCCTGTCTTTTGACACGCTTGGGATAACTCCGCTACCAAGTCCCGTTTTGCGGGCGAATTCAGGCTTGTAAAATTTGTAACCTTCGTCTTGTACATCCGAAGCCGCCCAAGGTGACTAGTTGTGAATGTTATGTATCGCATGTTCGCTACCAAAGCTAGATCGTAGATTCGATCAGCATTGAACTTCTCCGCTTTGAATTCTTGAAAGAGCTTCCAGTTAACCTTGTCGGCTCCATTTTTCTCAATCAGCTTAACGTATTCCCACTTGCCTCCATCGAGTAGGCTCGCAAGAGCGTAATGCACGAAAAGGCCAAACTTCGCATCCTTGAACCACTCGAGACCTGCAGTGTGGGGATTCTTCTTATAGAGCTGCTCGTAGCCTTTCAAATAGGAAGGTACAGGTTGATTACCCACGATGTCATTCTGGCTTCTCGCTTTAATCGGAGTAGATCCGACAAGAATGCAATAAACTAAGAATGCAGTGATGATTACTGTTAACCGTTTCACTCTCATTGAGAAGATCCTGTTCAGTTCCTACAAACCTGCCAGACTCGCTGCCATTTCAGTCACCGATCTTGTCTAGGCCTCGTTAGTGTTCGCAACGAGCCGCTATCGCGGGCGAGTATATTTGAATTCCAATTTGATTTCAAGAAAACACCTGTGTGTGCACAACATTTTAGTCATCAGCTCAAGGGCTGCATCTTCTCAGCGACTAGTCGATGATACTCTCACCTTTCAAACTCAACGTTTACAAAATAGGCCACACCGTCTTTACCGTCGCCGATCAGTGCGGTTTCCAGATCGGCGTCACCCGCCTCCAGCTCCAGTGTGAAACCAGCATAGGTATCCTCCGGCGTCACCGCCTTTTCTACCGTCTGACCCGCAATGGACATACGCACCTTTTCGATGGCGAAAACCTCCTCCATCTTCCGTCCGCCTTTTCCGAAGGGCAAATCGGTGTAGAGCGGATAGCGGGAAAGCTTAAATGTATATCGGCCGCTGCGGGCCAGCTTGACAGCATACGGACCTTTGGACTGTGTCAGATTGAGGGCGTCGCTTTGGCTGAAAGACTGGCGTCCTGCATTGGGATCGCTGTATATATCCTGGCTGGTCAGCCCGACCTTCGGCGCACGTGCGTCGCCCAGAATAATCCGGACCGGTTTCTTGATCAGCTCCAGACCTCGGACGTGGTGCATGTCGAAGGCCGTTGTCATCTTTTCGACCACTTCCGTAAACTCGGCGGCGACATCTTTTTCCTGCATGCGATCCTTGGAAATGTCGTAGAGGCATTCTCCGCCCAAAAGTCGCCAGTTCTTCCAAATCACACAGGCATCACTGCGGTCGTGCAGCCTCTTGGGGTTGAAGTAATAGAAGAAGAACATGCGGTTGTCCTCTTCGGGATCAAGCGGTTCTTCCAGGAAAGGCTTGAACGAACGCCCGGTGAATTCGACGCCCGCAGGCGGTTCGAGATCACACAGCTCCAGCAGCGTTAGATAAACATCCATCACAGAAATCAACGTATCGTTCTCGGTTCCAGCACCGATTTTCCCCGCGGGCCAGCGTAGAAATGAGAACACACGATGGCCGCCTTCCTCCTTCGATCCCTTGTTGCCGCGCATGCCCATATTCCAGTAATCCGGCGTCCGGGAAACCGCCGCGCCCTGCACGCCGTCGTCGGTCGTGAATAGGATGATCGTGTTTTCGTCAATTTCCTCCTCCTTCAGACAAGCTGTCAGCCGCCCTACATTTTCATCGAGGTTGTCAACCATTCCGTAAAGGATGGCCAGTTTTTCATCGATACCCTTGTCGACATGTGGCCTTGAATATTTTTCCGCCACTTTCAACGGCAGATGGGTGATATTCGGCGCCAGATAGATGAAAAACGGTTCGTCCTTATTGTCCCTGATGAACCTCATGGTCTCGTTGAAGAAGACGTCTGTGCAGTAGCCTTCATACTGCTTCGGTTCCCCGTTGTGGTAGTAGGTATCGTCAAAGCAGTCGTTGCCCCAGTAGTCGGCAATCTGACCGACCGCGCCGCATCGCAGACCGACCACCTCGTCGAACCCTTGATCCTGCGGACGCATCGGCCAATTGTCGCCCAGATGCCACTTGCCAAAATGCCCGGTCGCATAGCCGTTGGCCTTGAAAGCCTCGGCCATCGTGACATTGTCGGGGTGCATCAGTGTGCGCCCCAGGCTGGTGCGCCAAGCACCCGTCTGTTCTGCATATTTCCCAGTCATAAGCGCTGCGCGTGACGCCGTGCACATCGGCATTTGATGGAAGTTGCTCAATCTAACCCCCTGTTCTGCCAACTTGTCGATATGGGGCGTCGTTACATACGGATTTCCCTGGAAGCCCACATTGTTCCCCTGGTCATCGGTCATGATGACAATAACGTTCGGTCTGTTCGTGGATGCCGAACAGACAATTCCCGACATAAGTATGCCGGCAAACAGGATGCCTGCGTTTTTCATCATTTACCCCTGAATCCTTTTCATCGCTGATCTGCCTCCCTTTCTAGTCAAGTATCTATGAGCCGGAATCTCCTACATATCTTCATGTGCGAGCGTCTTTCACGCTACAATCTTAATAATACCACTACGTCGGTTCCATTTCAATTCCCTTATGGTGCAGAAAACCATCCGTGCCAATGCATTAGGATGCAATGAGTTGAGACGGTAACGACAGATGACGAATGGGATCCACCGGAGAATCTAGGGCCAGTCATCAACAGCGCCGGCGAGGACATTGATGTTTGCCTCTCCCTAGACGGTCTCGAGCTGTACTTCCATTAGGCTCGGCCTGGCGGCGAGGGCCAGGGGGACATATGGGTTACCGGACGTACTACAAGAGAAGACCCTTTGGGCAAACCCGAGAATCTGGGCCCTCCTGTGAACGGCGCGGGCTAGTCACCGATTCAGCAATTTGCTCCATTTAATCATTCTTCTCTAGCTCGATGAGTGCTCTGGTGGCCGATTTGATGTGCTTCCGCAGTACCGGCCAAGTCTTGATCAGCGGCAAGTGCCCTGAATCCCTCAGCAAAAAAAGTCAAGGGGCCGGTAGTTCATGGAGCTGTAGGCCCCTGTCATCCTCAGATGTCACGCCACCTTTTTCGCCCAGTGCATTGAATCCGTGCGCAATTTTTGCGAGTTTTGTAAGGTACTATTGTTACAGAGCTTATGGAATCAAGATTTTTTCAAATTTCGACATAACGGGTTGTACAGTTGTAGCGAGGTTGTAGTCGTTTGCGAGTGAAAATGGGGCTATTTTGGCGACGTCTGTCCACGGCTCAGTGCGCTTCTGGTTGGCTGGTGGGAGTGGTCTCAAAGCTTCTTATCGTCGCTGGCATAACGACAGCGCATCATATGCAATACAAAAACAACCGGGGTCCATACTGATAGTGACGTTCCAGACATGAGCCCGGCCAAGACAATCCAACGCTTTCTCGTTGTAATTTCGCTCTTTTTCTCTTTGCGAACGTTACTTCTCACTCGGGTCAAGGTCGTCCGGGCGCAGCCAGGGCGGAAGATATTTCTTGCCTGTCTCCGGATCGCCGAACTTGTCGAAATAATCCTTCGACAGCCTGGCAGAGATTTTGCGATTTTCTGCGGTATCATTCCAGAATTCATCAATCACCGCATTCACGGTCTCGATTCTGGCCCGGCTCTTCGAGTCCTTAGCAACCGAGGCATCATCTGCTTTTATACGGCGACGTTGTTCTTTGAACTGCTTCTTTAAGCTTTTAAGAACATCTGCATATCCAGGATGATCGACGAGGTTGTTCATCTCATGGGGATCGATCTTCAGGTCGTAAAGCTCCCATGCCGGTGGCGTCCGGTGAGCCGAGCGTTCCGACCATGTGGGGTCCCCTCCCGCACCATGGAACAGGATTAACTTATATCGCTTGGTGCGCATGGCGATATGGCCTGGAACATCGTGGTGGGCCATGTGCATCCAATACTGGTAATACGCTTCCTTCTTCCAGTCACGCGGCTCAACGCCTGTATCCAGCATGCGGCGGAACGAGTGCCCTTGCATGTAGTCCGGACGAGTCACTCCAGCATAATCCAGAAGCGTGACCGGATAATCGACGTTCTCAACTAGAGCGTCTGTGCGCGTGCCAGCCTCAATCGACTTAGGATAGCGAACGATCAACGGCATGCGGTAGGATGGTTCATAGGCCCAACGCTTATCTTGCATATCGTGCTCACCGAGGAAAAAACCCTGGTC
>JABXJX010000109.1 GCA_013375375.1 Desulfobacterales bacterium | reverse complement strand
AGAGATCCCCCTTGGCTGCCAATACACTATTTAGTGAGCAAGTCCGCCTCAGGCGGATCAAAAAGTTCATACAAAGGAGGGCTCTTATCCGCCGGGTTTTTGTGCTTCAGACCGGGTAAGCGCGACAGGATGAAGCTCCTTTATATATTGTTTGATACCCCTTACAATTCCTTCGGCTATGTCGTCCTGATAGGCGGCAGTGTTTAACCTGCGGCATTCCCTCGGATTCGTTATAAAGGCGATTTCCACCAATATACACGGCATCTCGGCGCCAAGCAGCACGTAGAATGGGGCCTGTTTTACGCCCTTGTCTTTGATCCAGCGATATTTCGGCTTCAATTTTTTAACCAGGGATTCTTGAACATAACCCGAAAGGCGACTCGATTCATCTATCTTGGAATTCTTCATCAAATCGCTCAAGATGGCTTCAAGGTCGCTGATATTCTTGGCTGAGGTGGCATTTTCACGCGCGGCCACCAGGATAGCGTCTTCATCCGTGGCCAGATTCAGGAAATAGGTCTCAATCCCGCGACAGGCCTTCCGCTTGTGCGCATTGGTGTGGATGGAGATAAAAAGGTCGGCATTCTTGGTATTGGCAATCGCTGTGCGCTCTTCAAGTGAAAGAAAGGTGTCTCCTTTCCGGGTGAGTATTGCTTCGCATCCAAGCTTCTTGCGAATCTTCCTGGCCACTCTCCTGGAAATTTCTAATGTCACGTTCTTCTCTTTCACACTCTTTAAATATCCAATGGCACCCGGATCCCTGCCTCCGTGTCCGGGATCGATAACGATCCTTCTCACCCCGAGCGCCAGTTGTTTTGCCAGGCCGCCCTTGGGTATCTTGTTACTCGCTTTTTCCAGTTCGTGTTTAAATCGTTTCTTTGACGCGGTCTTTGATGTGGTCTTCCTGGGAACACTGCTGACATCGACCACAATCCGAAACGGGTTGCGCAGGGAAAATATCTTAAAATTATCGATCGATTTGATATCTAAAACGATCCTGACCGTGTCCGGCCTATATTGAGCCGCGCGGGCATCGCTGAGCAGGTTGTCCGCGATCGGCACAACCGGTTTCAGTCCCTGCTCGATGCGCGCGCGATCCAGGTCAACATAAAGACGCATGGGCTTTGCAATGGCAGGATCTTTTTTCAACAGGCGGTGGGTATATCGTACCTCTGATTCTACATCAATGACCACGCGCGTATAACTTGGACTGGACCAAAAACGTATCCCCTTTACCTTGGCGAGCGACCCTGCTTCAGGCCTGGAACTTTTCTTTTGATCCGAAGATCTCTTCTTTCCCTGCGGCTTTGCCTTGAATTTTGAGGTCTTTTTTGCAATCGCTTTCTTGGCCTTTGACCGGTATGGGCTCTTTGGAAAATGCTTCAGCAGGCGGTTGTAATAATCGAGGGACTGCTGCTTGTCTTGTGTGCTCAAAGAAGTCTTATATAATTTGGCATAAAGCTGTGCCGTCATGTAAAGGGCGTCATCCGCCCTTGGTCCGTCCGGTTGAGCCGCGTAAACAGACCGAAACTTTTTTATGCACATAATCCAATTATGCCGAATCCTTTGTTTCGCGGGATCTTTCATGAGCTTTTCAAAGCACGACTTGGCCTGTCGATACTCTCTTTCGGTCTGGCCTCCGGCAGCCATAGGTGGATAGAAAGCAAAGACCAAAAGCAAGACAAGAAAAAATGTTTTTGGCTTACAGATCATCATCAACTATTTCTTTTAAAGCGTTTAATTGGTTCAACGCTTCAAGTGGTGTTATATTAGATACATCTAATTTCTTCAAGGCATTGACCACAATCTCACCTTGAGTCTTAAAAAGGGAAAGCTGAATGTCTGCGTCCTTGTCGGCAGGTTTCTTGGAACGTGCCAGGACCGGTTCTCCTGCGCTGTTCAGCTCGCCGCTCTCTATGTTTTTTAGTATCGCTTTGGCCCGCTCCAGGACGTGCCCCGGGATGCCGGCCAAGCGGGCCACCTGGATACCGTAACTTCGATTGGTGCTCCCTTCAACTAATTTCCTCAAGAAAATAATTTCATCATTCCATTCCTTGACGGCAACATTGTAATTCTTGACTCGAGGCTTGGTAAGGGCCAGGTCCGTTAGCTCGTGATAGTGAGTGGCAAAAAGGGTCTTAATCCCGCGGCCTTTCCAGTCGTGAAGATACTCTGCAACAGCCCACGCAATGCTTAGTCCGTCAAAGGTACTGGTTCCCCTCCCTATTTCATCTAAAATGACCAAACTTTTCCCGGTGGCATTATGTAAGATATTGGCGGTCTCCTGCATTTCCACCATGAACGTGCTCCGGCCTTCGGCAAGGTTGTCCAGCGCCCCGACCCGGGTAAATATCTGATCGACTATTCCAATGGAAACCTCTTCCGCCGGGACAAAAGAACCCATTTGGGCCATTAATGCCAGCAGGGCCGCCTGACGCAGAAGCGTTGATTTTCCGGCCATATTGGGTCCGGTGATGATAAGGACCTGTTGCGAGGCATGATCCATCTCAATCGTATTAGGGACAAAACGCTCCGATGATACCAATTTTTCAATGACAGGATGACGACTCTCTTTCAAAAAGATGCCGTCACCGTCATGAACGACCGGCTTTACATAATCATTTTGATCGGCAAGTTCAGCCAGCGCCAGCAACACATCCAGGTTGGACACAAGATCAGCCGTTATAGTAATGCGGCGATTACTTTGAGCCACCTTTTCCCTCACAACGCAAAACAGCTCATACTCTAACCTGGCCCGCTTTTCTTCCGCCCCTAACACCCTGGCCTCATAAGACTTGAGGTCCTCGGTAATGTAACGCTCCGCGTTAACCAGGGTCTGTTTGCGTATATAATGCGCCGGCACTGATTTGATATGAGTCTTTGAAACCTCAATATAGTAACCGAAAATCTTGTTGAAGCCCACTTTCAGGGAATTAATTCCCGCTGCTTGACGCTCCTTAGCCTCCAGACGCGAGATCCAATCCTTTCCTTCCCGGCTGCTTTGAATCAGGTCATCGAGTCCCTTGTCAAAGCCCGACTTGATAATACCGCCTTCGCCCGTGGTGAGAGGGGGGTCATCAGAGATAGCGTCTTCGATCAGACCCGCCACATCGGCAAGGTCATCCCATTTTGAGGTGATCTCGATAAAAAGACGGCTTGCAAATCCGTCAAGCAGAGAACGTATCTTAGGGAGCCTTTGAATAGACTGTTTCAAGGCTACCAAGTCCCGGGCATTGCACCGGTCAAGGGCAATCTTGGCATTTAAGCGCTGAAGGTCATGTACCTCCTTCAGGGCCTTCCTCGCCGAACGCCTCACGGGAAGCATATCCTTGGCCTCTTCCACGGCGTCCAACCGGAGTTTGATTTGATCAAGATCCAAAAGCGGATACTGAAGCCATGCCCGCAGCATGCGGGCACCCATGGCCGTTACGGTTTGATCCATGATGCCTAAAAGGGATCCGCGTTTGGCACCGGTCCAAATGTTTTCAACGAGTTCTAAGTTCCTCTTGCTGGCCTCGTCTATGACCATGAAATCAGAAAGGCTGTAGGAGGAAATACCGGTGACGTGGACAAGCTCTCCCTTTTGGGTCTCATCTACGTAACGCAGTAAGGCACCGGCCGCTGAAATGCCGGCGCGCCACTCATTACAACCAAATCCTTCCAGGGAATGAGCCCCAAACTGTCTCAGAAGCCGCGTCCGGGCCGATTCCGGCTCAAAGTGTTCATCCTTCAGGAGGTTTATCGGGGATTCTCCAAAGATTTCCGTCAACATCCTGATTTCAGGTAATTCGCGATGGGACCCGGCAAACAGGATTTCGCTCGGATCTATGCGTCGGCATTCCTCTGCGACCTTGTCAAAATTGCTTGATTCGGTCACCCTGAAAGTCCCTGTGGAAATGTCAAGGTGTGCGATCCCGTAACGGTCCTGGAAGAAAAATACGGACATGAGGAAATTATTGGATCTTGCATCTAAAATCCCTGTGTCAACGATCACACCGGGTGTTATCACCCTCGCCACATCCCTCTTCACAAGCCCTTTAGCCTTTGCCGGATCCTCCATCTGTTCGCAGACGGCCACCTTGAAACCACGCTCAATCAGCCGCGCGATATAGGCCTGGGCGGAATGGTGGGGGACACCGCACATGGGGATCGGTTTTTCGTCCTTCTTGTTTCGGGAAGTCAGGGTAATCTCCAGGATTCGAGACGCTATCTTTGCATCTTCAAAGAACATCTCATAGAAGTCGCCCATGCGGTAAAACAGGATAGCATCAGGGTACTGCTGCTTGATCGAGAGATATTGCTGAACCATCGGGGTGGCTTTAACCATAGCGGCAAAACTCGCAGGACCCTAATCCGGCTCGGGGATTTCGGTTTCTCGGGAAGGGGTATTTTCGTGATGAACTGGCAAATTTTTGAGTGTCTCCACCTTTTCTTCTAAGTTACTAATTGTTTTAAGATGTTTCTTTATCAGACTTCTTGCCTTAAAGCGCTCACCAAGCCCATGAAAATAAGAAAGGAGAAGGCCTATAAAAAAGAACCCCAAAAAGTAAAGAAAAAGTTGAACAGGCTCTGTTTGATACTCCTCTATAAGAGGAAGGTTCAGCCTCAAAGCCTCCTTGTGGGTAAGCACATCGAAATTCTGGAGTACGACAACAACAACAAAACCGGTCGCCAGTAACCACAGCACGTGCTTCAGAGTTCTCATCTTGAATTCTCCTTATATTTCAATAAAATCAGACGAGTTTTTCAAAATGTGGTTTAAGGTTACGATAGGTTGCTTCAAGGTGCTCGGGTATCACCCGCACCTCGGCAAACACGGTCATGGCATTGGTATCTCCGTGCCACCGGGGTACAATGTGAAAATGAAGGTGCTGTTCTACACCAGCACCAGCCACAATGCCAAGATTTAGACCAACGTTGAATCCGTCCGGCTTCATCACCTTTTTCAGGATTCCGATCGCATCTTTGACTGTCTTTAAAAAATCGGCCATCTCCTCCATTGTCATCTCGTCTAAGGACGATATATGTCTTTTTGGGGCAACCAAAAGATGTCCATTAATATATGGGTACTTGTTCATCATGACCATGGAGAGATCACCCTTGTACAGGGTCAGATTATTCCGCTCGGACAAAGCAAGACAGAATATACATTCATCTTCTTTGTCGCCCAGAATGTACTCCATGCGCCAAGGGGCCCATAAAGTCTGCATAGCTTTCACCTCAGCCTGATTTCTTAACACTATAGCAGACTTAATTGAAAATTCAAGCCCCTTTTGTATGTGCCTGACCCATGGACTAAGTAAGCTTGACCAGGTCTACATTGCCCCAAAAACCGATTTCATTATCCAAGATAACAACAATACCTAAAACCCCTTCTATTTTTTTCCCGAAAGCTATGGCGGATTCAATGTCGTTCTTGCCTGACACCGCGTTCCCAATAGCGGTGGCAACGGCATCTGCAAGCGCCGCAGACTCTGAGATCACCACGGCTGCGTCGGCCCTTCCAAGGCTAAGGGAATGACCCAGGGTTCCCGAAGAGGTACAAACCGCCACTGGGCGCCCCGGCGAGTCGATACGTACCCCAAGCTTGCTGCTTAGGGGAGATTTGCCGGCAAATATGGCCGCAATTAAAGAGAAACCGGTCCTGATAAATATATCTCCGCCATTTTCAACGACCACATCTTTGGTGAGTGCCAAGAGGTCTCTGCCCACATACTCGGCAATGGCACCTGCGACTGCCGCCATCGGGCCGACACCGGCCTTTTGGCCGGCCGCAATCATTGTTCTGACAATGGGTGGGGCCAGTTGGTCCTGGGGCAATGGAATCAACTCGTGGACAAGATCCGGGTGCCGTTCGAGATAACGCTCAATGGGGATTCTGTGCTTCAAAACAAGGTCTCTTGTTTCGGTTTCAAGCGGCCTGTCGGCCCTAACAAGAAGATCGGTCTCTTTGACCACAACCCGGAAACTTGTCAACTTGTTATCTGAAACAAGGCTTCGATAGATGCGATGTTCGTATGGCTTCATATTGGTCAAATAGTTGAGCGGCGGGGTTACCATCCATATACTAATGAGAACGTTTTGTACCCGACATTGGTTT
>JABXJX010000108.1 GCA_013375375.1 Desulfobacterales bacterium | reverse complement strand
GGATGCCTTTCAAAAAACAGCTGACGAACCTTTCTACCTGTATGATATTGTCAGAATCGTTTATCTGTCCGACAGGTTTGCCTATGACCTAAAATCGTTTCGTGAATTGCTGCCAAAAGTCAGCACATATTCTGTATTCTTTCATTTTATCGAATCACGGCTGCGGACACAACTTGATAGTGACGATTTTTCTACATGGATAGAGGAAAGTCTCAATATCCCCCGTTTAGCACAACGAATCAGGAAGATCGATGTGAACGTGTACACCCTGGAAGGAGTCAGGGCTCGAATATTGGAATTGATCGATGAACATTTGAAGGAAGCAGAGCATAACCAACTTTAGGAGACTTAAACATGATAATTCCCACCTTGAGCGATTATGAGGAGGTGGTCGGGTCGGACATCATTGGAGAACTCACAACCCTAGCCTCTCATGTGGGCAAGAGGTCCATTAAAATGGTCAGTTCTACGGCAGTGGGAGGCGGGGTAGCTGAAATGCTCCATCGCATTGTCCCGTTTTTCAATGAGATGGGAGTCCAAGCAAAGTGGGACGTGATCAAAGGAGGCGACGAGTTTTTTGAAATTACCAAAGCTTTTCACAACGCCTTGCAAGGCAAGGAGGAGCATTTTCAACAGGATGTATTTAAGACCTACCTCGACTACAATGAAATGAATAACAAGGAATTGGATCTTGATGAAGATCTCATAGTCATTCACGATCCTCAGCCGGCCGCCTTGATCCATTGGAACCAAAATCGCAAGAATAAATGGGTGTGGAGATGCCATATAGACCTGTCTCATCCTAACGCACAGGTATGGGGCTTCCTCAAGCCATACGTGAAAAAATATGATGCCGCCATATTTTCCTCCGCCTTGTTTTCCCCGGAACTACCCATTCCTCAATATCGATTTTATCCCGCTATTGACCCTTTGGACGACAAGAATAGAGAATTAGATGCCTCCTATATAGATAGCGTCTTGGCAAAATACGGGATACCGAGAGACAAGCCTATTGTAACTCAGATTTCACGTTACGATCCATGGAAAGATCCGGTCGGCGTAATCCAGGCCTTTAAAATGGCACGCAAATACGTGGATTGCCGTCTGGTCTTAGTAGGGGACAAAGCAGCAGATGATCCTGAAGCTGAAAAGATCTTGGAAAAAGTAAGAGCAGAGGCAGGAGATGATCCGGACATTCATATCCTGTTATTCAGCCCCTCTATTGCTACCGAGATCAATGCCTTTCAGCGTGCCTCAGATATCGTCCTTCAAAAATCGCTGAGAGAAGGATTCGCTTTAACTGTTTCGGAAGCCCTCTGGAAAGGCAGGCCCGTAATAGGCGGTGCTGTGGGAGGGATACCTGCTCAAATTATCGATGGTTATACAGGGTTATTGGTTCATTCGGTAGATGGAGCCGGTATGGCGATTCGCTCGCTATTGAGCAACCCGGATTTTGCAAAGGAATTGGGCGAAAACGGCCATCGGCGTGTTAAGGACGAATTCCTTATCACCAGGAACTTGAAACAATATCTTTTATTACTTCTTGCCTTAGACAGGCCAAGCGAACATACAATTTTCTTGAATTAATGAACACCAGGAAACATGTGTGTTCTGACACAAGTCTATGGTTATAAAGGCAGAGCAGGGGAACGGGGGCGGTGAAGCCGGACCGCCTGGTTCAGAAGCTCATAGAAAGCCGGAGACCCGCCCAGGCCCCTGCGGCCAAACAGAAAATTGATCTCCGAAAGAAGCGGTTGCGGTTTTGGCCGGCTGCGGTCAAAGAGCACATCAAAGGCAGCCAAATTGATATTGGTTTTTGAGCAGAAGTCTTCCACGCACTTTATACCTTTTTCTTTCAGCTCAGGGTCAAGATTGTAATCGATCACCGCACCCCTGCCGACATTATTGCGGAACTCCCCTGGCTTGTGCTGGCACCGCCAGTATGCCTTCATGATCCTGCCGATGACCACCACCCGCAGGTCCCTTCCGCCGTGAGGGATAAACTCCTGGACAATGAAACGCCTGGTTGGGTGAAGACGTTCATCACCCAGGATGTCAAGCCATTCCACAAGGTCATGCCGGGTTCTAATCAGGAAAACCGCCCAGCCGCCACCGCCGCGGTCCCCCTTTAACACAAAGGGTAAGGGCATGATGGATTCCTTGTTTTTGAAATGACGGAGCTTAAAGTCTTCCACTGATTCGTAGCAGACCGTCTCAGGATGGGGGGTATTGAACTTTCGAAAGAGGTGAATGTTTCCGTATTTTCCCTCAAAACCGAACCGGTAGGTATAATCCGGGAAGATGTCCAAGCAATGCCTTTGGCAGAACTCGTACTGAAGGGCCTTGATGCTCTGGGTGACCACAATGGTGCGGGCCGAGGCGATCAGCCCGGCCTCTTTCTCCGAAAAGAGCCCTTTTGGGGTCAGCCGGAGATTGACATCACCTTTGACACGCGGATGAAACGACAGGATCATGCGTTATGTCTAAGGCACATGGGCATTGCGTGTCAATACTCCATATTGTCCCTTGGCTGTAGCCAGTGGTCCGTTGTCAGTGATTATCCTAATCTATATTCTCAAATAGTCAGGCGAGACATGAGATTGCCTTCATCTATTTTTGCTGTCCGGCCGAGTTAACTGATTTTACGGTTTCGGCATTGGTTGCTTTTTTTGGAGGATTCATCGTATTATGGCTTTCCAAAACGGAGGTTTTATAGTAAAAATGTTTCGACTTCAGGGGCATTACATTGTTTAGCATGATGTAGGGTGTTTTTAGAATGGAGGGGAAAATATGAGAACAAAGAACAAATTATCCAAGTTGCTTGGGCTGCGGATAGGTGTGTTAGCAGGTCTGTTTTTAAGTACAGTAGGTGCTCCGTCAATCGCGAGCGGTTCTGGATTCGCAGTGTACACTCACGGAGCAAAAGAGTTGGGTATGCAGAACAGTGTAATTGCCCACAGTGAAGGACCTGCTTCTAACTACCATAATCCTGCCTTGATTACCGAGCTTAAAGGAACACAGATAGAAGCAGGTACCACTCTTATATTCCCATCAAGAGAATTCAAGAGTGCTCAAACCGGCAAAACCGAAAAAACAGAAAGCCGGGTCTTCTATCCAAGCACATTATTTGTGACACATCAGCTGAATGAGAGGTTTACAGCGGGCCTGGGCATCATTAGCCCATTTGGTCTTGGTACTGACTGGGGCAAGCAGTGGGAAGGTAGGTATCTTGCCACCAACTCGGAGATGCAGACATTCAATATAAACCCCAATATTGCGTGGAAAGTAAACGATAAATTAGCGGTAGCTGGAGGTCTTGATCTTCTACTGCTCGATGCCACGTTGGAGAAGAATATAAATTTTTCAGCATATGTGCTTCCAGATGCAGAACAGAAATTTGATGGTGATGGAGACGGCATTGGCTACAATCTTGGTCTTGTGTATTGCCCAAATGAAGATTGGTCATTTGGAGCTTCCTATCGTAGTGGAATCAAAGTGGATGTTGAAGGGAATGCAGAATTCAAGCTTCCCCAAGGCACCCCACCGTTACTAAAGGCAAATTTTCCCAATACAGGCGGAACTACCGAGATTGAGCTTCCTGCACAGCTGTTTTTTGGATTGTGTTATCAGGGAATTGACAAACTCACTCTAGAAGTCGGAGGGAGATGGGAAGGCTGGTCATGTTACGAAGAATTAGCATTTAAGTTTGACCAGCCAGTCGCAGGAAGCAAGACTTCTGTGTTTAAGAAGAACTGGAAGGATGTGGTGTCTTGTGCTGTTGGAGCTAAATATGATCTAAATGATACATTCGCTATTTTCGGAGGCTATCGTTTCGATGATAACCCTATACCGGATGACACCTTTGAGCCAGGGATAACGGCATCTGATAAACATTGCATCAGTCTTGGAGTTGGTAAAACATTTGGCAATTTAGTTGCGGGTGTTAGTTACCACTATGAAAAATATGAGAGCAGGAAAAAGGATAATAGCCTGGGTGCAAGTTTAGGTGGAACAGCTAATGGAGAGTATAACAGCGACGCACATATGGTTGGCGTATCTGTAAGCTATGAGTTTTGATTTTTTCTAAAACGCATGTTCAATTTGTACAAGCAAACCTCTCATATTTTTTCCACTCGTACCATTGTTCAGGGTGCCTGTATATATATTCTTCAAGTAGTTTGAGGGTCGGGACGCTTATGGGCACATCACCTTCATCTGGCACCCGGTGCAAGAATAGTTTGTATCTGTTCTTACCTTCCCTGTGAAGCAAGCCCAGAAGAAGCACCGCCCCTGTTCTCCGGCAGAGCACGCTCAGCATTCTGTCGGGATGAATCTTCTTTCCAAGAAATTCCATGGTATGGTTACGGTCTGCATGCCACGCGTCTGTCTCGTCACACTGTGTCACAAATATCTTGTTCTGGCTGAGCACCTTGCTCGCTTCCTGCAATACGTTATTAACATCTCCGGGGACGATGACATCGAGTCCTTGTCCATTTGCCCGTGGAATCATAATCTTTTTTAGCCTTTCTGTTGTAAACTTTGCCACAGTGACCGTAGGGTATTTTCTGAAGACAAGATAAG
This sequence comes from Desulfobacterales bacterium, assembly GCA_013375375.1. GTDB lineage: Bacteria > Desulfobacterota > Desulfobacteria > Desulfobacterales. Next base: position 1,622 of record JABXJX010000108.1, on the reverse strand, counting down.
AAGGGAGGAACTCTATGGCCCCATAGTGGCCGGTCGCTATGATGACACCCCTGCCATCTTTGAGGGCATCTTGCAGGACGCGCTCAAATCCATCAAAGCACACCCTGGAGAGGAGAAACTTTTTGAACTTGGGCACTGCCAGAAATCCGTTGAACGTCTTCTCTTGATAGTGACGAACTATTCCCTTGATAACTCCCTTGTAGATATTATTGATCTCTGATGGCTGTCGGTCCTTCATGGCCTTTGCGATGTTTCGCCGTATGGCAGCTACTTCTGCTGGCCTGCAGAAGAAATAGAGCTTGGTGAGAATCCATATATAAGCCTTGGTACATGAGATAGGCCAAGCGGACAATAAAAAAAGGTTAAATCTAAGGTGCAGGAATCTACTCAGGCTGAATTTTGACCAGGGCCGTTGCCTCCAATTCCATAAAGAATCAAGGTGTAGAACGCGAGCCAAAGTAGTCATGGAGTCCTCCTCTCATTTATGGAGAGATCAATGTGCTGTCAGTATGTATTAACAAGGATCTTTCTTAGATAAGGAGTTACCGAACACACTGGACTGTGGCGACCTTTTGCTAAATTTGTTTTCCTTTGGAAGTCGACCCTTAGAAACCCATTAGGTTTTGGAGCCGCACGACAAAACAAAGGGATTTGCTGAGTTCGGCTTTCAGTTAAGAGCGTGATTTTCATAAAGCCGGGGGAGGAAAGACTCCAACGCAACGCTATGATACCAGCCCACTTGTTGGGGCCGATACTACAAAAGTGGAGAAAAGTCAATGCCTAAAATTACCTGTTAGGGCACTTTATCCAGTGTAACGAATGCATATACCTGATAATTCATTTATGAGACAGATATTATTACGAAGATTTGTTGACTTTTGTAAAGAAATCAGTGTAAAATATAATGTTTAGAACACTTATGTGCTCTTGATATGAAGCTAATATTAGTGGTGGATTGTATATGAGACCTGAAACAAGCTGTCATAATACCAAGGCGCTTATAGATTATGTCCGGGCCAGAAACCCTGAGAATCTGCACTTTCTCTGGGAACCATTGAAAGGTAGGCTTCCCGAAGGCGAAGATCCCGAAAGCTTTCTCACTGATACAAATAACTGGATCAGTGCAGAGTTATGCCGGGATATCATGGAGCAGGCCAAAAAAGCCACCTCAGATGAAATGGCTGTGTACAGGGCCGGGTTTGAATCGATTCGTCAACGAAAACTCGGCTATGTGGAGCAAATAGTTGTACGGGCCCTTTTCTCACCGAAGCACGCCATCAAAAAGGCCGCAAGAATAAATGATAAGTTTAACAGAACCAAGAGGGTTGAGATCATGGAGGCGTCCAACACCCATGCTGTAGTCCGTCTCCACTGGTTCAAGCACTTGCCCATGACTCGGGATTTCTGCCTGATCAACAAGGCAGTGTACCAGGCGATGTCCACCATATGGGATCTTCCGCCGGCCAGGTTAGAGGAAAAGGTGTGTTTTTTTGACGGTGGGCCCTATTGTGAATATGAGATATGGTGGGACAAGAAGTCGGTCTGGAAATATCTTTTGCGAAGGCCTGGAGTCAAGAGGGAAGTCCTCGACTCACTGTTCAAGGAGATGGAGACGGATAAGG
>JABXJX010000107.1 GCA_013375375.1 Desulfobacterales bacterium | reverse complement strand
TTCGATTAAAGCGTACATGAATTCCTTGTTTATTTCGATTATTCGGTCCATCCTACGCAGGTCTATGGTGATCGCGTTTGTTTTTGACTGTGCAAATGCAACTGGCAGTTGTCCAGTCGAATGTGCCTTGAATTTAATCCCATAATGGTTGCATATGTTTACTACTTGTTGGACTTCCTCGGTGGATCCTGGAAGAACGATGGCATCAGCTCGTTTCCACCAGATATCCGCCCCTAGCCCTTGCCTTGGGATTCCTGCATTGGTCGCATGGCAACAATAGGAATCCAGAACCGCAGGTTCTTGACTGATGTTCTCGGGTCCAACCGCGGTCTCTAAATCAAAATAAGCCTCTTCAGGGAGCGTCATTTGGATTCTTCACCTCCTGAAGTGCCTTCCAGTGCCATTAGTACAATCTCCGCTATATCATAAAACTTAATTTTTTCGTGCTTTTGCTCAATTGCATCCTTTAGGTTGGTTGAGCAAAACGGGCAAGCTGAAACCAGTATTTCGGCATCGGTGGATTTCGCCTCTTCCAAACGTTCGGAAGCCGCCCATAGAGCAAAATCCGGAAATGCCGATTTGCAACCAGCTCCCGCCCCACAACACCATGCATATTCCCTGATGCGTTCCATCTCGACAAGTTCGATGCCTGGAATGGCTTCTAACACTCTTCTTGGTGGATCATAACACCCTCCAAGCCCGAGTCTGACTGGCTTCTCAGGAACGGGTTCATAGATATGGGGGCCTGTTAACTTCCATTCTCCGTTCCACTCCGGGATATGTTCGCTCATTCGTCCCATATGACAAGGGTCGTGATAGGTGACTTTCATCGGGACACTTTTTGTGAATTTGAGAGTGCCATCTTGCAACTTTTGATCCAAAATTTTCGCTAAACTTGTAATTTCAAATGGAATATCATCAACAAGCTTCGGATATTTGGCCTTGAACATTGCATAACACCCAGCGCAAGCTGTTAATAATTTTTTAGCCCCAGATTTACTAATCCTTTCAACTACATCTTTTGCCATCTTTTTCGCTAGCTCTTTCTGTCCGGTATTGTAGACTGGACTACCACAACAAATTTCATCATCTTTGAGAAGCATGAAATCGACCCCGATTTTATTTAACACCTTCACGGTCGCTCGAGCGATTTCTTTCCTGCGGTATGATGACGTGCATCCAACCCAGTAGATCAGATCAGCTTTTTCCTTAACCTCTACGCCCTCAGGTATCCAATTTGACCGATCCTCGTGAGGCTCGTTGTATGGGTTATGTTTTTCTTTAATAGATGTCGTGAAAGCTTCATGTTGGGGCATGGGGCCCACACCGTCCTCGACTGCCTTCTGTCTCAACGTTTCAAGTATGCCCTCCACATCCGTTAAGAAATTGTTCGGGCGACAGGAGACTTGACATGCGCCACACATTGTGCAGGTATATAATATTTTAAGCATTCCAGGTGTCCATTCTTTTAATCGTCCAATATGTAGAGCGAGTGCCATTTCGATCCTTCCTGAGGCTGAATAAGCGTGGAAATTATATCGTGTAATGGATGGACAAACTTGCGAAAATCTTTTGCTCTTTAGCACAGGCCAGGGGATGTATTTACAGTGAGAGCACCTGAAGCAATTCTCCATTTCGTACTCAAATTTTGATAAGGTCATTCAACCACCTCCGAAAAACATAACTTTCCCGGTGACATCACGCTTTTTGGATCAAATATCTTTTTAACAATTTTTAGAACTTTGACCGTATCTGGGTAGTGGGGATAGATCAGATCAGATAATTTCCCATACGGTTGATTAAAGAAGGCGCCAGTTGAGAACATTTGATTGGCAGCTTCCTTAATGAGTTTTTGGACGACTTTCGCTTCGGCTTGGTCTTCAGCAGACATATTAATATCAAATTCCATATGGGAATAGCACCCTTGCCGTATTGGTTGAATATAGATCCCAATATCTGAATTGGGAAACTTAGCCTTGGTTGCTATTTTTTGTACGGTTTTTATGAAGCCAGGGGACTTCGCTAGAGAGGTCAAAAATATGAGATCTCTTGATTCGCCTTTAAGCCGGAGCTTCCAATAGGGATCATCCGAGGGCTGTCTTATTAAGGCTTGAACTTCCTTGATAGATGAACTGGGAAGCGAATCCATCGCGGGAATCTGCTTATCCTTGAGCACAATTTCCTTATATTCGAACATCTTTTCAGGCATCGTGCCATACCCAACTAGAGTATATACTAAAATCCAAGGAGGAAGCGTATCTCTCAAAGCACGAATGTCATCCGCCTCCCGCTTGAGTAATGCTGCTAAATTCACCGAATTCAGAATAAATAAGTCATCTGCAAGTCTATAATGGATTAATTTTGTTGCAGGTTCGATTAAATTTTGAATATTATCATCATATACAACGAATAATTCTTCGTGTTCCGGGAATAATTCGCATCTCACACTTGCCCAGGTACATATTCCTAAAGTACCTTGGGATCCTCCGCCAATCTTTTGAACATTCATATTAAGAATACCAAAGGGAACTTTATGTGCCATTCCTTTCTCTCTCTGTTTCGCGGGTGACATTGGTTGGAGTCCACCTACTAGACCAGCATCTCCGGTCCACATTGAATCTCCGTTTCCCACGATGAACTCAGTCGAAGCCAAGGGGTCCTGCTCATCCCAGTGAAATCGCGGGCAAGTAATCGGATTGCGTTCCCAATGACTTGCGATCACTGACTTGGTCGATTTAGGACATAAGGGCATCATGGATCGCAACCTATGAGATTCCAATTCATCCTCTAATTGTCCAAAGGTTACTCCAGGCTCTATCACACACACTCTATCTCTTCGACTAACCCAAATAACGCGATTCATTTCCCGGAGATCTACCATAACTACTCCATCGGCTGATGGAACCGTGTCTCCGCGAAACCGAGGAGGGCCCGAACTCACTGGAATCAGAGGAAATTTCAATCTATTAGCAATGTTCACTATTTTCTGGACTTCCATGGCAGATTTCGGCTTGACAACTAATCTAGGCTTTTTTGCTGGGACAAATGAGTGATCACTCGCATATTCTGTTAAAATTTCATCATCATCAATTATTTGATCTGTATTCAACTCTTTCCCGAGTCTCTCTGTAATACTCATCCAATATCACTCCGAATAATAAACGATCCATTTGAATATAATAAAAAGTAATGATCAATTTAGATATAAATCTCCTCAAAGAAATGTGGTTAGAATGGCTAAAACTAGAAACATAACGAAGGAAGATATCTTTATCAAGGCGAGAATGCTTTCCGAAGGAGTGTGCATCCAAGGCTTAACAGAAAAAGTGCCGCCTGGACTGCGTGATATCTCCGTGAGAGAAACAAAGGGCGATCTCAGTGATATTGAGATACCGGAGAAGCTCGATTATAATGATGTTGATGAGATAATGGAATTAGCCTATAAGTCAACCTTGCAAAGGACAACCAACCTCGCCGGTTTCTCCACGCTCATCCTCGATGATAGTGGGCTTCTGGCACCTATTACCCCGAACAAGCACTCACGCTTGGACCTCATCATCAAAGGCGAGACTGTAACCGTGTCCGACGGGGGTGAAGTTCTGATTACTGGGCGGTTTCCTAAGAGGCCCAAATGGCTGGATGCGAAACTCTCGAACGGACTACCAATCGAGGCTGCCCTGCCAGCTGCATCCGCGGGAATCATCAACGTGGTTTTCTCCCTCTCTTGCATGAATTATAACACGAAACGGGGCTGCCGTTACTGCAACCTCTTCGCGAATCCGGTCTCACGAAAGATCATCATGCTCCCCAAGGAGACCTTGAGGCAATATAGTAAGTATCAGGCTGAAGCGGTACAAATCGCCACCGATCACGGATGGCGCGGAACCATCGCCATTAGCGGAGGCGCGCTACCGCCGTGCCATCGACCTGAATATCTAGAGCGGATGGGAATTGTCCTGTCCATGCTCCGTGAGTACGTGGGTGAGGAAACATTAAAGGAGCTCCGCCTAGTGTATAACCATTATCCCCCAGAGGATTTCTCAGATATGTACAAGTGGAAGGAAATGGGCATCGATGCCGTCAGCATCGACATAGAGGTAATGGATTCGGCGTACTTCGCCGCCATTTGTCCTGGTAAGAGTGCATATAAACCCCACGCGTGGTGGAAGAAGGCTCAGGAAGCAGCCGTTGACGTATTCGGGCCTGGTCGCTCAACTGGGTGCATTGTTATGGGCATCGAGCCTATGTCGACCCTTCTCAAGGGGACGGACGAGCGGCTTTCAAAAGGCATCATCCCAATTCCGCTTGTTTTTGTCTCCGCGCCAGGGGCCGCTTATTGGGGCTTCCGGCCGCCGACCGCGGAATGGATCGTTAAGGCATCCGAGAAGATTGCTGATGCGATCCAGAAACACGCGTCTAAGTTCCTCGGACCCAATGCCCTCAAGAGGATGGGAAGTCGTGCTAATAAAAAGGATTCTAAGTCAACTCAGTCAACACACAGGACAGTCGTGTTCGATGAGTTACAGCGGCGATTACAGATGCTGGGCGAGCTGATGAAACCAAGAAAAAAAAGGAAAAATTAAGATTAATCCGTCCCTTGAATTTAGAAATACAAGAGGAAATGAACGATGTATACCTATGGTGATATTCCCGACACGATCCGGACAAAACCGTTCTGGCCTCTTGGGCAAAATCTATGGGCACTGTATAAAAAATACGGATTTGATTATTACGTAAAAAATATCTTAGGAAGGGGCTCTACACAAGTCGCACACGACATGCTCAAGGAACGGTTGGATACAGCGATTGATGTGGCAAAGGCAGTCTGGAGTGGAGAGATGAAAGAGCCCGATAAAGTCCTTTCCTACATGCTTTTCCCGCCAGTCGTTACAACTCGCGCAGATTTGGCTCAGGGTGCGATCAAGTTAATGTTCGGTGAATCGACAGACATGAGTTTTGTTTTGTTGGAGGATATAAGCAACGAAATCGTTGGTTTTTTAAATGGGCATTGCGAAAATGGCATCCCCGTCGATTGGTGGATAGTGGGGAATGAGGCGGAGGATGTATTAGATCGCCGCCATCGGAAATATGGACATAAAGTGAGGGAGATGCCACAAAAGACGAAGAATCTTGTGAAGTGTGGGGAAAGAATTATAGATATATTGAAGGATATAAGGAACGAGCGTGCGCCTCAGTGGGCGGATAGCACCTACATTATTAACCTGATTTGGATGACGGCTGATCTTAATCTGATCAGTGAGCCTGGGAATTATGAGCAACTCTCAAACTTCTGGGTAGGGCTCGCGGCTAAATATTTGGGATTGCCCGAACCCTATTTCACGTTCGTACCTAGCGCTGGTCTTACACACACGTTTATGTTAGCCGGGATGCGGAAATTTATTTCGGGATTAGTGGGGCTGTTCTCGGCAAGCCGAGCCATGTGGATGGCGGTGGAAGAGCGAACACGACGAGATTTAGGGGATGATAATCCAGAATTGAGGGATGCTATAAATCAGAGGCGGGCAGCCGGAATTCCCTATCCGTGGCAATGTTTAGAGAAAATATTGCCTAATTATAAGAAGAAAGAAACCTACGAAAAGGAGCTATTTGAATGGCAATATCCCCCGGGGGACTGGATCACGCCTGAAGATTTGGGGCTTACCGTTGAAGATACATATCGCGGAGTATATTTAGACATTGACCATGATTGTCCTAAGGACAAAAAGGCGACTCGTGATAATATCATTTCGATGGGGATTGGAAAAGAGACTGAATTTTTGAAGTAGTTAGATTAGCTCTTGATGGATAATTTATTCACTTTTCTTCCATAATTTGTGGGCAACGCAACCATGAAGGCATTTACCACAAAAATCGCCGGTAACGAGGGGGCGTTCATTCAAGAAAAATTTATCAATTGGATTCACTTGCTGGTAGGCTTTAAGATAATCGGCAGCTGTAATTTTCTTTTTGGCGCGTGGGGGTAATTTTCTCCGAGTTCGTCCGCCAGATCCTCGCACCAAGCCAAAAATGCTCATGTTACACCGCATTTTATCTAGCTTAGAATATTTATATAGCTGCTGACCAATTTTCACGGTGAACGTCTCATCGAGCGTCAACGCCTCAGTAGGACAATCCTGCACGCATTTATAATTACATTTTTCGGGAAGACACAGAGGTGTTCCTTGGTACATGGGATCTGGCTCTAATGGTGCGTTAGTTATGATTGAATTAAAGCGGATTCGAGCTCCGAATTTGGGCACTAACACTAATCCATTAAATCCAAATTCGCCGAGCCCTGCGGCTACCGCGGTGTGTCGGTGAGAAAAATCAGCCAGCATCTGGGGGTATTCTTCGATGACACGCTCCATAAATCGATATTGCGAAACCGTAAAG
>JABXJX010000106.1 GCA_013375375.1 Desulfobacterales bacterium | reverse complement strand
CAGCAGAAACCCCCATCCTGGTTCCCACCCCGAATGCGTCAATCTTGGCCCCCTCTTTTATGGTTCCGGCAATCTTGTACTCATCGAAGCCGCTACTGGCAAATATCTCAACGTTCTGAAGGCCTGCTTCATCCAGGATCTTGCGAACCTGCCGGCTGAGTGTTGTCATATCACCGCTGTCCAAACGAACCCCTAATAACTTATTTCCCTGTTTGGCCATCTCCTGTCCAACAACAGCGGCCTTGCGGGCCCCAGCCACAGTATCATAGGTATCGATCAGGAGAATGGACTTTTCTGGAAATGATCGAGCAAAGGCCCTGAACGCTTCAATCTCATCCCCGAAGGAACTGATATAGGAGTGGGCCATGGTCCCTGCGATGGGGATGCCGTAAAGTTTTCCGGCCAGCACATTGCTTGTTGCTGCAAATCCCGCAATATAGCTGCTGCGGGCTACTTTCAGCCCGGCGTCAATCCCGTGGGTCCGGCGAAGAGAGAAATCGACCAGGCTTCGGCCTGAGGCTGTATGGATACAACGTGCCGCCTTGGTTGCAATCATGCTCTGGAGATTGACGGCGTTGATCACAAATGTTTCCAAGATCTGGGCTACTATGATTGGGGCGGTTACCTCAAGGATCGGTTCATCTTTGAAGAAGATCTCTCCTTCGCGCAACGCGCGGATGCTCCCCGTAAAACGCACGTTCTTAAGATAATGGAGAAAGTCGTGTGAAAATATGCCGGTATCGTCAAGGTAGGCCAGATCACTCTCTGAAAAACGAAAGTTGGCTGCATACTCAAGCAAATCCTCTAAGCCTGCAGCCACAAAATAGGTGCGGTTGGGTGGATATTTCCTGACAAAGAGAGAAAATGTCGCAGGGGCGGCCATACCATTTTCAAAGTAACTGGCTGCCATGGTGAGTTCATAAAGGTCGGTCAGGAGTTCGAGTCTCTCGGGAGTGCTTATCACCGGACATTGGCTCCGTATATCTTATCCATGCGCTTGAGAGCAAATTCGTGAAACTCAGAGTCAAAATCGGCGACACCCGCTCTGGGCACCGTTATGTTGTAGTCCCGATTAGCCAGGCCGCCTACTGTGTCCATCACACAGATATTCGTGCAAACCCCAACCACCTCTACGTCCTGAATATTGTGCCTTTTTAACAGGTCGCTCAATTCGGTTTCAAAAAAACCGCTGTAGCGTCGCTTCTGAATGACTATATCGCCTTGCTGTGGGGCGAGTTCCGAAATAATCTGATGCCCCCATGTCTCAACTACGGAATGTTTTGGAAATTTCTCAAACTCCTTGTCATCTTCTGCGTGGGAATCCTGAAGGTAGATTACAAGGTCTCCACTTTTTCGGAAGGCGTCTATACGACTTTTGATAAACGGGATGGCATCCCTGGACGATTGACCACAGTACAAGGCACCTTTTTCATCCACAAAATCATTCAGCATATCGACTACGATCAAGGCGCTTTCAGACATTTTAAACCCTCATACTAAGGAGAGCATAGTCGTTAAGGACAGCATCATGTCTGATTAAAACGTCGGGGTTTCCGCTTCTGGTGCCAGGTTCCCAAACCGGGTGCAGTAATCAAGAAAAGCAAGCCTCACCGTGCCGGTAGGGCCGTTACGCTGTTTGGCCACATTAATCTCTGCGATCCCCTTGTTGGGATTGTCTTCCTCCTTATTGTATACCTCGTCGCGATAGATGAAGATAATAACATCGGCGTCTTGTTCGATTGCACCGGATTCACGCAGATCAGACAGCACCGGTCGCCTGTTGCTTCGCTCCTCTACCTTGCGGTTGAGCTGAGAAAGAGCCACCACCGGAATGCTCAACTCCTTGGCCAAGGCCTTGAGCGATCTCGAGATCTCGGATATCTCTAATTCACGCCGTTCGGCCGAGGCCCGTCCCCTCATAAGCTGCAGATAGTCTACGATGATCAGACCCAGACCTTTTTCCATCCTCATACGGCGAGCCTTGGCACGTATCTCCAGAACTGATATCGCAGGCGAGTCATCGATGTAGATGGGAAGGTCATAGAGTGCCCCTGCTGCGCGGTTGATACGAGCCAGGTCACTCTCATCCAAGAACCCGCCTCTCATTCGAGATGAGTCGATTCTGGCCTCTGCGGAAAGCATGCGCAACGAGAGCTGCTCCTTGGACATCTCCAAGGAAAAAACTGCTGAAGGCAGTCCTGCTTGAGCAGAGGCATTTTGCGCGATGTTCAGGGCAAGAGCGGTCTTTCCCATGCTGGGCCGGCCTGCGATCACGACAAGGTCTCCTGGCTGGAATCCAGAGGTTTTTTCATCAAGCCTGCGATAGCCGGTTGGGACACCGGTTACAAGGACCTTGTTTTCACAGGCATCTTCTACGGCTTTGTAGGCATCAGTGATAATATCAGCCAGTGAATGAAAGGCCGGCCTTATCTTGTCTTCGGAGATATCAAAGATGGACCGTTCGGCAAAATCGAGTATATCCTCCACGTCCCCACGGTCCTCAAAACACCGACTGGTAATTGAGGCTGCCCGCTCAATCAAGCTCCTCAGGGTCGCTTTTTCACGGATAATCTTGGCATAATGGACCACATTGGTCGCCATGGGAACCGTGTCGACCAGTTCGGACAGATAGGATGCGCCTCCAACCGATTCAAGCTGGCCTTGTTCTTTGAGGGCATTTGTTAGTGTAATAAGATCTGTGGGCTCATTTCGCTCGAAGAGATCCACCATGGCTGTAAAGATTTTCCTGTGGACCTCACGATAGAAGTCTTTTTCGGAGATGATTTCTATAACTTCGGGCAGTGTATTGTTATCGATAAGTATGGCGCTAAGGATTGATTGTTCGGCCTCTATGTTCTGAGGCGGAACTTTTTGCAGCCATGGATCTTTGTTGCTCATGGGGCTTCCTGTTCGGGGATTACTCTGACCGTGATCTCCGGTGTGATATTGGAATACAGACGAATAGGCACGACATAAGACCCCAGGGTCTTGATAGGTTCGGACAGCATGACCATTTTTTTGTCCACATCAAGCCCCTGCGCTCTCAATTGTTCGACGATATCTCGTGCTGAAACCGAACCATAAAGCCTATCCTCCTCAGACACCTTCCCTGAAATAGTACAGACAGCACCGCGTATCTTCTCGGCCATCGCCTCGGCTATGGTTTGCTCTTTGGCCAGCTGTTGTTCGAGTTGTACCCGCTGGCGATCTAAGATCTTACGATTTTTGGCCGTGGCTATGAAGGCCTTTTTTCGGGGAATCAGGTAGTTTCTGGCATAACCTTTGGCCACATTCACCTCATCGCCAATGGTTCCGAGCGATTCGATCGTTTCCGTTAATATTACTTTCATGTCAGCGCTCCACCTTTCTTGTGCGTCTGAAATCGATCCACGTATCAAAGAAGCCCATTGCAATCACTACAATAAGCAAGAGCTGCTGTATAGCGATCAGGCCATAGAGAATAGCTCGCAGTAGTTTGGAAAATTCCTTTTTCTCAAAATAGAAAGAAACAATGGCAATCCCCTGGAAAAAGTATATCATCATCATTACTATCAAGCCGTTGATGCCGAGCATCTTGAGCCCCGGATGACTAAACAGGAGCAAGGCCCCTGATACAATGGCGGGCCAAATCAGAGGTTCCGGTGCTTTCCACTGGTTTAATCTGCCAAAATCGGGGTAGAAAAGCCGTTTGCTTCCAAACAGAAAGCGGGCCAAAAGGAGGTTGCTCCAAACTACAAAGAGAGTCATGACAATCACAATGGCAGGTATTATACGAAGCATAAGGTACAGGATCCCCTCCAAGGACTGAGCAAGCATCCCAATCTTTTCCTCAGATACTTCCATCTCCCTGTACATAGCAAGAGCGAGCTTCGCACTTTTTTCCAAGTAATCGGATGCCGCGGCCCACGGGCTGGTTGTTGAAACCAAACTGTAAAGTGCCAGCATCAGGGCACCTGTCGTCAGAACCACGCCGGCGGTTATCCCGACCGTCTTTTCGACAGACAGGTTCATCTCGAATACCTCTGGGAGAATCAGACCCACCAGACCCAATTCAAAGACGAATACTGCTGTGCCTATGGACTTCCAGCCGACTACGGAGGTCACGATCAGGGTAACTGCCGTCAGAATCAACAGCCCTGATGAGCGCCCCAGTTTCGACCGGTAAAAAAGGACCGGCAATGGAATAAACAGACCGACAAGCGGCCCCACCGCCCCGAGGCATAAGGCTGCCATGGAAACAAGAGTCGTAATGGCTATAGCCACAATGATATCTTTATTGATTTGGCTTCGGGCGATATGGATCAAACCTATTGTTCTCCAATCATCAATCCTAATAATGGCTCAGGGTTGCTGCATAAGGCATCAGGGCGATGGTCCGCGCACGCTTGATGGCAGTAGTCAACTGTCGCTGGTGCTTGGCACAGTTGCCGGATACCCGCCTTGGTATGATTTTACCGCGTTCTGTGGTAAAAAACCTAAGTGTTCGTGGGTCCTTATAATCAATGGCAAGGCTCGAGTCTGCACAGAACCGGCAAATCTTTCTCCTCCGAAACAATCGCCGCTTGCGTTTAAATTGTGCCATGTTCTTGTTCCTCCTGTTCCCTGGTCTCCGGCGTGTTCTCCGGCGCTTTGGTTTCGCTCGCAGGGGCACCTACGGTCCCGGTTAATCCGGATTCCTCTTTCTCTGTACTTTCACCTATCGCTTGTTCGGCAGGTTCGGATTTTGATTCCTGTTCTTTGGCTGCCTCTATCTCATCCTTGACCGCTTCTATATCAACGGCCGTGTCTTGAAGAACCGTCATGTACTTAAGGACTCGATCATCCAGTCGCATGTTACGTTCAATCTCCCTGACCAAAGATCCGTCCCCACAAAAGTCCATGAGCACGTAATATCCCCGAGCGTGCCTTTTGATCTCATAGGCGAGTTTTTTAGGGCCCCACTCATCAAATTTGACAAGCATACAACCGTCTCCGGATATGAGGCCATTCAGCTTGTCGAACAAAGGTTGGCGCTGTTCCTCGGAAAGTTCTGGATTTACAATAAACACGGTTTCATACCTTCTCATATTGCCTCCTTATGGATGTTGGTAGCCCTGGTTCTCCCCAGAGCAAGGATGCTTATAAAAATTTTTGTTTATACTGTTCACCTTTACCAGTGTCAAGAATATTCTTGATTGACTATTGATGATCGTCAATCGTCAATAGCGCTGGCTACTTACGCCAAAACTCCGGGACAAACAAGATAAGAATCGTGTAGATTTCCAGTCGACCCAATAGCATGCACAGAATGAGCAGCCATTTCCCCAGTACGGGTATGTGAGCATAATTGTCCGTTGGTCCTACCAGCCCCAGCCCTGGTCCGATGTTACCAACAGTGGCCGCCACGGCTGCAAAGGATGTCACGACATTAACACCCATCGCGGCAAGGAGAAAAGAGCACAGGATAAAGAGGCCCAAGTAAAGCATAAAATACCCCCATATGCTGTGAAGTATCTCATTCGACACGGGGCGGCCTCCGAGTTTGACTTGCGTCACTGCGTGGGGATGGATCAGGGAAAAGAGCTGTTTATATGAATGCTTCAATAGGAGCATGATACGCAGGCATTTCATCCCTCCGCCCGTGGAACCGGCCGAGGCCCCCAGAAACATGCAAAAGAGCAAGATGTTCTGGGAAAGAGAGGGCCACATTTCATAATCGGCTGTGGTGTATCCGGTGGTTGTAATGATGGAGACTACCTGGAAGGCCCCAAAACGTATGGCGTCAAAACAACTTTCGTACGCTGTATGATAAACGTTGAAACTGACAGCAAGAACAAAAATGACAACTGCCCCCATGAAAAAACGAAATTCCGGGTTGCGCCAGAATGCCCGTAGATCTCCCCTCAGGCATTGATAATGAAGGGAAAAATTGATTCCGGCAATCAGCATAAAGAGAATGACCACCGTATCGATGTAAGGGCTGTGATACGACCCGATGGATGCGTTTTGTGTGGAGAATCCTCCGGTTGCCATCGTACCAAAGGTGTGGCAAAGGGCTTGAAACAGGTCCATGCCGCCCAACATGAGCAATGCGGTCTCGGCTGCGGAAAAAAGCACATAGACCTTCCACAGGACCATGGCCGTGTCTCTTATCCGGGGCTTTAGTTTATCAGGCACGGGCCCGGGGACTTCTGCCTTGTAAAGCTGCATGCCGCCGACGCCTAACAATGGCAGTATGGCCAGGGAAAGCACAATAATCCCCATGCCGCCCAGCCAGTGGGTAAGGCTCCTCCAGAAGAGAAATCCTCGCGGCACCATCTCTATGTTCATCAGCACCGAAGCCCCTGTGGTGGTAAAGCCCGACATAGATTCAAAAAAAGCATCGGCAAAGGTGCTGAACACGCCCCCCCAATAATATGGAAGCGCCCCAAAAAAACCAGCGGCTGGCCACCCGATGGCTACCACCCCCATCCCCTCCCTGTGACTCATGACCTCGCCCCTGGCGCTTCTGAAGGCGAGATAGAGTGCAAGGCCGCTCC
>JABXJX010000105.1 GCA_013375375.1 Desulfobacterales bacterium | reverse complement strand
CAACGGCACCATATTCAACATACGGTCCAGACCCATTTTACTAATGGGCTAATAAGCTCGTATGCAACGTTGACGTGTGCCTGGTTCGTGAGGTTCGCGTTACACTGCCGTTAACAAGTCCGCCTAAGGCGGAAGATTTGACCTGACTCAAAAAGAGATCCCCCTTGACTGCCAGATAGATAAAACGGGTTTGGGGCGAAGCAGGGGAGCACAGAACAAAAAGAAAAAGGTAAGGTAATGAGTATTATGAGTTATATTATGTCAACTTAAGGACGATTCCTCTGGAGTTGTCCTTAAGTTGACATAATATATATTATCGGACGTTAATAAAACCAGTCCTCATCGGATCCTCATCGGACGGTTCTAACTCTTGTTGGATTCTCCTTTCCCGCGGCCAATCCGCTGAACCCCCTTTTTCACGGTCCTTTTGACGATCTTTTCCGCTTTAGCACCAATGACACGGCCTTCCGACACAAGATCGTCGCCGCCCATCAGCCTCCCAAGAAATCCATAGCGCTTTTCAACAAGGCGCTTCCCGATGATCCCTAACCCCGTACCGATCTTGCCCCCTATGCCGAGCTGTTCCTCTTTAGTCACGGTCTCTTTTTCCAGGGCATCGTGAAGCCGTTCGGCCTGTTCGCCGACAACCTTTCCGACCTTCCTGCCGATCTTTCCGCCTTTATTCTCCGCGCCTTTAGACAGGCCCTGGGCGACCTGGTCGCCAACGCGCTCTCCCAGGGATTCCAAATGATTCTTTATTTGTTTCTTTGTCATTGGTTTTTTCCTTTAGTCCGAAAAATAGTGTTACTTCTCAACGTGCTGTTGCCCAAACAGGCAGGTTCGCAGATAGCCTCTGAAAGATCCCCCTTAACGGCCTGCAAACACAACAAGACCGCTCATGTTTGCATTCGTGGGATTTGGGCAACAGCCCGTCAAAGAGTGAAGCATTTCTTTAGGTAACTATTCGGACCTATTAAAAGCATAGCACGGATAGCGGCATTTTTGCCAGCGGAAAAAGAGATTGTGGGTGATATGAACATATGTTATGAGGCCCTTATGAATGAAGATTTGAGACCTTTGGAGCGACGTATCTACACGGTAAGCGAGCTTACTCAAAATATTAAAGAACTCCTTGAAGGCGCTTATCCGTTTGTCTGGATTACAGGCGAGATCTCCAACTTCCATATACCAATATCCGGCCATTTCTACTTTACCTTAAAGGACCCTGGGGCACAGATTAACGCGGTTATGTTCAAGGCTCAGAACCGGGGTCTAAAATTTCGGCCAAAGGAAGGGATGGCAGTTGTTGCCATGGGACGGCTCAATGTGTATGAGCCCAAGGGGGCTTATCAGATTATCATAGAATATTTGGAGCCCGAAGGGATAGGTGTCCTGCAATTAGCCTTTGAACAGCTTAAGGCGAAGCTGGCAGCCGAGGGTCTGTTCGACGAAAAACACAAGCGCCCTGTCCCCTTCTTGCCGCAAAAGATCGCGGTTGTAACTTCCCCTACAGGAGCTGTTATCCTTGATATATTGCACGTGCTCAATCGGAGGTTTCCAGATGTGGCTGTGGAAATAGCGCCGGTTAAGGTTCAGGGAGAAGGAGCGGCCGAGGAGATTACCGAGGCAATGCAATTGCTCAATCAGTTAGGTGATATTGATGTGATCGTCCTGGCCCGGGGAGGCGGTTCCCTGGAAGACCTCCAGGCCTTTAATTCAGAACTGGTAGCCCGCGCTGTTTTTGCTTCTCATATCCCTGTTGTTTCGGCTGTTGGACATGAAACGGATTTTACAATTGCCGACTTTACTGCCGACATGCGCGCACCAACACCCTCGGCCGCGGCCGAGCTGATAGTACCGGTCAAAAAGGACTTGTTGAAGCGCATGGAAGAGTTCGGGAAAAGTTTGAAAAGCGCCTTGTTTCATAGAATTCAACTCTTGAGGGAACGGACAACACAGCTTTCAAGGCGCTTGGTCCATCCCGGCAAACAGATTGCCGACCGGCGATTACGCCTTGACGATATCCTCGGGAGAATCCTGCGGGGGCTTTCAAGACAATTAAACGAGAAGAGGGATCGCCTAAATATGATGCGAGAGCGACTCGGACGGTCCAGTCCCCAGTACATGACCGAAGACCTTAATGTATTACTTAAGCATCATTGCCAAGCATTTTCTTCTGTAATGCAATTTTATTTGGAGTCAAAAAAGAGCGTACTTCGCGCAACTGTGGCAAAGTTGAATGCCCTGAGCCCCTTGGCGATCCTGGAACGGGGCTATAGTGTGACGCGCACTTTGCCTGATTATGCGGTTATCAAAGATGTTGAGCAGATAAGCCCGGGACAACGCGTGGAGGTGACTGTCTCAAGGGGGGCGATGATCTGCCGCATAGAGAGGAAGCAAATAGAGAGGAAGCAAAAGGATGGCCAAACAAACATTTGAGAGCGCCGTGAAGCGATTGGAATCGATTGTCCACGAATTGGAAGGTGGCGACCTGACTCTGGATGAGGCCCTGAAGAAGTTTCAAGAGGGTGTCAAGCTGACAAAGTTCTGCTCAAACAAGTTGGACGAAACAGAAAAAAAGGTCTCTTTACTTCTCAAAGACGATGAGGGCAAGGTACATGCAGGGCCCTTTCTACCGGAAGACAGTGACGACGTTTGATTTCGAAAACTATCTAAAAGGCAAGCAGCAAGAGGTGAATGCCGCATTAGAGAAGCTCTGGAAAGATGTAGTCGCCCCCCCTACCCCTCTGATCCCGGCTATGCGTTACTCCCTTCTGGCAGGCGGGAAACGTCTCCGGCCTATTCTGTGTATTGCGGGTTGTGAGGCAGCAGGGGGCTCTCAAGCCGATGTTATGCCTGTTGCATGTGCCCTTGAACTCGTCCATACCTACTCTTTGATCCATGATGATCTTCCGGCCATGGACGACGACGATCTACGTCGCGGCAAACCAACATGTCATAAGGAATTTGATGAAGCAACGGCCGTATTGGCAGGAGATGCCCTGCTGACTGCTGCATTTGAGACTATAGCGGCCGCGGGCTGCGATCAGCGTGGTGATGCCTTGAAATGGCTGGAGGTCATACATCTTGTTGCCCGCGCTGCAGGGTATTCCGGTATGGTGCAAGGACAGATGATGGATATCTCATCAGGAAAAGAAATCACTTTGGAAGAGCTTGACACGATTTACCTGCTTAAGACAGGCGCGCTTATTGAAGCTTCTGTTCAAGCCGGGGCAATCCTTGGGGGAGGCGGTTCTGGAGAAATAAATGCTTTGGGAGCTTACGGCCGAAAGATCGGACTTGCCTTTCAGATAGTTGACGATATACTCGATGTTGAAGGAAAAACCGAAATTATCGGCAAGCCTGTGGGCAGCGATCAAGCCCACGAAAAGGCCACCGGCCACTCTTTGATGGGCCGGGAACAGGCTAAAGCCCGCGCCAACGAACTGATAGACAGCGCTTTGCAAGAACTTAGTCTCTTTGGCGCAAAGGGGGAGCCCCTTGTTGCCCTGGCGCGCTATATTGTTAATAGGCGAAGATAGGTCTCCCAAAATCGTTTACTTACACAATGTACATGATAAGAGGCATAAGGCACAAGGATAACATGCAATACTTAGATCAGATTAATTCTCCGGAGGACCTCAAAAGCATAAAGCGCTCAGAGCTTCCAAAGCTGGCCAAAGAGATCCGCAAGGTGATTATCGAAACCGTCTCCCGGACGGGCGGGCACCTGGCCCCCAGCCTGGGAGTGGTCGAGTTGACCATAGCCTTGCTTTATGTCTTTGATCCCCCGAACGACAAGATCATATGGGATGTAGGCCACCAGTCCTATGCCTATAAGCTTCTAACAGGACGCAGAGATCGATTTCACACATTACGGCAGCACGGCGGCTTGAGCGGCTTCTCTCGCATGAGCGAAAGTCCTTATGACGCCTTTTCCACAGGGCATGCCAGCACTTCCATCTCTGCAGGGCTGGGCATTGCATGTGGCAGGTGCCTGAAGAAAGATCCTGCCAAGATTGTTGCTGTAATCGGAGACGGTTCCATGAGCGGTGGTCTTGCCTATGAGGGGCTGCACCAGACCGGAGACCTTCAAAAAGATCTGATTGTTATCCTGAACGATAACGAGATGTCCATCGCGCAGAATGTAAGACTTCTCTCCTCATTTTTGAGTCGGAAGCTTTCAGGCAAATATTTTATGGAACTCAGGCAGGAACTTAAGAACTTCTTGAAGTCTCTCCCCAAGTTCGGAGATGATATGTACAATCTTGCCAAGCGAACCGAAGAGTCCTTCAAAGCATTTATCACACCGGGAATGCTCTTTGAGGCATTCGAGTTTCATTATTTCGGGCCCATAAAAGGCCACAGGCTCGACCATTTGATCGACACTCTTCAGAATGTCAAGGAGATGCACAAACCCGTTCTTCTTCACGTGATGACCAAGAAGGGAAAGGGTTATCCGCCCGCGGAAAACAATCCCACCTACTTTCATGGAGTTGGATCTTTTGAGATCGCTACAGGTAACGGTCTAACCCCCAAGAAAAAGCCCCCGGCCTATACGGAGGTCTTCGGTAATACTCTGGCTGAGCTTGCGCGAAAAGACGACAGGATTGTCGCGGTTACGGCAGCCATGCCCGAGGGGACCGGGCTCAAGGCCTTTTCCGAGGAATTTCCCGAACGTTTTTTTGATGTGGGGATCGCCGAACAGCACGCCGTGACATTTGCGGCCGGCCTGGCTACAGAGGGATTTCGTCCCGTGGTTGCCATATATTCCACGTTTTTGCAACGAGCTTATGACCAGATCGTTCACGATGTATGCCTTGAGGGGCATCCAGTGGTCTTTGCCCTGGATCGCGGGGGAATTGTCGGTGAAGACGGGTCCACACATCACGGTCTGTTTGATTTTTCCTATCTTCGCAGCTTCCCGAATATAGTGGTCATGGCGCCAAGAAATGAAAATGAACTCCGACACATGATGATGACGGCCATTGACCATCCAGGCCCCGTTGCCCTCAGGTACCCGAGAGGCTGCGGCACCGGGGTTTCCATAGACGATGAGATTCGTACCCTTCCTATGGGTAAGGGAGAGGCACTTACCACAGGCAACGACGTCCTTATCCTGGCTGTGGGCGTGACGGTTAAAGCGGCCATTGAGGCCGGAAAACAACTTAAAGACCAGAACATTTCAGCCACGGTGGTGAACAGCCGTTTTGTAAAACCCCTTGATGCCGCATTGATCACCAGGCTTGCCAAGGAGATTCCATGTATCCTGACTGTTGAGGAGAATGTATTGCAAGGCGGTTTTGGAAGTGCGGTGCTGGAGTGCCTGGCGGATGCGGGCATTACGGCCGACCTGGTGGTACGACTCGGGATTTCCGATACCTTTGTAGAACACGGCTCACAGCAGGTTTTGCGCTCAAAGCACGGCGTTGATGCACCTGCCATTGTAAAGGCTGTAAAGGATATGGTCAATGGAAAACGATGAGTAACCAAAATCAGCGATCCTGTAACCTCTCTGTACAAGTGGGTGGCATCCAAATGAAAAACCCGGTGATGACCGCCTCCGGCACCTTTGGATACGGGGAGGAGTTCGCCTCGCTGGTTGACTTAAACAAGCTGGGAGGCATCGTTGTCAAGGGCCTTTCTCTCAAGCCCTCTGCCGGCAATCCTCCCCCCCGGACCCTGGAGACGTGCGGGGGGATGCTGAATGCGATCGGCCTTGAAAACGTAGGGATAGAGGCCTTTGCGCAGGAGAAGCTCCCGTTTCTTCAAACATTAGACACACCCATTGTCCTGAATATGTTCGGCCACGATATCAAAACCTATGCTGAGTTAGCCGAACGGATACAGGACATGGATGGAATAGCCGGTATTGAGGTAAACATCTCTTGCCCCAATATTAAGGCCGGCGGAATCGCCTTTGGAACAGATCCAAAGATGGCCTTTGAGGTAGTCAAAGCAGTGAGAGAAAAGACAGGGCTCCCGTTGATTGCCAAACTCTCGCCGAATGTAACTGATATTCAGGCCATCGCACGGAGCGTAGAGGAGGCAGGGGCCGATGCGGTCTCCCTTATCAATACGATCATTGGAATGGCCGTGGATGTGGCAACGCGCAGGCCCAAACTGGCCAATATCACAGGGGGCCTTTCCGGGCCTGCCATAAAACCGGTTGCACTACGAATGGTGTGGGAGGCAGCACGGGCGGTGCGCGTGCCGGTTATTGGTATAGGAGGGATAATGGACGCCATGGATGCCCTGGAATTTTTGATTGCAGGGGCCAGTGCTGTTCAGGTTGGTACTGCCAATCTTGTCAACCCGCGGGCAACCGTGGAGATTGTGGAAGGCATCAGGAGCTATCTTGCGGAAAATAATATCCCGGATATCAGCGACATCATCGGAAGCCTAACAATTAGTTGAGACGAGGCCTTGCATAACCTCTTTGAGCAGTCAAGGGGGATCTCTTTTTGAGTCAGGTCAAATCTCGTCCTGCTTGTTAACAGCAGTGTGACGAACCTCACGAGCCAGGCACACGTAAACGTTGCATACGAGCTATTAGCC
>JABXJX010000104.1 GCA_013375375.1 Desulfobacterales bacterium | reverse complement strand
ACCATAAACAGAATTATCCAGATGCCATTGATAGCCATAAAATTCATCATCAGGAACCCAAAAGGCATGGGCTATGAAGTTTGGCTCGGAATACTCAACATTAGGATTTCTACTATATATCTCGACCATCTGCTCGACTGTTCTTCCCTTTGGAATCCTTAATCTCTTAAACCCGGCAAATCGGCTGGTACTTAATACCGAAGTTCCGTGCTTTCGATTTATTTCCCGTACTACCTCATCACTAACCCCTGGTTTGAACTTTACGATAACCTCCCCGGAAACGTGTCTTGCTTCCGGTTTTTTACTAAGTCCTTTTTCAAAGATCGGAGGTTGAGCGATGGTTCTTCCCGGAAACATCGCTATAAGAAGAAACAAGGAGATTACTATTGTGAAACTTATTCTCTTTTGCATCTTTTTACCTCTTACCTCCTCTTTCTAACTCAAACGTCCTGAATTTATCAAAGGAGCGACTTGGCGTTCTTTTGCATGTGTTCAAATTCGCTCCGGAGCAGACCCGCGCCGAGGGCTATTTGTATTGCCTGTTGTTCGGTGATGAGGTCCGAAGGTTCGTGGGCATCGGTATTCAAGACCAATTTTGCGCCGTGTTTTTGCGCCGATTGCGCTACATGGCCGTTCGTCAAGCTGTGTCCCTTGCGGGCGGAGATTTCCAGAAAAATTCCTTTTTCTGCTGCCGTTATTACCTCTTCCTCAGAGATGAGTCCGGGGTGGGCCAGGATATCAATGTCGGCAGCCAGGGCCGCTCTATTGGTACCTGGAATAACGGGCTCGGCAATTGTCTCCCCGTGAACCACTACAACCTTGGCCCCAAGAGAACGGGCCTGTTCTGCCAATGGTCTGATCTGAGAAGGTGGAACATGCGTCAACTCGATGCCGGGTACGGTTTTGATATGGTTGACGGCGTTCAACTCCTTGCAGACAGCCACAATGCGTGGAATGATAAAATCGAGGTTGGAAGCGTCGGCATGGTCCGTGATACCAATGGCCTTGATACCGAGCACCTCTGCCCGGCGGGCCAGTTCGGACGGAACCAGGACGCCGTCGCTAAAAATGGAATGGGTGTGGAGATCAATCACGGCCGCCTACATCTTATACTTGCCGAAATCTTCGGGCGAAAGCTTATCCAAATAATCCTTCCATTTCAGACCCTCTTCGCTCTTGTCCCATGCTTCGGGCTCCCCATCCAGCTCCTTTGACTTCTGGAGTACCGCGTCATCAACAAATATGGGACAACCGGCCCTGAGGGCCAAGGCAATGGCATCGCTGGGACGGGAGTCTATATTGTATGAGTTGCCGTCAAAAGAGAAGTGGATCCGGGCAAAGAATGTGTTATCTCTCAGGTCGCAAACTTCCACCTTAGAGACATTTATTTTTACCATATCCATGAAATTCTTGAACAGATCATGGGTCATGGGACGAGCAAAGCGAACATTCTCAAGTTCCGTTGCAATAGCAGTGGCCTCCAGGATGCCGATCCAAATGGGAAGCGCCCTGTCCCCCTCAACCGATTTCAAGATAACTATGGGGGCGTTTGAAACCGGATCAATGGTTAACCCTGAAACCTTCATTTCATGCAGCATGGGATATTCCTCCATCTTCTCCTGAATATTCTTCATGGTCCCTGCCGACAGGCTGCCCGAGCAGGGAATGTGAAAACGCTTCTACGATTCTCACCGGCACGATCCGGCCGACACGTGCCATGCCGTCCGGAAAGTTGACTATCCTGTTGCAGGGGGTGCGCCCCGTCAATTGATTGGGCAATCTCTTGCCGGGACCTTCAACCAAGACATCCTGGGTCGTTCTCACCAGGGCCTTATTCTTCTTCAGGGTGAACTTTTCTTGAATCTCCAACAAGGTGCTGAAACGTTCAACCTTTACTGCCTCCGGCACCTTGTTGGAAAACTTAGCAGCAGGGACATTAGGACGATCAGAATACTTGAATAAAAACAGACTGTCAAATCCTACTTTCCGGACAAGGTCTAAGGTGGCTTCAAAATCTACTCTCTCCTCACCGGGAAAACCGACAATAATATCAGTACTTATTGCAATATCCGGCCGGACGTTTCGGAGTTTTGCGACCTTCTTGAGATAGAAGTCTCTTGTGTATCCTCTATTCATACGTCTTAGCATGCGATCTGATCCGGATTGAACAGGCAGATGGATATGGGGGGCAAGTTTATCCACCCTGCAAAAGGTTTCAATCAGCCGGTCAGACAAGTCCTTGGGATGCGAGGTCGTAAAACGTATCCGGCGCAATCCTTTAACATCGCCAACATATTCAAGAAGTGCCGGAAAATCGCATCCATGGCCGTTCTTTTGTCCATACGCGTTGACGTTTTGGCCTATGAGCGTGACCTCGCTAATATCATTTTCTACCAAACCCTCTATTTCTTCAAGTATTCCTTTAGGGTTCCGGCTGACCTCCCGCCCTCTCACGTACGGCACCACGCAATAGGAACAAAAATTGTCACAACCCTGCATGATGGTCACAAAGGCCGTGGCATTCCCGGTCGTAAAGATCGGCTCTTTAACATACAGGGGTTCCGACTCCCTCCTCGGATTTATGTCAACGATCTGCTTTTTTTGATCTTCGACCTTTTGTACAAGGGAGTGAAGCCGCCCAAGGGCAAAGGTTCCAAAGACTATGTCAACATGCGGTGCCCGTTCAAAAAGACGATATCCTTCCTGTTGGGCCACGCATCCACCCACACCAATGATCAGATCCGGCCTCTGTTGTTTCATCCGGACAAGACGCCCCAATAAGCTGTAAACCTTGTGCTCGGCCTTTTCACGGATCGAGCACGTATTTAACACGATAAGATCAGCCTTATCCGGGCGCGAAGTGGGCCTGTAGTTCAATGGGGCCAGCAGTCTCAACATCTGTTCGGAATCGTAGACATTCATCTGGCAACCCATGGTGAATATGTGGACACGTTTTTGTTCCAATCGTCAATCCCTTAATTCCACAGGTTCAATTCTGATATTTCTTTGCAAGTCCCTGATGATCATATCTACCGTGCTTTCGCAACCAGGCCCGATGTGCAGCACGATCAATCCCTCTTCCGGATTTAGGGTCTCAAGTACGGCAACCCCGTCATATCCTTCCAGGATAAACTTCAAGAAATGGACCTGCCCTCGATCTATGCGATAGTATCTCTTAACTGTAGACTTCGGCACGTGAAAACGTTTTCTTAATGTCAAAATATGTGTTTAATGTCTTAGGGTTGGAATATCCCACGGCCCACACTGCAAATTAACACCAATTCTCCCGTCTTTTCAATAAAAAAATCAGTGTTGTACAAATTCTCTCTTTGAGCTATAAGGCATCATGCAAAAAAAGTGGCATATCCTTTCACCCGATCCCAAACAGGTTTCTACGCTGGCCAAAAGCCTGGGATGTCAGCCCGCAGTCGCCACCGTTCTTATAAACCGCGGTGTCTGTGACCCGGATCATGCAGAGGTCTTTCTCAACCCTTCACTTTCCCATGTTAGATCCCCTTTCTTAATGAAAGATATAGACCGTGCGGTTGAGCGCATCCTGCTGGCTATTCGAAGCAATGAAAAAGTGCTCATTCTTGGGGACTATGACGCGGACGGCATTACAGCCACCACCCTGCTCTTTGAGTTTTTGACCTATCTGGATGCTGATGTGGGTTACTACATCCCGAATCGCCTGACCGAAGGTTACGGGTTGCGCCGGGATTATATTGAAAAGCATGCCGTCCCCGATGGTATCGGCCTTATCATAACCGTGGATTGCGGCATTAGCAGCTTTGACGCAGTCAGTGCGGCTCGTCGTGCAGGGATCGACGTGATCATAACCGATCATCATGAAGCCCCTTCCGTAATGCCGGAAGCGTTTGCCATCTTGGATCCAAAACAACCTGATTGTCCCTCAGGCTTTTCGTGGCTTGCCGGAGTCGGCGTGGCCTTTAATTTAGCCCTTGCCCTCCGCAAGAGGCTCAGGGATGATGGCTTTTGGAACAATCGTCCGGAACCGAACCTGAAGGCCTCCTGCGATCTGGTAGCCATCGGTACGGTAGCCGACATGGTCCCGCTTGTGGAAGAAAATCGGATCTATGTGAAAGCCGGGCTTGAGGCAATAGTTTCTGATACCCGCCCGGGCATTAAGGCCCTGCTGGATGTGTGCAAGATGCCGAATCGCTCGCTCGACAGCCGGGACCTGGCCTTTAGGCTCGTCCCCCGGCTGAATGCAGCCGGAAGACTAAGCCACGGATCAATCGGCCTGAAGCTCCTGACGACATCAAACATGGAAACAGCGCGCGCAATTGCAAACGATCTTAACCGGGAAAATATTGAAAGGCAGAAGATCGAAAGCCGTATCCTGTCGGAGATCATGCAGCACCTCAAAAGCAACCCTGAGTTACTGGAGCAAAGATCGCTGGTCTTAGATCAACAGGGATGGCACCAGGGCGTGGTCGGAATCGCGGCATCCAGGTTGGTTGACCGATATTATCGCCCTGTTGTTGTTATTTCAGTTGCCGACGGTATCGGCCACGGTTCCGCCCGAAGCCCGAATGGATTTGATTTGCATGAAGGCCTGAACGGCTGCGCTCAGCACCTGGAAAAATTCGGGGGCCATAAGATGGCGGCAGGCCTTTCCTTAAGGGCTGAAAATATACCGGCCTTCCGCAGGGACTTTGAAAGAATCGTCTGCCAAAAAACGACCCCTGAGGACTTCGTGCCTGAATTAGTTATCGACGGCGAGGTTTCCGCAACCGATATCTCTCCTGAACTGGCAGACGGGCTGGAGGCTCTTGCCCCTTTCGGAACAGGGAATCCAGAGCCCCTTTTTGTGCTTTCAGACATGGATGTACTTTCCACGCGGGTGGTTGGAGCCAATCATTTGCATATGAGGCTGCGCTCCCCAAATCCGCCGAAGGCGGACCAGGCCGAGCCGCTTGATGCCATTTTTTTCAACATGGGTGCTGAAAAACCGCACCCCGCACATCTTGACCGGATCGCCTGTCATGTTCGCTGGAACCGGTGGGGGGGACGAAAAAGGATTCAACTGGTCATTAGAGATTTAATTGGTGTCCATTAGTCATCAATATCAAACGTCCAGTATCCGGTTTATACCTTGCAATCTCCATTTTTTTTGTCTATTATAAAGTATTAAAATTCCGAGGTTCCTTGCTATGGCAAAAGTATTTCGCCCGAGCAGAGGCGAATCGAGAATCCTGTCCAAGATTGAATCCTCCAAGGAACGGGTACGCCGTCTCGCTATCGAACAGACTAAAAATGTCGTGGAGACACTTAGCAATGCCGTGTCCATGAAGCTCATAGAAGAAAAATTGATCCAAACAACCAGCAAGGATGATATTCAGAACCAGATCGAAGCCTCACTTGAAAAATTGACTCGTTTAGATGAGTTTGAGATCGATTATCAGATTGCCCCATTCAGGCACCTTGTGCCGCGTCCCAACATCGTAAGCCTCTATCTAACAGCATTCATTATAGAACAACTGATCAACCATAGAAGTGTCGAAGACATCTATGGCTCTGATGAAGAGATCTATGCGTGCATTAATCGCCAAGTTGCCAAATTCATTCTCCAATGAGGCCCTCCTTTCATCCCAGGTTGGTTAACGCCCCTTTTGAGGACCCTGCCCTCTTCATACCATTTTCTTTTAAGAAGCGCGCCCTGCTGTTTGACATGGGAGACCTGTATTGCCTTCCTCCGAAAGAGATCTTGAAACTTACTCATGGATTTGTAACTCATACCCACATGGACCACTTTACGGGTTTTGATACACTGCTGCGTATTTTTCTGGGACGACAAAAGACCTTCCATGTCTTTGGTCCGCCCGACTTTCTCCAAAAGATCGAGGCAAAACTGTCAGGTTACACCTGGAACCTGGTTGAAAACTACAGCCACGGTTTTTCTCTTAAGGCCACCGAGGTGCATACAACACATACCACAACCCGTGTCTATGACTGCAAAAAGGGGTTTAGGGCAGACCAAGAACCAAAAGAGGCCCGTTTTGACGGTACCCTCCTCGCGGAACCCGCATTCTCGGTCCATGCCGTCCACCTGGATCATAAGATCCCCTGCCTGGGCTTTAACCTCGAGGAACGATTTCACGTCAATATCATGAAGGAGAGCCTGAGAAGGCTCGAGATACCGGTCGGCCCATGGCTGGGACGTTTCAAGGAGGCTTTATATAAGGAACATGATCCAAAAGAAGATTTTCATGTAGCCTGGAACGAGGGGGGAAAAGAGCGCAAACTTACCTTCCGCCTGGGTGATCTTGCAAACCAAATCGCCCTTATCTCACCGGGGCAGAAGATTACCTACATTGTTGACGTCCTCTTCAGTCCTGAAAACGCCGAAAAGATCATCGATTTTGCCCGGAATGCCGACCACCTTTTCATTGAGGCCGCATTTCTCGACTCAGAGCTGGAAATCGCACGCAACAAATACCACCTGACAGCAAAACAAGCAGGCATCCTCGCCGGGAAGGCCAATGTCAAGCAGTTTACTATTTTTCATTTCTCGCCCCGATACTCCCACGCCGCGCACCTGCTCCAGGAAGAGGCTGATCGAGCCTTTGCGGGTGCCAATCTGTAGCAATACCCTATCGTTTGTCGCAATGGCTCTTATCCGCCGGGTTTTTGTGCTTTAGCCGGCCGGGTAAGCGCGACAGGATGAAGCTCCTTTATATATTGTTTGATACCCCTTACAATTCCTTCGGCTATGTCGTCCT
>JABXJX010000103.1 GCA_013375375.1 Desulfobacterales bacterium | reverse complement strand
GTATGTTGAATATGGTGCCGTTGGGAAGGCTATCAAGCAATATTAAGTGACCTGATCTCAAAAAAAGATCCCCCTTGACTGCCAACGGATAAAGCGGGCGGCCGTTCGCTTCGCCCGGATGGGTGCCCCAAAAAGTTCATAATTGCCGCTCAAAGAGGTTGTGCAAATGTCTCGACGATTGATTGGAAGGATTCACGATTTGCGATTCACCGCCCGGCGGCAATCTCTGCCAATTTGGAAAAAGCGTTTGGATCTGAGACGGCCAGTTCGGCCAACACCTTGCGATCGACTTCTACGCGGGCAAGCTTCAATCCTTGTATCAAACGACTATACGACAGGTTGTTGAGTCGTGCCGCCGCATTAATCCGGGCGATCCACAGCCTCCTGAAATCTCGTTTGCGTGTCCTTCTATCCCTGTAGGCATACTGTAAGGCTTTGTCCACGGCATCCGCGGCCGTCCGGAACAGCTTGCTCCGGCCGCCGCGGTAACCCTTGGCAAGCTTTAATATCTTCTTTCGCCTTTTTCTGGCTTTAGGTCCTCTTCTTACTCGCATTAATTTTCCTCCCTGTATCGATTAGCGGGAGCGGCTTTCCAGCCGCGACCATCGCGATTATTTGTACGGAATTAGCTGTTTCACCATATCCTTGTTGCTCTTATCAATCAGACCAGACTTTCTAAGAGTTCGTTTCCTTTTGGATGTCTTCTTTGTCAGGATATGGCTCGCGTTCGACTTTGAATAGACTATTTTTCCTGTTCCCGTAACCTTGAAACGCTTTGCAGCGCCCCGGTTTGTCTTCATTTTCGGCATTGTTTTTATCCTCCACCTGAAAAGCTTCAGGACTTTTTCCGAGCGATTTTTGACCCCTTTAGTCTTTGTGGGTTATTTGGGAGCAAGGCCCATGACCATTATGCGCCCCTCTCTCCTGGCTTCCATCTCTACAACGGCATCCTCCGACAGCTCATCAACCACACGCCGTAGAAGCGCTGCCCCTAAACCAGTGTATGCCAGCTCCCGTCCCCTGAAGATGATTGTAACCTTTACCTTATTCCGATCATGCAGGAAGCGCCTCATGTGACGTATCTTAACCTGCAAATCGTGCTCTCCGGTCCTGGGACGCAATTTTATCTCTTTGATTTGAGAGGTCGACTGCCGTTTCTTGGCCTCTTGAAGCTTTTTGCTTTGTTGATACTTATATCGGCCGTAATCCATGATTCGGCAAACCGGCGGGTTAGCGTTGGGGGCAACCTCAACCAGATCCAACCCACGGGATTCTGCTGTTTCCAAAGCCTCCGTAAACGGCACGACCCCGAGTTGATTGCCGTCCATATCGATCAACCGCACCTCTCTGGCTCGAATCATTCGGTTAACATTAATACGTTTAGCTATATTCTTCACCTCCCTGGAGATTGTTATTCGAAAATCGTTATTCGTTATTTGTTACTCGTTTAGCGCAGGCTTCACTTCGTGCCCGGCATCCAGCTAATACTATAAAAAACAGGGCTTAGACAAGAATTTTATGACCTCTTACCCCACAAAAATCGGATGTCGAGAAAGAAATTCCGGCAAGGGCAAGTCCAGAAAAGGTTTCCCTTTCATCTGAGGCTCAATTTCCGCCAGAAGCGCTGATAGAGCCATCTTTCTCTGGACCCCGTCTCTGGTTCGAACATTGAGACATTGTTTTGCCACCTCTTTTGCCCCCAAAACCAATATGTACGGAATCCACGCCCTTTCCGCATCCCTTATTTTCCGGCCCATGGTAATGTCCCGGTCGTCATAGTCGATTCGATACGGCACCTTTTCCAAGACCTCCTTGCAGGCGCCGTCGAATTTCTCGGAGACCGGAATAAGGCGCAGCTGAACAGGAGCCAACCAAAACGGAAATGCGGCCTTTGTCCCTTTGGTCATACGCATAGCCTGGGCCTCTAATATAGCATAGAGAATCCTGTCTATCGAACCGGAGATAGAGGCATGTAAAAGAAGAGGATATCTTTTTTCTCCTTTTTTGTCTATATAGGTTATATCAAACCTCTCGGTATTTTCCACATCTATCTGAACTGTTGACAGGCAGGCTGCTTTGTTCAGGGCATCAATGAAATTGAACTCAAGTTTTGCAACAAAGTAAAAGGATCGTTCATCCCACAGTTCGATCAAGGCCGGACGGTCACAGCGGGAGACGAGTTCCTCGACAAAGGGCCTGTTTTGATCGGCAAAATCTCGTACAAACCGTATGGCTACCTCAAAATCAAGCCCAAAGCCTTCCATGCACTGAATGGCCAACTCGGTCTGACACAGGAATTCTTCTTTTGCCTGCTCCACGTCCCGGGCCAGCGTATGAAGGTCCGGCATGGTAAAGGTTCTCAGGCGTTTCAGGCCGGCCAACTCCCCGGACTGTTCACGCCTGAAAGCGTAATGGGTCAGCTCGTAGAGTTTGCACGGCAGATGGTGGTAGGAAATCTGCATATCGTGCTGAATCAGGTATTGCCCAAAGCAGGCTGCAAAACGGAGAAAATATTCTTTCGGGCCTGAAAGGAGCACGTATTGCCGGGCCGGAAACCGTTGCAAATAGAGGTTTAGCTTGGGATGCTGATAATCGTACATGATGGGAGTCTCTACCTGCATACCGCCATAATCAGCGACCAGACCGCTCACGTAGGTCTCGGCCAGGCGCTTCATCAACTGGCCTTTTGGATACCACCGAAAATTTCCCGGATCCGCCCCGGGTTCGTAATCAACCAGCTCCATGCGCCGCATCAATTCAATGTGTGGGGGGGGGTGATCAGACACACGGGTCCCGGACTTCTCATATCTGTACATCCGCTCCAGGCTGGGACGCATCGCAAATGAAAAATCTTCGGCCGGTATCTCTTTCCCATCAGGCGACATGATAATCCATTCGGACTTCAAGGCATCTTCCGCCTTCAGGGCTTCAGACTCTTCTCCGCGTTCGGCCGGCGTTTTCGCAGGCTTGTCCGGCGTGATCGTCTTGGCTAACTCCGACAGGGGATGTCCTTTGCAAACAACCTCAAAGGACTTGTAGTAACCAAACGGCGCCCTCAAGACCTTGAGATGGTCACGGCCTTGAAGCCGTCGGCAGATTTCGTCTAACAGCCGCACGGCCACACGGGGAGAAGATAGCGTGCTTGATAGATGGGCATACGGATAAACGACCAGATGACTTGTGCCGACCTGATCCGCGAGTGATAAGATCTCTTCGATCACCTGGTTGACCACGGAATCAATATCAGCCTCATCACCCTTTTCGGCCGCAATAAAGACCACCAGACTTTCATCAACCTCGCCCTCGCGGCCGGCCTTTTTCAGTTCGCCCGGCATGGCCACCGAGGTTTCGCCTGTGACACGAAACGAAAATCTGTCTGCATGGACTAAAAGAATACGCATATTTCTAAGAAGAGCATAATATTGTTTGTAATAAAAGCCGTCAAGGGGGATCTCAAAAAATCCCCCTTGACGGCACGGCTAACAGCCTGTCTATGTGTAAACTATTAGATGCTCCCATTATTCACAGCCTCACGAAAGAACAAAAGGCATCTGAAATATCATCTATCCAGATGCCTTCCATCATTCATGACCCTTTTACTAAAGCGAAATTTTTGTATCCGACATTGGTTTGAGCTAATGATGTCTTTTCTTTCGTTCCGAGTCCCCTGTGTACTCTTCAATGGTAGGCACGGCGAGATTTGAACTCGCGACTTCTACCGTGTCAGGGTAGCGCTCTCCCCCTGAGCTACGTGCCTGTGTGCTGTTTTCGCTATCAAGTATCAGGCAGAGTGTCAAGAAAAATAGAAGGCCTTCACCAGGAGGAATGTGGCCACGAGGGTCTCCGTCACGATTCTTCCTGGAGAATATTCAGGCCTCTGTAAATATATTGAAATCCGGATACCATAGTCATACCGGCCACGGCCCAGAACAGCGGCCCCTTGACCTGATCCATCCTCGCCAGAACCGACAATATACAGGACAACTGAGCCACGGTTGTGACCTTGCTAAGGATAGACGGCCTAGGTTGAAACTCGTGCCCGGTTATAATAAAAAGAGCAAGCCCAAACAGGATCAGAATATCCCGTGTGATAACAATAATAGTCAACCAGCTCGGAATCAGTTCCTGAATCGCCAACGTTACAAATGCGGTTGCCAGCAACAGCTTATCGGCAGCCGGGTCCAGATAGGCCCCTAATGTGGTCTTCTGATGAAAGAGACGGGCCACCAGGCCATCTATGCCGTCGCTTACAGTAGCAACTGCGAAGACCAATAAGGCAAGGCTTAAGAACTGCTTGATCAAGAAGATGGCAAAAAGCGGCGTCAACAGGATACGGAGAAGCGTCAGCGTGTTGGGAATGTTTATAGGAATTGAACCTTTTACCATCATTGTATCAGGTCGCGCATCAGGTCATGATTCATGGTTTCCGGCTCCTGTACAATCCCGGGTAGAAGCTCAAGCTTTACCAGTCGTTCAGAAACCTCGAAGATGTTCACCGCAAGGTTTTCAAAGTGCTGCAACATCAACTCGTCCGCCAAAATCCTGGCGTTTCCTATAACATCCACATCCATCTTCGCCTCACCGGCCCTGATACTACGCAAATATACGTTCCTGACACCACGAACATCATTTCTAAGATGTGTTCTGAACCTGACAAAATCGGCATACTCTTTAATACCTCTTACAACCAGTTCCACTATAACGGGCCGCCTGTCCTCCTTGCGCCAGTTGGCCACGACTTGCCGTACAAGATCCTGGGCCACAACTGATGCGGAAAGGATGAGGGCTTCCGTGCCGCCGGCCCTCTCATCCGAGTGAACAGCTGCTCTAATTGCTCCGGACGAAGCAATGGCCATCCCTGTATCCGTCCTGATAGCACGTATAGAAACTCGCGCCTGAACGGACTTCATGCGCTTATCTAAGACATTTCCGCCATAGCGAGCTACTCCCTTACCAACTATGACAAGATCAGCGCCAAGCTCCTTCCCCAACTTTACCATGGCGTAGTCGCTCAACTCGGGCCCCGCATATTCCGGCCCAAGCTGAATATTCAGTCTTGACGCCGCCCGATTTACAATGACAAAACCTTTCTCACGCATATATTCTGAAATCGTTTTTTCGGTGATTGATAGATGTGCGCTAAGGGAGCTTTTTCCCCACCAGTATTGAGGTGAAGGCTGTCCAATATTCTGCTCGGACAAAAAGAACATAATCGTCGGCATTCCCTTATGAATCACTAAGATACCAATACTTTGAAGTTTATCTTGAATAGCGTTCATAGATACAGTGGCTCGCACCACCACACGATAATACCGGCCTGACTTCGACTCAGTCAGGACCTTGTAATCACGAATGAACTCCTCCGTCAGATCATAGACCCGATCACCCAAAAGCTGAAAGTCTTGCACTACCGATGTTGGGGAAATCACAAGACCGACCGCCTGTTCAACCACTCCCTGCAATGCATCTTCTATTGCCTCGTCTCTCGCCTTGGCCACATCATCCCGATAAATCATGCCCTTGCCGATAACCTCTATGGTCCTGGCTTCAACGACCTCTTGCCCGGCTTCCAATCCGGGCGCGGCCCCGGGACGCCCTTCCTTTGGGAGAACAGCCCCGCGGGGCTGGAAGGTATCCTGGGCCCTTGCCGAGACATTGAGTCCGCCGACACACCACATCAGGAGTAATACCAAGACAAAATATTTTCTAAAGTCTGTCATACCTTGTTCGTTATTTGTTATTAGTTATTCGTTATTCGGTTCACGATTCACGTTTAACGGTTGCGCAGCCCGTGTCGGTATTCGGCTAACGTCAAATGGTTAAAAAGATGACGCAACCGATGGACGTAGGACG
Source organism: Desulfobacterales bacterium (assembly GCA_013375375.1). Taxonomy (GTDB): domain Bacteria; phylum Desulfobacterota; class Desulfobacteria; order Desulfobacterales. Next base: position 893 of record JABXJX010000103.1, on the reverse strand, counting down.
TAACGAGCAGCGCAACCGATAAACGAAGATCAGTTTTCTGTGTGAACTTTTTTGCCGATCATGGTCCCGGTGCCGCTCTTTGCATTTTCCGGGTCAGTTTCCACGCATTGTTTGCCTCAACCACATAGCCGTCGTTGATATCCAGGACCTTTTTGAAAAGCCGGCTTGCCTTCTCAAAGTTCAAGGCCTCCTTATAGGCCTCTCCCATATAGTAGTGAGCAGAAGAGGACTCGGGTAAAAAACTAATGGCTGTTTCATAGGCCGCTTCGGCCTTCTTAAGCCAATCCTTGTGAGCAGATTCTTTCCCTAACAAATACAATCGTATCAGCCCCACATTGGCATCGACCTTATCCCCTTTGGTCTCGGCCAGGCCAATAGCCTTTTTCATGTCTTTTATTCCCAGTTTGAAATCACCCCGATTTCCCAACACCAACCCGGAGCCGACGTATGCACCTGAAAACGGGGCAAGCTCTTTGACCAGTTCAAATTCACGCATGGCATCATCGTATTTACCCAGCTTGAGGAGTTTCATGCCGCTCTGAACGTGATGTTCAGGGGTATCCAGGACACCTTCCGAAAAACGTGTCTTAGGGGCGCATCCTGCCGGTGAAAATATGGCGGCCAGACAAACCCCCGTCAAAAGCAGGACCATCATTCTATACCCGGCCCTCATAATAATGCCTCCTGTGAGTCGTTATTCCATGGTGCATAGTGCATGGCATGAGACCTTTGCATAACCCCTTTTCACTCCTTTGTATGAACTTTTTGGGGTACCCATCCGGGCGAAGCGAACAGCCCGTTTTATCTGTTGGCAGCCAAGGGGGATCTTTTTTTGAGATCAGGTCACTTAATATTGCTTGATAGCCTTCCCAACGGCACCATATTCAACATAC
>JABXJX010000102.1 GCA_013375375.1 Desulfobacterales bacterium | reverse complement strand
TACAACGGCGCCGCGCCGGATATCGGCGCGCACGAAGCCAGCACCCCGCCGATGGAGTTCGGCGTCAACACATACCAGCAAAAAATATACATAAAACACATACAAAAAGCGAATTGTCGAAAAGCTGTTCAGATAGGCTATGAAGCGTGGCTGATATGCCGTAACGTGGATGCCTCAAAGAAAATTCTTATGGCCACAGAGATTTTAGTATTTGACTTTGAGCTTTTCGTGGGTGGCCGGCGCTATTAGCATTTCACAGCTTCAGAAGGCAAAATAATTTCTGGAGCAGCGTTTTCCTGACACCACATTCAAACTCTTTTAAGTATAATTCGGTTGGTAATGTTAACGTTCGTATGCGAACTAACTTTGGCAAAGGTATTTTGAAAGGAGTATGCCATGAACAGAATGAGCAAAATCAGTTTGATCATATGCGTTGGGCTGGTTTTGCCCGTGTCGACTGTTGTGGGCGAGGAATCTGAGGCTACCAAGTTACTCAAGGTTCGGAACGCAGAATTCAAACAAGATGTGATTAAGGTAACCGATGCAGTGTATACCGCTGTCGGTTATTCCGTCTCACCTGTTTCGATGATCGTGGGAGAAGATGGTATTATCATCGTGGATACAGGGATTGATGCTGTGTCAGCTGAAAAGGTTTTGGCAGATTTTCGCAAGATCACAGAAAAGCCGGTTAGAGCCATCATTTTCACGCATGGACATGGTGATCATACTGGCGGTGCAACTGTTTTCATTGGTAACGACAACCCGCAAATTTGGGCACGTTCGAACTTTGGCTCTGAGGGTCTGCTCATGCGTCAGGCGGGGCTGACGATTCATAATATCCGTGGAGCTAGACAGGGAGGTTTCAAGTTGCCGCCTGAAAAGAGGATAAACAATGGTGTTGCCCAGGCATATTGGCCACAGCAAGGAGGCAGAGTATTCCAAGCAACTGAGAAGGTCGTGCCCACACACCTTCTCGGAACCTCGCAGGAGGCTTACTGTCGTGGGGGTGCAAATGGAACTTGTCGCTGCCAACGGTGAAACGAGCGATGCTCTGTATGTGTGGCTGCCCGGCAAGCGAGTGCTCTTTGCCGGTGATAATTTCTACAAGTCGTGGCCGAACCTGTACGCCATCCGAGGGACGATGTATCGTGATGTTCGAGAATGGACAAACAGCGTGGACAAGATGCTCAAGGAAGAACCCGATTATCTGGTGCCTGGTCACACCCGTCCGATACTCGACAAAGAGAAGATAAAGGAGGTGTTGACCAATTACCGCGATGCGATTCGCTTTGTGTTCAACAAAACTATTGAAGGGATGAACAAAGGACTTACTCCTGACGAGCTGGTTAATTATGTTAAACTGCCCCCGCATCTGATCGAGAAGGACTATCTTCGAGAATATTATGGCAATGTGCAGTGGGCTGTCCGCCAGATCTTCAATGCCTATCTGGGCTGGTTTAATGGCAATCCCACAAATCTATTCTCTCTCAGTCCACCCGAAGAAGCACAACGCATTGCTGATTTGGTAGGCGGTGAAAATGCGCTTCTTCAGCGAACGAAAGATGCTGCAAAAGCGGGCGATCACCAATGGGCGGCACAATTGGCTGACTACCTAATTGCTTTGAATCCTAAGGTATCAGAGCCGAAGAAGATCAAAGCTCAAGCTGTGAAGCCCTCGCAGAACAATTAATAACGGCAACGGGGCGGAACTACTACCTGACCACGGCTCCCGGAACCCCCGTCAGGGACCCGAGCTCCCCTCTTTGACTGTAGGTCGTATGTTCGAAACGCTCCCCCGTTATGGGGACCTAGAGATAACTTCTTTATAGCAAGAGGTTATCTCTTTTTTTGAGAATCGAGACCATTGACATGCTTGCGTAAGATTTTGGCGGCTTCTACCAATGCCATTTCAGGCGTGATTGTTGCGTTGGTCCAAATCTCCAGAATCAGCTTGTCATAGTTGGTCCTAATAAAGGGGTTACATCAACCCTACGACCACAGAGTGTATAGCCAGATGTGGGGCAGCGACAAGCAAAATCTGCCAACTCCGTCAAAATTTTTTGGGATCGATTATCCGCCGTAATTCCCTTGCTCACATACGGTTGCACCCTGCGTTTCGTGCCCACGAGCGAGCACTCACATAATTCTACGTCGCACTCTCATCCCGGGAGGATAAGGTTTCTCACTCGAAAGCTGCACACCACGAATACTTTTAGAAGCATAACCGTCCGCTGCTATTGCTAAGTTAATCTTGCCCTTAACGAATCTTATCCGGGCCTGGCCTGTAGAGTCCGAACGAGTGTTCGCATAAGCACGAAATCTTTTAGGGCCCCAATCCTCTCCTTTGTTATGATCTACCTGCAGTGATATTTTTGCCGCGGGCACTGCTCCTTTATCACCCAGTACTTGCAATTCAAATTCTTCTGCCGGCAGAACCTTGAAGGTCCAGTTTTCCTCATCCGGCGTAATTCCAACCTCCGGGCTACCTACGTAATTTTCATCCGCTAACGAAAACCAGTGCATCCAGTCAGTGAGCAAGTCCGCCTTTGTAATAGTGAATGTAGTCACACCATTCTTATCCGATTCCTCTATCATATCCACAATCGGTTCGGCCCGCTCCGGCCTCGGATGGACACATCTTATCTTCACTCTGGGCTGCGGCTTGCCATCCGGCGTCAGCGTGTATATCGTAAATGTAAACGGCAGCTTGACGTCGGTTACTTTGTCCCCCCAAATAGACGATGTCCGCTTTTTCTCTATATCGGCATGCAGATCGGTTTTCAGGGCTGCTTCCTATCTGTAAGGGGAATTTTCGGAAACCACCCGGCTTAGCTCAAAGTCTATATCGTCTATTTCCTGTCCATCATCGAGAAGCAGGGTGTAACTTTTCCTTGACCAATTACCTTCCGGTATTGTTGTACGGATATATACATAAACTTCACCAGGAGGGAAACGATAAGCCCAGGAGCCATCCTTTGCAGTATTTGTAGCCTGGCAGCTCCCACCAGAGCGGGGGCGCGCGGCTGAATAGAAAGCAATGTCAATCCCATACAAGGGATTACCTTCGGCGTCAACGGCCTTACCGCGAATGATTCCACCCTTCGTGAGAACGAGCCTGATATCACTCCGAGTTTCTCCTTCCTGCAAGTCATCAAATTCAATGGCTGCCGCGGTCCATTTCGGCAGTGAATCTTTTCCGGAGTTCTCTTGAAACACCAGAAGATTGCACGGATTGGGACTTACGCCTTCAAGCTCAAAGCGACCGGTCAGGTCTGTCCTGGTCTTGGCCCACTGGCTTCTTTTATGAGACTGAGTCATTATTTTCAGTCCCGGAGCAGGGCGGCCGGAGTCGTCATAAGTTAGGGTGCCACAAAGCGTCACAGCCTTTTGAAGTTTGAACTCAATCGTTTCAGCCGGTTCACGATTGCTTCCATGGACCATTGTTGTTCCTCGATCTTTATTCCTCACAGCATAGCTACCGAACTCGCCCGTTTTGACGCTGTATATTTCGCTCGAAGCATAACCCGGAGCCAAGGCACGAAGAGATATGTCGCTTTCTGTGGGAATGCCTGTTAAAGTGAACTGGCCATTGGCATCGGTTCCGGTTCTGAGGGCAATTTCCTGCCATTTTCCAGTAAAGCTAAAAGTTGTATCCCTGCCAACGGAGGACCAAAAAAGAATTGTCGCGTTGGCAATCGGTTTGCCGATTTGGTCAACCACACGGCCGGAGATTTTCTCTTCAGGTAGCAGGATTATCTTAACGTAGGTCTGGCCACCTGTGGTGTCCAATGTCTTACCCCAGACTCCGAATCCCTTTTTCCTAGCGAACAATGCAAGCGCCCGTCTAACTGTCGTTGGTTTTAATTGGTCCTCAAACCGAAATACCCCTTTCTCATCAGTCGGGACGGTTGTAGATGATTCACCGGCTAAAGTAATTTCTACGCCGCTAATCGGATTGCCTTTGCCATCAACCACATCACCAGCCAATGTGTAAGCCGATGGTTTCCCAAGGGTGATTCTAAGGTTTTTCGTGCCTGTGGTAATCTCCCTTAGGATTTCTGTTCGATAACCTTGAGATTTTACGCTTATGTCTGTCTTTCCCGGATTCAAATCTACGAATTCGAAGCGGCCGTTGGTATCCGTTATATTATGGAAGTGGTCGGATATTACCAGATGCACCATCTCGCCGAGTTTTTCGGGCTTCGGCAACAAGAATAATTCCTTGTTCAGTAAAGTCACGGAGGCTCCTGCAATCGGACTGCCGTTCTCATCTTCAACGAAGCCGGAGATTTCCGCCTTGCGTTTTATAGACTCAACCTGTGCATCAGTTTTCAGGTTAGGCTGAGGTGAAGGCGCTTGGAGGTCAACCCATTTAGGGTCGGCATTGTCGGGGCCTTCGCTACCACCAAGACGTGCGTGATTGCCATTAGGGCCGATGTCGTACACTACTTGGCCTCCTGGACGTTTGAAATCCCAGCACGCCACAAGGCCGGGTTCGTTTCCGTTAAGCGGTTTGTTCCTGTACCGCGCTACCTGGTAGCCAGAGCGAACATCAGACCATATACGAATCTCGGCAATATCGCCTTTGAAAGGGAACCCACTCGGCACTATGTTCTGGCCTATCATAAGCGGCTGTTCAGGTACGGGTATGTAGGTTTCCTTTGTACAACTCATAGAGACATAGAGCCAGCTTGGACGTGTCGGTTGCAATCGCTCCCCGCCAAAGCGGCCGACCTGGTATAGTAGCCCATCTTCACTGCCCAGATAGAGATTACCGTAGCATTTCCTGTCCTGCTGTGATGACGGTCCTACGAACATCATGAAACCTCCGGCTTGTATTTTTTCCTCCTGGAAAAGTCTTTTGCCCTTACGCAGCAAACTCAGGAAGGGCCATAACTTTTCGGAGTCCTTTGTCCGTGGGATATCAGAGAAATCGGGCTTAAGCCACATTTCGATGGTGAACGGAGATTTCAGCATTAATGTCGAATTGGCCGCAACATGCAAGTAGTCGTCAACACCATCGAAGGAGAGGGCGTGCTTGCCGATCGGCTCTATAGTCGAGCGTGCAATCACCTGGTCATCGGTTTCATTGCCGGGTTCTTTGACTGGTGTGCTGCCGCCCGTGACAGTTACCCACGTTGGGTCGGCGTCGTCGGCGTCGGTGGTCGTGCCCAAGCGGGCATGGTTGCGGTGGTTGCTGATGTCATAGGCGATTTGACCTCCAGATTGCTCGAAGGTCCAGCAAGCAACAAGATCGGGTTCATCACCGGTAAGCGGTTTATTCCTATACTCTGAAATCTGGTCACGAGAGCGCGCACCGACCCAGATGCGAATCTCACCTATCTTGCCGGCAAACAGGTGCTCGGAAGTGAGAAACCTGCCGATCACCAAGGGATGGGTGTGGCCGGGTGTGTAGCGGTCGGGGTGAAAGACGTGATAGAGATGCATCCAGTCGTCAAAGTCACTTCTGCCGTAAGGCTTGGTATAGACTCTCCCGAGATTGGCAGCGCAGTAGTCAACCATCAGCAAATTGGGGTCATCGCCGAAGCGGTGCAGTGTAATCCCAAAGCCTCGCATCTCGACCTTGCCCATGCCGAGGATCCAGTCCTTGCCAATGCAGCCCTTGCCAATCAAGCCCCAGCTTGTCCTGTGCTCAAACTGCTCTTTGGGAAACTCCGGCTTGATCCACATCTCAACGGTAAATGGAGCCTTCATCCACAGGCTCCAACTATCAGGCACGTACAGATAGTCGTTTTGGCCATCAAAGTGCAGAGCGCCTCGACCCGGCGGACCTGAGGTTGCTTGCGCAGCTATCTTGCCGTTGACGCCAGGGTCGTAGGGCTTGATCACCGGCAGTGACGCCTTTCGAGCCAGGTTCTGAGGAAATCTCTGAAGCCGAAATTCTTTTATTTGGTTGTGGTGATACGGCATATCAAAACTAAATTTTTCCCGCAGCTTGTCTGCGAACGTATTGGTCTTTAAGCTGGACGGTTCCACAACCGTGCCACTTCTTCTGATCAAGATAAATCGGTACTGCTGGTTCCGGGTTTTTTCCCTGTCCCGAAGTAATGCAATGAAGGTTTTTCCTTCTGCGTTCTGCCCTATTGAAGCCACAGTTATATGTTCTGCCAATGAAATAGTGTCATTGAAATCAGCCGGTACGGCCTTTCCGACATCCTCCCATTCTCCAACTACCGGCTCAACCTCAACGTGCACATCGGTTTTTTGTCCGGGTCGAAGCGAAACATTCTTGAATGTCACCCATTGGTAGGGCCGAGTTTGGAATAGGAAATATTCGATTTGATTAAGCTTTATATCGTGAAAGAGGGCTGTTGTTTGTCGCACCTTCCCCGCTGAGCCTCCACGCTGTTGAAAAAGATGTTCCTTGCCCTGTGTGTCGATAGCAGCAATTCGATAGTCCAAGTCGAGGTGTTCGTCCGCGACAATTATTCTCACCCCTCCGTCTGACTCGTATGCCTTAGAGAACACTATGCCGGCTGTGCTCTTGCCACCTCTGGAGCTATCTCTCGCCCTTGTTTTCCATGGCCCGTCCGCTGCGCCTAACTGAATGGAGGTCGCAGTAAGCTTTTCATCAATATAAACCATCCAAGCCCGCATGTTACTAATTGGCCTGCCTTCTGAGTCCACTGCCTCAAGACTGAGTCTACCTGTTGCCCCTTTAATTCTACCCGGTTCAAACGTTGCATCTTCAGGCATGGTTACTTTCACAGCTACGGTATAGGGTATGCCGCTCGCACTGACGCGACCACGTGTTCTCACACGGATCTCTTTAG
>JABXJX010000101.1 GCA_013375375.1 Desulfobacterales bacterium | reverse complement strand
CCATATATGTCTGCTTGCGGTGCCTATTCTTCTCCTGGCCCATATCATCCTCTGGGATGAATCCTTTAATCTCAGTTGGTGGTCGCTGCCGGATGGGGTGGCGGACATCATGGCCATTATCGTGGTCGTCTGCTGTGGGTATTTCCTGTGGCGAAGAGTGACACAACCTGAAGTCAAGTTTGTCACATCTGGGTCCGATTATGTCATACTGGCCATTGTGGCAGCGCCGTTCATTACGGGTTTTCTCGCCTACCACCAGTGGCTGGGTTACAAGTTCTGGTTAATTTTGCATATCCTGGCAGGCGAAGTCATGCTTGTGGCGATTCCATTTACCCGACTGGCTCACATGATATATTCTCCGTTTTCAAGGGCCTACATGGGCTCTGAACTCGGAGCTGTAAGGCATGTGAAGGATTATTAGTCAGCCTTTGTTCAGGCGTTTTCTAATCTGCTCAAGGAGGATCTATTATGGCTGAAGGTCAAGTAATAGACGGAATATATTTTAATGAAGTTGTAGAAGATGCGGGCCTGGAGGAAGGTTTTAAGAAGCTTACCCCTGAAAAGATAGAACGGGTTATCAATCAGGTCATAAAAGGTGAGACCGGCGCACGCCTCAAGGTCTATGTTGACACCTGTGTCCACTGCGGGCTCTGTTCTGATGCTTGCCACTACTTTCTTTCTCATGATAGAGACCCGCGCTATGCACCCGTGGCCAAGGTAAAGCAGACCATGTGGGAGATGCTGAAGAAAAAGGGCAAGGTCTCTCCCACCTTTATCAAAAGAGCATCTCAGATCGCCTCAACGCAATGCAATACCTGTATGCGCTGTTCCCAGTATTGTCCCTTTGGGATCGACATAGCTTACGTTATTGCTACTGTTCGGCGCATTTGTCATTTGCTTGGCGTGACTCCGCTCTATATCCAAGACACAGCCCACAGCCATGCCGTGACCATGAACCAGATGTGGGTGAAAAACGATGAATGGCCGGACACATTGCAATGGCAGGAGGAGGACGCCCAGGAGGAAATACCGACATTGCGCATCCCTCTGGAGAAGGAGGGGGCCGATATCATGTACTCGGTTATTGGTCCGGAGCCCAAGTTTCAGCCACAGCTGCTTTATCAAGCGGCCGTCTTATTTGAGACCGCTGGCCTGAACTGGACCATGCCCGCTACTCCGGGTTGGGACAACAGTGATATGTGTATGTATACCGGTGATAACGAAGTCATGGGGCGAATAAAAAGATTGCACTTTGAAACCGCTGCCAGGCTCAAAGTCAAAAAAATCTTTATGGGAGAATGTGGCCATGCCTTCCGTTCGGTGTACGACAGGGGCAACCGCTGGCTCGGACAGAAGATGCCGCCTTTTGATACAGTGCATGGAATTCAGTTTTATTATGAACTGCTAAAAGAGGGAAAGATAAAAATCGCCAAGAAGTATGAAAAACCCGTGACCCTGCATGATCCGTGCAATGTTATTCGTGGAAGGGGGTTGCATGAGATGGCCCGCTATGTGGTAAAGGAGATGTGTTCAGATTTTAGGGAGATGCATCCGAACCGTGAGTTCAACTACTGCTGTTGCGCTGGAGGTGGGGTTATCAACTGCGGGCCGCCGTTTAAGATGACGCGGATGCTCGGGAATAGGGTCAAAGCAGATCAGATAAGAGAAACTGGTGCACATGTCTGTATTGCTCCATGCCATAACTGTCACAGCGGGCTCGAGGATATAGTCAAGCATTATGAGGTTAACGCTCATATCAAGTTCATCGGTGATATCCTCTACGAGGTTATGGAGAAACCAACCGCAGTATAGGAACAAAAATGTGGTGCCCTTTTAGATAGGGAAGAAGGGTATCAAGCCTTTCATGAGGAAAAGGGGGTAAGTGGGGATGAAAAAAAGGAGAGTAGCCCTGTTAATAGGATTGGCGGTTTTGGCATGTATGCTGGCTTTTATGCCTGCTTATTCGCAGGAAGACATAACATCCTTGAAGGATGAGGCCTTTGGCAAAGGAGAAAGGCCTGCGGCTGCTTTTGCCCATGAAGATCACAATGAGAAGGCTGAGATAGAGGAGTGCAATGTCTGCCACCATGTGCACAAAGATGGTGAATTGGTTGAAGATGAATCGAGCGAGGGCCAGAGCTGCTCAGATTGCCACAATGTCAAGGAGGGGTACCCGACCCCGTCGTTGATGAAGGCATATCACGACCTGTGCAAGGCGTGTCACTTGGAAAACAAGAAAGGCCCTGTTACGTGCGGCGAGTGTCATCCGCGGGGAGGAAGTGTTGCTTCCCACGAAACCCATTGAATGGGATAATTCTTCTCATTTCATTTAGACTCTTTTATCGCACTCAATCATTTCAGACAGAGTCATAGAATTGAGCTTGTCGTACATCGCTTTTGTTGCCCCTTCCCATATGCCGCGGGCCAAACAATCCTTGGATTTGTCGCACACATCAGGATTTTCAACGCACTCAGACAGGTTGATTCCACCTTCGAGGACATTTACAATTTCCCCGATAGTAGTTTCATTCGGGGCCTTTTTGAGCATATGACCTCCTTTGGGGCCCCGAACACTCTTCACGTAATCGGCCTTCTTCAACGGTATAATGAGCTGCTCAAGATACTTGACTGAAACATTCACGCGCTGTGCAATCTCACCTATCTGTATAGGCCCTTCATTATAATGTTTTGCCATATCGAGGACCATCCTTGTTCCATAACGACTTCGAGTTGATAATTTCATAGTATAATCTCCTGTTTATGTTGCAGTCTCTTTCCTTTTGCTCCCCCCAATGGAGCCCGCCTTGCCCTTCACACCTACCTTATTGATCTTGCCTATGGGGAATTCGCAGCTAACCCCGCATTTTCCATATAATCCTCAAAAAATATCATCTAAGCCCCTTGCTTCTTGATTTGATGATATCGAGTCTAAATACCTACTAAAATAATATAGAATATGGGTTTCTACTCTGTCAAGTAGATACAAATGAGACAAAACAAATTACGTTTGTCCGAAGAGGCCTAAAAAAGTCTTGACAAGCTATACTACTGTAATATAGATGGAATTAATCTATAAACAGAAAACAGATACGGGGTTCTATCCCTAATCAAATATGAATTGAAGAGCTTGGGAGGTTGTTATGTACGAATTCGTTAGTGGACCGCTCGTTTGGATATCTTTTGGTATTTTTTTCATCGGGCTGCTTGTCAGGGTCATCTCCTATATAAAGGGCCTTGACTGGCAGAAGGACAGGGTTGCTTATAGTGCTGCTGGGATACCGGGAGCGGCGAAGTCGATTGTTTACTGGCTCATCCCTTTTGGCAGTCAGGGGTGGAAAAACAACCCGTTTTTTACTATAGGGACCTTCATCTTCCATATTTGCCTGTTAGGGGTTCCCATATTTCTGTTAGCCCATAATATCTTGTTGGATGAATCATGGGGTATCAGCTGGTGGACCATATCTGACAGCACGGCCGATTGGATAACCCTTATATTCTTTGTTGCTGTTATATTTTTGGTCATCCGACGAATTGTTAATCCCAATGTGAGGCTTTTGACAACCGGTTATGATTATCTCATACTCGCTATTGCGGCAGCGCCTTTTATCACCGGTTATATGGCATATCATCAATGGATGGACTATAAGACTATCCTGATCATACACATCCTTTGCGGTGAATTGATGTTGATCGCCATCCCCTTTACAAAGCTCTCTCATTTTGTCCTTTTCTTCTGCTCAAGGGCTCAGCTCGGCATGGACTATGGGATAAAGCGAGGAGGACGGTATGGCAGGGGGATCTGCTGGTAACTTATTGGATTATTTCAGTAATAACTTTTAAATTAATTAAGAATTATAAGGAGGAATAACCATGGCAGCAGAAGCAGCAGTAGCCCATGATCAAAACCTGCCACCTCTTGCCAACAGAACGCCTGTTAAGACCGAAGAGGCGCTCAAAGCTTTGTTAGCCGACAGAGGCGGTAAAAGATATTATGCAGAACTCAAGAAATTGGATGTAGATAAAGAGGCCTTGAAAAAGACCTTGGATGCAAGTTTCAAGTCTCGTTTTAAGACCTGGCTTGAAATTTGTGCCCATTGCGCAATGTGCGCAGAGACCTGCCTCTATTATATCGCAAACGATAGAGACCCCAAGCAGACCCCGTCCTATAAAATTCAAACAACCCTTGGTGAAATAGTAAAAAGAAAGGGCGATGTGGACAATGCCTTCATGTGGTATTGTATGGATACCGCATGGGGCAAATGCACCTGTTGCACCCGGTGTGGAATATATTGCCCGTTCGGCATAGATATGGGGGTCATGTTCGGCTACCTGAGAGGCCTCCTCTATTCCCAGGGTTTTGTGCCCTTTGAATTGAAAATTGGAGCAGGTATGCATTGGGTATATAACGCTCAGATGGACGTTACTCCTGTAGACTACGTTGAGACCGTGGAGTGGATGGCAGAGGAATGGGAAGAATATTACCCAGGTCTCAAGGTTCCTGTGGACAAAGAGGGGGCCGATATCATGTATGTGGTGAATGCCCGCGAACCAAAGCATTACCCGGAGGATCTTGCAGAGGCCGCGGTTTTGTTCCATCTGGCAGGTGCAGATTGGACGATTCCAAGCACAGTTGGCTGGGAAGGAACAAGCCTGGCCATGTTTGCCGGCGACTGGCCGTGTTGCACCCAGCAAGTAAAGGCTGTCTATTCTGCAATGGAAAGGCTAAAAGTAAAGAGATACGTTGGCACAGAGTGTGGCCATCAGCACCGTGCGACAATTACTGAAGGGCCTTACTGGGCTGGGCGAAAGGATGGCCTGCCGCCTGGCGAAAAACCATCTCTTCATTACGTTGAATGGGTGTTGGAGGTCCTGAAATCAGGAGCGCTTAAGCTGGATCCCGCCAAAAAGATCAAAGAGCCTGTCACGCTTCAGGATCCGTGCAACTATATTAGAAATCATGGTTTGACTGACGTTACCAGAGAAATTATGTCTTACATAGCAGAGGATTTCCGTGAAATGAGCCCGAACCGCGAGCACAATTTCTGCTGTGGCGGCGGAGGTGGCGCCAATGGTATAGGGCTGTACCGAAAAGAAAGAGACATAGGGTTAAAAGTCAAGCGCGATCAGATATTGGCTACGGGGGCAAAATTTGTGGTTTCGCCATGCCACAACTGCTGGGACGCAATCAGAGACCTGGAAGAAGTCTACGAGATCGGAATTAAGTGGAGTTTCTTGAAGCCGATTCTCCTTAAGCAGGTTATTGTGCCGGATCACATGAAGCCTAAAGAGGAAGCCGCTTGATTGAATCTTAAAGCGGCGTCACAACAGACTCTGAGCTTGGCTGGACAGGGAAAAGAAATATCATAACAAAGATCTCTTCCAAATAGAGGGGGTAAGTGGGAATGAGAAAAAGGGCTGTAGCCTTGTACGCAGGAATGGGGGTTTTGATTTCTATATTGACCTTTATGCTTATGCCTGCCTATTCGCAGGAAGATATTGTGAATCTGGCGGACAGCGCCTTTGGGGATAGAGAGAGGCCTGCTGCCGTTTTTGCGCATGAGGAGCACAACGAGAAGGCAGAGATTGAGGAATGTAATGTTTGCCACCACTTGTATCGGGGCGGCAACAAAGTCGACGATGAATCGAGCGAAGGCACGAATTGTTCAGCGTGCCATTATGTAGAGGGCGGGGACACGACGAGACCTTTGATGAAGGCATATCATGAGCTGTGCAAAAGTTGCCACCAAGAAAATAAGGCCGGCCCTGTTACGTGCGGCGAGTGTCACCGGAAGTAATTTTTTAATAGCACAAACAACTTAAAAAAGGAGATGGCCATGTTTGAAAAGATCTTATTTGCCACAACCGCATCACCCCTATGTAATGATGCTTCCAATGTAGCTTTTGAACTGGCAAAAAGATACAATTCAAAGCTTTATATTTTTCACGCCCTTGGATTTCCTACACATGGCTTTAGTCCCTTTGTAGTGGACTTCAAGACAGGAGAGAAGGAATATTACAGCCAGCAATATATTGACAAGGTGAAGGAAGAAATAGAAAAGACCTATGCCGACCAATTAAAGGGACTTGATAACTACGTAATTGAAACGTGGGCAGGGGTACCATATACTGAAATTTTGAGACTTGCCAGAAAAGAAGATGTAGATCTTGTTATTATGGGGCCGCATACAAAAGCTGAAAAAGGAGTGCGAAGTTACAGGAGCGTGGTCGGGAGTACCATGCAGGGTAGCAGTCGGGGAGCGCGTTGTCCTGTGATGATTGTCGGCCGTGCCGTACCAAAAGCAAAATTAGAATTTGCCAATATTTTATTTGGAACCGATTTTTCAAAAGCATCAGATGCGGCATTCCTCTTTGCCTACAACATGGCCAAGAAACTCGGATCTAAACTCTATCTTTTTCACGCCCTAGGTATTATCTCTTCACCAGGAGCAGCGATCGATAGTCAAGAAGAGATAGAAAAAAAGCTCGAAGAGGTAAAAGAAAAGATCAAGGATAGATATATCAGCAGGCTGGAAGGTTTCGATAATTACGAGATTAAAACATGGGAAGGCATCCCGTATATGGAGATTGTAAAATTCTCGCGGAGGAAAGAGATTGATCTCATTGTTATGGCTCACCATTCGAAAGAAAAGGACCCGGAGAAAGCACTTCTGGGAAGTACACTAGAACAGGTTGTCATACGTGCAGGTTGTCCGGTTGTAAGCGTAAATCGCCCTGAAAAAGTAGCAGACTTGAAAGAATAGAGAAATCTTCTTGCTGAATCGAGGAAACCGGGCGGGCCTTAAAGGCTTGCCGGTGGACTTCCTCATGTAATCATCGATGGCCTTTAATGATCACACACATTATCTCCGGTTACAAGGGTGTTGCCGAGGTATCGGTTCACTATCTCCTC
>JABXJX010000100.1 GCA_013375375.1 Desulfobacterales bacterium | reverse complement strand
TCTCATCTTTCAGTCCTCGTTTGATCTTGCAGAACCCGAAGTCTGTTCCGCAGATTGTTGATATCAGCAGCATCAGGAAATAGTTCTACCAGCCGGGCGTAATATCCTTGTGCCTCACTGCGATGACCCAAGCCAAGATGCAACCCAGCTAATGACCGCAGGATTGGTGCCGAAGTCGGCGCATAGCTCTCGGCCTTTGAAAGCAGGCGCATCGCCTCTTTCCGATTCCCTGCGACCCGCAGCATCATCGCCGCCTGATAGTAGAACTCAGCCGTCCTTTGAGCGTCGAACAATCCCGCCTCTTTGGCAGCCTCTAGAGTTCTCTCCAGACTTCCGTACTCTCTCCTTGCCAGATGCAGTTGAATTTGCAGCTCAGCGACCCGAAGCGTGCCTTTCTCTCGTTCCAATAGCAATAAAAGATTCCCCGCTGCCAAATCCTTGTTGCCCGCCGCCAGCCATCCCCTCGCCAGCAAATATCGGGCATCAATGTTGTCCGGCTCCGCTTCCAACACACGGTAGCCCTCATAAAGGACGCAATGCCGAGTGCAAACCCGGTACTGATTGGATACACCTTCGATGCCGCCAAGCACAACATAGTCATCCACAATATCACCGGCCTTTGCTGGCTCGGAGAGACGCCGGACAAGAATCGGACCAACATATTTACGCTGAAGCAGGTATGCTTGGCCCAGCAAAAGGTGCAGCTCCGCCGAGGCCATCCCAGCCTCCTCCGCCTTCAACAGATTCTTCTCCGCCATAGCCCCAAAACCTCTCTCCAAGCATATCTTGCCAAGAATAAAACTATTCCTAGGGTCGCGAATATCTTCGCTCAGCGCATTTTCCAGATACACCTTGGCCTTGGTAAATTCCCCCAGCGCATAGTAGCAGGCCCCGAGCGTACTGGCCGTGGGCGAATCCCGTTTCAAACGCCAGGCCTGCTTCAAATATTCCAGAGCTTGCTTATGTTTGCCCTGCTCATTCAGTATCCTGCCCGCAAGACTGTTGGCCTCCGGATTCTCCCGGTCGATATTAAGAACTGATTTCAGTACCGCCAGAGCATCGTTGGCCCGCTCTAAATGCAGATAGGCCCTCGCCAGGATGATACACTCCTGGATAGCTATCTTTTCGCCGCGGTACTTCGGCTCCAGCAGCTTAACCGCGCCGGTATAGTCCCCCCGAGCGTAAACCTCGACTGGCCCCTTTTCCGGAGCCTCCGCGAGTAGAGGCAGACTTAAGCTCAAAATTACCGAAGTGAGCATTAAAGATTTGAGTTGCATCGCACTTCCCTTTGCAAACAAAACTATCGGTTATTGTCAACATCGGCACGCGCCTACGAATCACTCCAAAATTTTCCAAAAATTTTTGACTTCGCTGCTAAAGCACAGACTTTAGCATTCGAAAAGTTGAAATAATCAGGCGGGCACTTGTTTGTCGCAATTTCATACCATCGGATTGATAGCCCGATGTTATGCGTTCCTGCCAGCGGGTCCCAAAGGCCTTAGTGAAGAGAAGAGGTCACAAGCGCTGTGCTCCCAGACCTTCTCGTGATGACCCATTTTTTCATAGCTTCTGAGGGGTAGTACAAAAATTAACCTCCATGTGCCGCTAATATCTAAAAAGTAATCGGTAACATGGAGGTTTCAAAAATGAAATATTTCACAAATTATAACATTGTCCAGCGCAGCGGCAAAACTTTCCAAAAATTTATCTCTTCTCTGACCAAAAAATTATCTAAGCCAAAAACCAAATTCATCACAGACTTGCTTTGTGGAATCCTATTCTCAAATGACCTGATCCTGACCCACATCGCTTCAAAAGTCCCCCATCCCAGTAGGCTAACGGCAGTGGTAAAACGATTCCGTCGGCAATTAGCGGATAGCGACACACGGCTGTGGAATATCGTGCTGGTAAGACTGCTATGGTCACCCAAAGCATCAATGCAGGAAGAGAGGTTCGGCAAAAAACTACCGGTGGGGCACAAACGTGTAGAATTCACACCAATTCTGAACTCTTCAAAGCAAATGATAATCATCCAAAGGCAGGTTCTTGGGTCAATAACCAGTGGTCGACAAATCATTTCCCGGAGAGTGAACAGTTTGTTCCAGGAGATATCGTTTCGCCGCCTCGAGTACTGTATCGCGACCAGTTGCTAGATCCCGCGCATTTTGTCTGATGGCTACATCAGGCTCTAACCCGCGTCGTTCGATTGGCCGCTGAAGAAAGCCCCTGTAGGCTTTGACAGGATAGCGAACTTTGAACAATCCATTCGTTAACGTATAAAACGTTTTCCTTGACGACGCGCCTGCCGTAGCCTCGCCGAAGACCCGTGCTCGCTTCATGGCGATAAACCATGAGGCCCAGCCCTCACCGGCACTTATGCACCTCGCGTCTATCAGCAGTGCGATTGGCCCCTTATAACGAGGCCGGTTTGGTTCTTCGTCATCGTGGAGCGCAAAATTGCGGTGCGAGCGCCGTGAGTCATATCCTCCACCGCTGTTACCCCGGACGTCAACAATCAGCCCTTGTGAATCTTTCAGTTCGCCCACAGCTTGATCCAGCTTCGGTATCAAATCACTTTTGATCCGCCGCACATAAATATAGCCGATGTTGTTCTCCAGCCTCGTCCACGACACGTCCGCTGAATCGGAAGTACCTAGAATCTGCACGGGCCTTCTCGGCAAGTAGCGGGTGCCAAGAGTCGCGGGCAACTCAAATGTGTGGGTCCGGTCATCCACATCCTGCATATCCAGTTGCACAATCACCTCTTTGTTCATCTGCCTCGGGAGCCACTGGGCAACATGATACCGTAGGTAACGTTCACTGGAATATCCCGTGTACTTTCTAATGTCTTCCATGCGTTTTTCCATGTGCTTCTCGGTTAGCTCACCATTAATCGAAAGCACGGTCATCCCGACTTTGACGCCAGCCGTTTCCGCGGGTCCCCCCTTGTCCACATAATATACTACCGGTTTTTCGCGTTCGTCGAGTAGGCAGGCGAAGCCGGGATCCCATCGCGGCGTTCGAATGGTCGGAATTCGCGCCGTCCCAAGCATCAGGTAAGCATGGCTGTCCTCCAGACGAGCCACTAGCTCCATACAAAGCAACCCGAATTCTTCATCCGTTTGGACTTCTTTGGCTCGTGGCAGCAATTCCTCCCCAACTCTTTGCCAGTCGATTCCTTTCAGTCCCAAACAGGGGTACGTCCAACCCAAAATGCGGTGCAAATCGGAAAACGTTTGCTCGTAACGTTTGTGCTTCGCAGTCTCTGGCCTGATAGGACGGTCTTCTGCCGTGCCCTTTTCCATCTGCACGCTTGGGACCCGGCCATTCGTTTCTGCTGTCACAGCCACGAGGAAGGGCGCACAGACTGTACCGGTAGAGGTATAGTCTATTTCCGTAACAACCTTATCTGGATGTGGATTCTTCCAGGTCATGGAATATAGGCGAATACGTGATTGTCTGTTGCTGCCAGTCCACGCCACCTTCCCTTCCGACACCTCCGACGAATCCCAAGCCCACCAGTCTCTGACGTGAGTGCCGTACTTGATAGGAATTTCTGTTGTGGACTCGTCTTCGTAATGGATAACATAACTGCCAATATGCGTGCCGTCAGCGACAGCATAGGGCCCTGCTCCCCAACCAGTCGCGTGCAAGAAATTGAGCTTTTTGAATTTCAATCCTACTTTTATCCCCTCGACCTTCTCAGGCACCTCATGGAGCTTCTCACCCGCAAGCTGAATCATCGCTTTTCCGATTCGATAGTCGCTGTCCCCTATACGCTGTACCCCTGGTTCGAATGGCAGGTCGTTACCCTGGTCGCCATGGGGAGCTTTCAACGCCTTGGTTGCGTACGGATCGAGGTCTATAAAGACTTTGCCTTTAGCTTTGGCTTCTTTGACCTCCAAGACCTCTAATTTTGAAGGCTTGGACGTACCGAAGTCAATTCGTTTGCCGTCGACCCTCACGTCAACCACAAAGGCACCCTCGTTATCGAGGTGGAATATGTCTGAGACGCCGAGATAAAACCTGCCAGAAAGTGGAGCTTTGAAGGTCAATTCTTTACCAATGTAGAACTCCTCACCTTTTTCGCTCCCTTCCACTTTGCCAATGAGGGCACAGACCTTGTTGCCTTCGTACTCTGATCCTTCCGACATGGTGCCTTCAGGCCCCCACGGGCCCAGCGCCCAATTACCGGTTGGACCATGGGAACCTCTTACCTGACCGTCGGCGGAAACCGTGATAGTCTGGCCCTCAGTCACATCGATACCTGTATCCGACCATATCCGCTGGGCAGGTACCATCGCACGGCCGTCATCCATAACTAGCACAGGCTGAGGCGGTAGCTCCTGCCCCTCGAAGCGAGGAATGGTTTTCATGAAGGGCACTCTCTGCGACTCTTGTCTGGAAGTCTGTTCGGCCAAGACAAAACTTCCCATCAGTAAATTGTTGAGAACGATAAGCACAGTAATTGTTCGAATAACTGATTTCATTTTTTGCTCCTTTCATCGAGGGGCAAACAGAAGATCCACATCTGAAACTCTTCAACCACGGACCCCTCTATTTTGGGGTGGCTTGTATATCCTCGCAAATTCTCGTTTATCAATGGTGTTTGTGTCTGTGGACACGTGTGTCCTTTACCGCATAGTATCATTGCAGTTGTAAAATCGTGATACTCGGTTTATAAACGCCAATGAAAACACAAGACCGGCGGCCGGATACCTGGATCAACCTGCCAATGAAGCTCTCAGTCTGGGATAATAGAGGAGGACTCCTTCTGTTCTACCATAACAAAGTTCTCTACACCTGACTCTTCTGCAGCTTCTTTGATGGCTTTAATTGTGCCCAAAGCAACAACTTTGCTTTCTGCGTCGTATTCTATGCGAAGCTTCAAGGGCAAACCCTTTGGCTTCTTAATATATTTCTCAATAATGGTGTCATCTACAAAAGATTGCACTGTGATGGGGCTGTCAAAACCTCGACGATATAACTTCCCGTTCCTGAAAGCATAGTCCAAGACAGGAGCGATTGGTCGTATTTCCCCATGCAGATGCACCTCTACCTCCATTTCTAGTTCTGCATTCTTGACCAATCCGATGATCTGTTTGTGCAACTCTTCCGAAAGTCTGAGTCCACCCACATTCCTGAGGATATCGATTCGCACAGGCAGCTGACCTCGTTTTGTGAGCATATCCTTTATGTACGCAGTCGCCTTGCCCTTTAACATCAATTTCACCGGAAGGCAGGCAGTACGATGCCCTGGCTTTTCGTAAAAGGGTTTTGAACAATTGAATACATAAACGTGGCCATCTATAACGTCTAGCTTCAGCCAGCTACTAAGCTGCTCTACAGGTTTGCGCGCAAAAGCATGTCTTGGTACGAGGTTCATCGCTTCTCTAAGCTCGGCAAATTTTGTTGTACGCTTGGATTCCAACTCTGCTCTTGCCAGAATTAATTCTCTCTGAAGCGTCTCTGCTATCTGTAAATCGTTAATCTGAGCAATCTGGATATCCAGGAGCTTGATTTGGGCGTAGGTTTCTGTCACCCTGCGAATAACGGCGGGCTTTGCAGCTTCTTCTGCTTTCTTAGCCTTTCGATGTTCTTCCATACTGCCTACTCTAACCAACCAAGCCGCCTGTTTGGCTTCAGGCATGTTTGCTAGTGCCATCCGAATAAGCTCAGCCAACTCAGGGTCATCGACCACCTGTACACGGCTTAAGATACTTGCTTGTTCTTTGCCAGGGATTGCGTTCGCTGAGACAGCTAAAAATAAACATAAACAACAAACCCAAAGATATTTGTTCCTAAACGTCGTACTCATGATTCTAATCTCCTAAATTCCATGCCATAATCTTACTTGGAACTTCATTCCGCTGTTCCAGTGTCTGCCGAGGTACGTCTTCTGTTCCCGGACCTTTTGTCTGTTCCATGAAACCTTTTGAACACACACGCATTTGCATACCTTCCAAGACACTATGACAGGGCTTCTGTCGATATAATCTGGCTTGGCGAATCTGTGAAATATTGTCAGGGATCAGTTCACTTGCGCGCTTGTAGGCGTGATCTGCCCGCTCATTCAATCCCAGTCGTCTGAAGAGCGCACCCACCTCTAACCAAGCTACCAGTTCTCTTGGCACCCCCACCGTATTTTCTTTTTCACCGGTACGGAGAGGTGCCATTGGCACACGCGCCAACTGGTTGTATACCGAACGTTGTCCACAGATAAACGCTCCAATTGTAATCAATGCAATTCCTATCGTTAACCCTGTCATCCGAAGCCGCTTTCGCAAAGCTCTGCTCCTCATCAAGGCTTCCGTTGATTCCCGCAATAAACGTTCTCTGAACACGTCGCTCGCAGTATTGCCTGATAAACCACTTTCGATCAACTGATCTATTTCAAAGTCATTCATAATCGGACTCCCCTTTATGACATCTACTGATCACGCATTTGTATATAAACCTGGGCAAATTTCTCTCTGGCCCTTCCCAGAAGCGATTCCGTCGCTTTAACCGTGCTACGTCGAGCCTCCGCAATTTGATTGACTGTTTGCCCTTTCAGATACTTGGCTTCTAAAACTAAGCGATAGTGGCTCGGTAACCGAGCGATGACCTCGTGTACCAAAAGATGAGGTGAACGCTCTTTCTGGCTTTCTGAGCCTTTCGCAGGAAACTGCCCTTTATTCCGCTGACGCCTGATTTCTTTTGATTTAAACTTCATGAAGCGATTTCTCGCTATGCCAAGTAGCCAAGCCCGGAATGTTCCCCGCTGTGGCTTAAAACTATTAATCCGCCGAGCAGCTGTTACAAATACTTCCTGCGTAATCTCCTCGGCCACTTCTTGGCGACCAGAAGCAAGATTCAAGCAATAGCGGTAAATTGGCTCGAAATGCCACTCAAACAAGTTATACCAAGCCTCTTGATCGCCGCTTTGAGCACGCCTTATAACGAGTGTTTCCACGTGAGCCATTATGAATCTGTTTTCCCACGAAGCGGAAATGACCGTCGTT
>JABXJX010000099.1 GCA_013375375.1 Desulfobacterales bacterium | reverse complement strand
CGCTTGCGGGAGAATGCGGAGGGGGCAAGGAATGCCCCCACAGATAAGTTGCAAAAAACACCAGCCCGGAAGACTCGGAATAGAGGAAAAGACATCATGTGCCCAAATCAAGAAACCCCGTCATCAAAAAGACGGGGTTCCTGACCGGGTTTTGAACTTGTAAGGCTGCCTGCCCACGTTACCACAATCCAGATCTAAATCCTCTTTTAGTGGTTGCGAGATTCAAGGCTAAGCCGGAAGGCTTCCGAACAACAGCCTGTCAACCTTTCACCTCACGTGGTTTCAACGCTAACCGCCTGGGGGCCCTTTTGTCCCTGCTCGACCTCAAAACGAACCCGCTGGCCTTCGTATAGAGACTTGAAACCACTGCCGAGAATTGAGCTATAGTGGACAAAGACGTCCTGGCCTTCATCCGTGCTGATAAAGCCATAGCCCTTTTTCTCGTTAAACCACTTTACAATGCCTTCTGCCATTACCATATCCCTCCTTTCACAATATTATTTAGCTGGGATATCGGTCTGACAGAAAAAATGCCAACAAGGCACCAAGACCTTGCTGGCATCTTATGCTGCTACTCCGCAAAACACCTATCCCAAACCAATAGCTTGCCTCACCCAAAGTGGTAAGGCATAAAAAACAATGAAACTGTTGCACGCTTATGACCTCATTACCTGCACTCTTTTACCATCTCATTGATTCCCATGTCAAGCAATTCCGTCATTTTTTGATCGTGCAAAGATTGAAGATTCCCGCAGCAAATCGCCGACGCGCCATAGCCGCTGCCGACTTCACCATAGTAGCCTTTTGGCTACGACGGCTGAATTGGCGACGGAGCGCTGCGTGGAATGCGCCCGCTATTGCGGTTCGCCGGGCCGTTTGACAGAACTCCTATCGATCAATCCCTCGTATAATTCGGGCCGGCGATTGGGGAGGAAAAATCGCATCCGATTCTCCCGCACATAAGCGAGATCAGCCGCTCTGAGATCCGCAAGGAGCACTGTCTCCTCTCCGCCCACATGTTCGGCTATCACATCTCCCGAAGGATTCAGTACCAGGGCTAAACCAGGAAAATCCAGCCCATGGTTGTTGTTACCCACCTGATTACATGCTACGACAAAAACTCCGTTGTCGTATGCCCTGGCAGTCAAGTGGCGTAGCCAGCTATGAAGCTTCTTTTCGGGTGTGCCTCGTGGAGAAGCATGGGGACAGAAGAGGATGTCCGCCCCCTTAAGGGCCAAAATAGTGCCTAGTTCAGGGAAGTGGGTATCATAGCAAAGCTCAACGCCAAAATTAGCCCATTTGAAATTAAACACGGGTATGGTGTCTCCGGCACAATAGAGCCCCTGCTCAAACGGACTTAGGTGGCATTTTCGATAAACGCCCTGCAACCCTTCCGGGCTCGCCACCAGATGGCTGGCGAATATTCTATCTTTGCTATCCCTCTCAATCAGTCCGGATAGTATGACTATTCCACTCTCCCGGGCCATTTGAACAACCGCCTCACTTGAAGGGCCGGGAATCGGTTCAGCCACCGAACGAATGGTCTCGCGCACACTATATCCTGTCAGGTTCAACTCAGGGAAACATACTATGCTTGCCCCCTTTGAGGCAGCCTCTCCAACCCAGGCTCTCATTCGATTGAGATTGTCTGATGTTTCCCCTAACACGGATCGCATCACTACAGCTGCAATACGAAGATCATCCATGGTATCCTTATTGTAGGCCGAAGGCCTCGCCTACACGTCAAACTGTGCCTTGATCTTGTATACCTTGGCGGCAGGGAGATTCAGTATGTCGGTCACACCTGTTTTGGAGGCTATCTCCTTTAAATATGCCTCTATCTGTTCCATTGATTCGGCAATAAAAGTGAACCAGATATTGTACTTATTGTCCCGGCGATAATTGTGTGTGACACCCTGGTATTGGTTGACCGTCTCAGAAAATTGGGCAATTTTCTCCTGCGGGACCCTGGCTGCGCAAAGTGTGCTGACAAATCCAAGTCTGCCTGGCACGAAATTCGCGCCTATCCGTCTGATAACCCCATTTTTTCTTAGGATAATCAGACGATTGATCACCTCGTCTTCTTCCAAACCCAACTCACGGGCAATGGCCAGGTACGGCCGAGAGGTAATGGGAAAGTCGGATTGTATTCGGTTTATTATGGCCCTGTCGGCATCATCCATTCCTAACCTCTATCCTCTCAAGATTTCGGCTACTTATAGCAATCGAATGTGGACCGTTCTGCTGCGAGGGCCGTCAAACTCACAGAAAAACACCCCCTGCCACGTCCCTAACTTCAAGCGGCCGCCCTCTACCGCAATGACCTCTGAAGCCCCGATAATGCTCGACTTGATGTGGGCCGGTGAATTCCCTTCCAGATGGCGATACGCTTCCTTCCAGGGAACAACCTTGTTCAAAACCATCAAGATGTCTGATTTTACGTTAGGATCGGCACTCTCGTTGATGGTAATAGCCGCCGTAGTATGTGGAACAAAGAGCATGCAAACCCCGTCATCGACCCTTTCCGACTGGATTGCTTCTTCGATATCCCTGGTAATCTCTATGAATTCGGTCTTAGAGTTGGTCTTAACCGTAAGTGCTTTTTTCATGCCCCCTCCAGACAAAAAAAGAGGCTTTACAACACAGTAAAGCCTCTTTTTTCGGATATCCGAATTGTCTCACTAAGTCAAAGCTTTTTGCTTAGACGCATCCGGTCGGTTTGGGAAGACCTGCCATCTTACATGCGCCTTTGCCGGGACCGGAAGGAAACAACTCATAGATGTGTTTCAACTTGAAACCGGTTACCTTGGAAAAGATCCTGACCATTGGTGCGATCCCGTTCTTCTCGTAGTAATCCCGCAAGAAGTCCACGCACTTCATGTGCTCATCGTTTAGTTCGTCAATCCCCTCGGTCCCCTTCACATATCGGACCCACTCTGGACACCAGTTCTCATAGGCGTCAATGAAACCGTCCTCATCCACAGTAAAGTTTTTCCCCTCAAATTCAACACTTGGCATGCCAACACCCTCCTTTCTCTATGTTAATATGTTTAATGATATCGCACTATTGTACTTGACCTTTATTTGCAGCTCAAAGCTCAAATAAATAACGAGTTGTTCCTATACGAAAAAACGCCATTTGTCAACACGAAAAAAATCAGCTCCAACTTCTTTAGGACCTACGGTGGTAAATTCATGGAAATTCCAAGTATGAGATTAAGATAGAAGGTGATTGCCCGGTTTGCAGATCGTAAGTCCTTCTATGGCCGGCCGAAGACTCGATTTTATTCCCCGCTGACAGCCACTTCATCCCGTCCTGCCTTTTCTTTCAAATAGACATTGACCATGGTGTCGCGGATCGTCTTAATCTGTTTACCAACGTAGTTGGCCTGAATCGGCAGTTCGCGGTGACCCCGGTCGACCAGGACAGCCAGTTCAATCCGATCCGGACGGCCGAAATCGATTAAAGCATCCATGGCTGCCCGGACAGTACGGCCGGTAAAAAGGACATCGTCCACCAGGACCACTTGTTTCCCGTCCAGAGAGAAGGGGAGTTCCGTCTTCTGTACAATGGGCTGGTGGCCTATACGGGTCCAATCGTCCCTGTAAAGATTGATGTCCAGATCACCCCTGGGGATGTCCGGTCCTTCAGCGGCAAGTATCTTTGCCTTTATCCGATCTGCTAAAAACACACCTCCCGTCCGGATACCGATCAGTACCAGATTCTCCGCCCTTCTGTGCTTCTCCAGGATTTCGCGGGCCATCCGCGTCAAGATCCGGTCAATATCGTTTCCCTTTAAGATGACCTGTTCAGTCGTCATGGTAAGCATCCTTAATTAAAATGTCTAAAGTGCCTAAAGTGAACTAAAGTGCCTAAAGTTAAGGATAATATGCATTTGTATTCAAAAAGTTTTTCGAACGCTGTTTAACTAAACGGTTTCGTAGAGCAATGTTAGATGATGATTACAATAAGTCTTAAGGAAATGACATTTTCTAAAATTGAAATGGTAAAATTCCATAACTTTAGCTCACTTTAGGCACTTCAAACTTTAGGCACTTATATCAGGGTGCCGTGGGTTGTTCAAAGATCGTAGAGGGTCTCATCACGATGCGGCTTTGATTTTTTGGCCCTCCTGCCTTTTTTTTCAACCAGCATAAAAGGTTCCTCCTGATCAAGAAGGTCCCCCATTTCAGCCTCAACCTGTTCCGGATCCTCGCCTGCCTCCATGCGCGTGAGAGCCTCTTCCATGCCTGGGCCAAGACCAACACCTGCCGCATTTGAGAGCTTTCGCATCAAACCAACAGCCTGGCGCGGATCATCCTCGTTGATTCTGTCGGCCTCCCGCGCCAATAGATTCATGGCCTTTTCCATCTTTGACTCATCTATCAACATATCATCTATATCGCCCCCTTCCTTTGCTCCGGCGAGCCTGGCGAAAGCAGACATCTGCCTTTTCAGCTTTTTTTGTTTGCACCTGGGGCAAAGGGGCCGCCTGGTGGTATTCACGGAGCTTGAGAAGAAGTTGAATATAGTGTTGCAGTCTTCGCAGTAGAACTCATAAATAGGCACGGTCTATTCTCCTAACCTTTTTCCGGTCTGACAAGGAGGATTCCACAAAGCCTTGTAGTTCTATTCTATAATAAAGGTCTTACAGACGGGTCAATAGAATAATGGTCAGCAGACTGCTTATTGCTCAACGTGGTATAGAGTGATGAGGCCTGTTTGTCAAGCACGGGAGCCACGGCTTACCGTAGTTCAAAGTTGTCCGGTTGAGAGATAGCTTGCGAAAGGCTGTTGTGGTTAGACGAGCTGCTGTGTTTAGTAGGAGCGTCCAGTTATTTTGTGTATTCTATTTTTATTTTTTTTGGTGTAATGAAATAGCAGACAATGAAATAGGGAGGAACCTATGGTTGTGGAACCCGAATTGATTGAAACACTTTCCGACCTCGAATTTCTCGGCAAACAACTGGATAGAGAAGAGGCTCTGGGAGTCGATATTGAAGCCGACTCCCTGCATCACTATTTTCCAAAGGTATGTCTTATTCAGATCTCTACAGACCAAAACACCTTTGTCATTGATCCCCTGGCCATACAAACTATTGATCCCTTGCGGCCAATGCTAAGCAGCGACAAGATCAAGAAGGTATTCCATGGCGCAGATTACGATCTGCGTTCCCTTTTCCGTGACTTCTCCATAGAGGTGAAGAATCTGTTTGACACCATGGTGGCCTCACAATTTATAGGCGAAAAGGAACTCGGTCTTGCCGCCCTACTGAATAAACGCTTCGGCATCCTCCTTGACAAGAAGTATCAGAGGGCCAACTGGGCAAAGAGGCCTCTTAGCCGTGACATGGTCTTGTACGCGGCACATGATACAGCCCATCTTATTAGATTGTACCACGAATTAGAACAGGAGCTAAAATCCAAAGAAAGGCTAAACTGGTTAATAGAGGAGTGCAAACGCCTGTCGGTTGAATGTACGTTGGGTAAAAACAATTGGAAGGCCCAACCCGGGAGCACCCCCATGTTCAAGCGATTTAAAGGCGCAGGAAAGATGGAACCGATGGACCTGGCAATCCTTGAAAATCTGCTCTTGTTTCGTGAAAGAAAGGCCATGCAAGAAGACCGGCCTCCTTTCAGACTCTTTGCAACGCATGTAATTAAAGAGTTGGTCAGGAGAAAGCCCGCAGACTACGCAGAACTAAGGAAGGTTCCGGGCCTGTCGGCCAACTTCATGAAACAATACGCCGGGGGCGCGCTGAAGGCTATCCGATCAGGTCTTGCGCTACCGGCTGATCGCCTGCCATCTTTTCCAAAGAGACGGCGCCCGCCCTTGCCTCTGGATCCCAAAAAGAAGGCCCGATTGAAACTGCTGAAGGCCTGGCGCGAAGAAAAATCGGGCCAACTTGCGATAGAGCCTGGTTTGGTTTGCAACAACGCGCTCCTTTCGGTCCTGGCCGAGGCCGATCCAAAGGAGCAGGATGAGCTAAAGGCCATACCTGGAATGAAAAACTGGCAAAGAAACGCGTTTGGGCAGGAGATTATTGACGTGCTCCAAGAGATTTAGTAAGCAAGCCCGTAAATGTAAAATATACTTGACTTTTGACAGGAAGTCTTATAAGAGTAGCAATTCGTAGCCTTGCGCATATATTAGATTAAACCTTAACCTGGTGAATGGTATGAAAAAACTGCGTGTAAAGTGTATGAAGTGTGGAAAAGAGTGGGAAAAAGAGACCTCGGTTTCCTGGGGGCCTGACGATTTCACATCATCCCTGTGCCATCCCTGCTTTAGAGAGGTCATCTCTCCGATCATTCACAAGAAACAGTTGAGAGAAGGTAACTTTGATTGTTTTGGCAAGTCCGGAGACGATTGTGATCAGATTCAATGCAAGTATAAAGAATGGTGCTTCCATTGGGAGGAGACGGAAAAAGGGACAGAGCCTGAATTACCGACCATGTATTCCACATCAAGCCCGATGTAAACCTTGGGCGAAAGCAGTTATCCCCTCATAGCCTTTGGTCCTTTCAATGGCATCCCTCAGGGCCCTCCAGATCCAGACCTGCCTTTTTCATGGTATTGCCCCCAGTTGGCACCTTTCTTCAAGACCCAACTGTGGTATAATGAAAAGTCCGGAGAGGTCGATATGAAATCGCTCGACGAACAGGTCCTAAAAGTAACAAAAGAGATTGTGGCCAAGTTTATTGAGGTAGGGCGTGTCTCTCCTGCCTCTTTTGAGGAAACCTTTAAAACCGTTTATAGGAGTGTCAAGGAGGCGATACTGGATCACAGTATCGAAGAAGAGGAATTAACCACCTCAACCATAAAACAAACCTGATGAGATCCATTATCAGTATAATTAAGGCTCCATACATCGTGCCGGAGAGAGACCTTTGCATAACCCCTTTTCACTCCTCTGTATGAACTTTTTGATCCGCCCGAGGCGGACTTGCTCTCACTAAATAGTGCATTGGCACTCAAGGGGGATCTCTTTTTGAGTCAGGTCAAATCTCGTCCTGCTTGTTAACGGCAGTGCAACGAACCTCACGAACCAGGCA
>JABXJX010000098.1 GCA_013375375.1 Desulfobacterales bacterium | reverse complement strand
AGCTCGTATGCAACGTTGACGTGTGCCTGGTTCGTGAGGTTCGTTACACTGCTGTTAACAAGTCCGCCTCAGGCGGATCAAAAAGTTCATACAAAGGAGTGAAAAGGGGTTATGCAAAGGTCTCGTCTCTTTCTCTTGGCGCACTTTCTAACATACAACCTGTTGAGAGTCAAAGTTTGGCGTGAAGCCGTATGATTTCAAGGAGGAGTTCTACGGACTTGACCATGTCGTCTAATCGGATCGATTCCCGCACCGTGTGCATGTCTTTCATCCCCGTGCCGAGGACGCCTGTGACAATCCCGTGGCCGAAGAATATGTTCGCATCGCTCCCGCCGCCGCTCGTCTTGGCCTTCATCTCGCGTCCCAAGCCGGATGCGGCCTCCTTTGCCAGGATAACAACAGGATGGTCTTCGGGAATCTTCAAGTCTGAAAAATCTTGACGGACTTCCGTTTCCAGCCTCGGAAGCCCGTCATCCGATGGGAATTCCTCTTTGTAGTTCAAGACCCGGCGTTCAAAACTCCTGACAATCTTTTGTGTTTCTTCCTCTAATTTGTCCGGGCTGTGACTGCGGACCTCACCGGCCACGGTCACAAGATCAGGGACAATATTGGTGGCCCTGCCGCCCTCAATCAGCCCGATATTTGCCGTGGTCTCCTCATCAATACGGCCGACGCGTATCTCTGAAATCGCTCGACTGGCCAGATGTATAGCATTGATACCTTTTTCAGGTGCAGCACCCGCGTGCGCATCCCGGCCATGGATTTTGAATTGGATGTGATTGGCACAGGGGGCCCGTGTTACAATCCCGTCCGTATCCGCGGCATCCAGGCTGTAACCGTGTTTGGCCTTGATCAGCGAATAATCAAGATTCTTGGCCCCTAAAAGGCCAACCTCTTCGCAGATAGTTACGACCACCTCCAAAGGCCCTGACGCAAGCTTTCTTTCCTGAAGTACCCTGATGGCTTCAATAATAACGGCCAGGGCCGACTTATCATCAGCCCCAAGGATGGTGGACCCGTCGCTTGTAAAGGTCCCATCTGAAAAAAGGACCTTGATCCCCTCGCCCGGCAGGACCGTATCCATGTGGGCATTGAGCATCAGGGGCTCAATCTCTGTCCTGGTCCCTTTGAACCTGGCGATCAGGTTACCGGTATCGCCTCCAACCTTTGGGCCGGCCCCATCGATCACTACCTGGGCCCCAAGGGATTCAAAGATCTCCCGTAAGGTTTCGGCAATCGCCCCCTCTTTTTTTGAAACACTGTCTATCTGAATTAGGGCCTTAAAAAGTTCACCCAGGCGCTCATTGTTAACCATACCTTCCATCCCTTTTAAGTATAACCGTTTTAGCCTGTTTCATACAAATGGCATTGACGGTTCAAGAAAGAATATGTATGAAGAACTTAAATTGCGGAAGTGGATAGCTCACTGGTGGGGCTCCCGGACTTCAAATCCGGTGTGGGGCGCTAAAACCGTCCCGGGTGGGTTCGATTCCCATGCACTTCCGCCATTCCTCTCTTTGGTCCTAAATGAGATGATCTCGTAAAAAGTCATCAAATGGACGGCACAGTAAAAAGCTCCAGATACAAGGCGCGCAAAGCTTGAGGAATGAGGCGTACTTTAACGTACGTCGCAGTGACGAAAGATGAAGCGCAACGCCGTAGATGGACTTTTTACGAAGCCGTCCGTCAAATGAGAGAGCGGAACTTCTTGATCGTCTTCCCGTAATCAGAACTGCCGAAGATAGCCGAGCCCGCCACGAATACGTCCGCACCCGCCTTTGCCACCGACTGGATGGTCTCTTGGCTGATCCCGCCGTCAACCTCGATGAGGACGTTCGGATTCTTTGCGCTTATAATGGGTTTTAGGTCTTTTATCTTCTGAATCGCCCTGGGGATAAATTCCTGACCGCCAAAACCAGGGTTCACGCTCATTATAAGAACCAGGGCCACATCTTCCAAGATCCCTTCTATGCTTGAAAGCGGGGATGCCGGGTTGAGTGCCACTCCGGCCTTCACATCCAGGGCCTTTATAGCCTGGATAGTCCTGTGCAGGTGCGCACAGGTTTCCGCATGGACGGTTAAATATGCGCTCCCCGCCCTTGCAAAATCTTCCAGATATCGGTCCGGATTCTCTATCATAAGGTGCACGTCAAGCGGTAGCTCCGTGACCCGCTTTACCGCTTCAACCACAAGCGGCCCAATCGTGATATTAGGCACAAAACGGCCGTCCATCACATCTACGTGGATCCAGTCGGCCCCTGCCGTTTCCACGGCCTTAACCTCTTCGCCCAATCTTGAAAAATCGGCAGATAATATAGACGGCGCTATGAGCTTCATATGTGTCCTCCTAACATCAATCCCCGGCTATTTCAAGTTCACGGGAAACGGTTTCATGAGATCCATGAAAAGAGAATGACTCGAAACAAGTTCGCCATCCTGGTGTACAAAGACCATGGTCTCAGGATCTTTCGGGGTCAAAAACCAGATCTCTTCTCCAGGAGGTAGAAAAACGTCATATAGATCATAGAGTACACCAAAGGCATTTACGCGAATCCGGATGTGCTTTTTCAAAAATCCCTCATACACACGATGATGGAACAGGCTTAGCCCATAATCAAGGATCCGGCTTTTTTCCGGCCGGTTAACAATCAGATTCACCAGTGTCCCGGAAGTCACCTGGCAGCCGGATATAGGGTCTTGCTCAATCACGACATCCTTTGGCAGGTCGTCTTTTTGAACGGATCGTATTTGACCAAGTCCAAGGTGCGCACGCTCCAAGACGAGGATAGCATCCTCTAAGGCCAGGCCGTTTAGATAGGGCATCTTATAAGTTATGGGCTGAGTGCCGAGGCTGCACAGCAGGTCAATGGAATTACCCCGTGTGATAACCGTACCGGGGGGCGGCACCTGGCTGATGACCTCATCCATGGCAGCCCGCTCACTAAAGGTGCGGGACAAAACACCTCGAGAGAATCCGTTTTCTTCCATAATGATATATGCCTGACGGATATCCATCCCCACAAGGTTCGGCACCACCAAGATCTTCGATCCCTTAGAGACAATAACCTGAATATCGCGATTTTTTTTGATTTCAGCACCGGGTCGCGGTTCCTGGTATGCAATATGGTTTTTCGGTACGTCATCCATGTATTCAAAGCCCCTCACCTTGATGTTGAGTCCCAGATCAGTGAGGATATCGAGCGCATATACCGCGTCTTTTCCCACGAGCTTCGGAACTACTACCATATCCTCACTTTTTATAATAAGCCTCAAAGTGAGATATGCGCTGAGCCCTGCAA
This sequence comes from Desulfobacterales bacterium, assembly GCA_013375375.1. Taxonomy (GTDB): domain Bacteria; phylum Desulfobacterota; class Desulfobacteria; order Desulfobacterales. The sequence continues at coordinate 3,967 of JABXJX010000098.1, read as the reverse complement.
TCCCGACAAAAACGCCAATCAGAATCGCCATCTTAAAAAAACGCCTCATATCGTAGTCCTTTTCAAACGTACGGCAAAGAATCCGTCCATATCGTGCTTATGAGGCGAGCTTCTGAAAAAGCCCGAGTTGTCCATCAGGTGTTTATCCATATCCAAAAGCCCGACAGGTTCTTGATCTATAACAAATTGGGGTTGATTCTTCAAAAACTCTTCCACCACATGGTCGCCTTCCTCAGGCTCAAGACTACACACACAGTAAACCAGGCGGCCACCTTTTTTCACCAAAGGGGCAATGGAGAATAAAAAGCGCAGTTGGTCGCCACGAAGCCTTGTGAGATCCATCTCGGTCTTTTTCCATTTGGCGTCCGGATTCCTCCTAAGCACGCCAAGCCCGGAGCATGGCGCGTCAAGCAAGATTCGGTCAAAAGCACCTGTGGGTGCAACAGGAACCGACACCGACAGGTCATGGTTCCATGTGGTAACCGAGGATATGCCAAGGCGCGTCAAGGATGTCTCGAGTCGACGTAATTTCCATGACCGGTATTCCATTGCCTTGATCTTGCCGCGATCATCCATAAGCTGAGCAATGTGGCCGGTCTTGCCGCCGAACCCGGCGCAGGCATCCAGGACTGCTTCATCCGGTTTTGGATCAAGGAGATGGGTAATGAGTTGCGCGGCCTCATCCTGTACCTGAAACCAGCCATCCTTGAATGAAGGGATGTCTGCAACCGCATTCCTTAATCCCTTTAGGGAGAGCCCATCCGGGGCAAACTCTGTTAGTGTAATTTGCCTGACATGATCTGTCAATGAGTTGAACAGTTCCTCTCGGCTGACCTTCAGGGTATTTGCCCGGATCGTCACGGGAGGGATCTGATTGTTTGCTTTACAGAGCTGTTTTGTCTCTTCTATGCCAAGACGCTCAACCCATCTTTCGACCAGCCACAAAGGGTGGGATTCTCTTACAACAATCGCCTGGACCGGATCATCATTATAATCCGGCAGGGGGATCTCTTTTGCCCCACGCGCCGCGGATCGCATCACGCCATTTACAAACCTGACTACCCAGAATGGCGCTTGCCGTTTGGTCATCTCAACAGAATCGTTTACGGCGGCCGAAGGAGGGATACGGGAATGAAAAAGGATCTGATAAAGGCTGAGCCGGAGAATGTTTAGAACAAAAGGGTCTATCTTGCGAACGGGAGTCTTTGAAAGCTGGCGGATCACCCAGTCAAGGCGACCCCGCCATCTAAGCACACCATAGACCAGATCGGTGGCCAGTGCCCGGTCCTTCCTGATGAGTTGGGGCTCTTGTTCAAAGGCCCTGTGAAGAAGGTGTTCCGGAAAGGCGTTTGAGTCATCCAGGAGGTTTAAAACCGAAAGGGCAATGCGACGGGAAACAGCTACCATATCCGGGCTATCCAAGGATTGTACCGGGCGAAACAGGGCAGCCCCTTAAAAAATCTTTAACCAAAAGACGTTTTGCAGATTCAAGCTGAACCTCTTCCAGCGCCAATGCTCCCCGGCCTGTTGCCACATTGAAGTCTCCTGGAAATCCATCCAAAACAGTACCAGGCTTTTCCTTGGCCGGCCTCTTAATATCTTTGGCCTTCAATATCTTGAGCCTTTTGCCGAATAAAAAGGTAAAGGTGCCGGGCCATGGGTTCATCCCGCGAATCAAGGCCTCCAAAGATTTAGCATCCTTGGTCCAGTCTATACGACCGTCTCCCTTTTTCAGAAGGGGCGCGTAAGTCGCACTCGACTTATCCTGTGGTTTACCCAGAAGGTCTTCGGACTCGAGCTTAGTTAACGTTTCGATCAAAAGCCGCGCACCGACCTCAGCCAGCCGGCGCTGAAGACTCCCGGATGTATCGTCAGGTTTGATCGGAACCTTGGTGCTCAACAGGATGTCTCCCGTATCCATCCCTTCATCCAGCCACATGGTAGTAACTCCGGTCTCTTCCTCTCCGTTGATAATGGCCCACTGGATGGGCGCGGGACCACGGTATTTGGGAAGAAGAGATGGGTGGATATTGATTGCCCCAAGACGGGGAATAGATAAGAAAGACCCGGGCAAGATACGGCCGTAGGCAACCACAACAAAGAGGTCCGGATCGAGGGCTATGATCTTATCGATAAACCGGAGCTCCTTAATCATGGGTGGTTGCAGCACCGGATAGCCCAAAGTGCCGGCAACATCCTTGACCGGAGGGGGCACCAGGCGCCGCCCGCGCCCTTTTGGCCGGTCCGGTTGTGTAACCACGGCGAGAACATTATATCGGCTCTCTTGGAGGGCCTTTAAGGCCGGCACTGAAAAATTCCCGGTACCCATGAATACTATGCGGTAGGTCTTCATATGTAAACCCTAAGCCGGATAAGCCCGTCCTCCTGAGACCTTTGCATAACCCCTTTTCACTCCTCTGTATGAACTTTTTGATCCGCCTGAGGCGGACTTACTCACTAAATAGTGCATTGGCAGTCAAGGGGGATCTCTTTTTGAGTCAGGTCAAATCTCGTCCTGCTTGTTAACGGCAGTGTAACGAACCTCACGAACCAGGCACACGTCAACGTTGCATACGAGCTTATTAGCCCATTAGTAAATGGGTCTGGACCGTATGTTGAATATGGTGCCGTTGGGAAAGCTATCAGGCAATATTAAGTGACCTGATCTCAAAAAGAGATCCCCCTTGACTGCCAACGGATAAAGCGGGCTGTTCGCTTCGCCCGGATGGGTGCCCCAAAAAGTTCATGATTACCGCTTAAAGAGGTTATGCAAAGGTCTTAATCTATCCAAATGCAGGTTTCGACTTCTCACGGGGCCTGATCACTAATATCAATATCCCCGTAGGCCACCCGCACTACATTGATACCGATGATAACCGATGAAACAAGACCCGCGATGATCACTGGAACCATCTGGAAAACATGATTAGCCAAGGTAAATCCTGCCGCCTCTTTGGCAGAGACGCCGAATATCAAAAGCCCGAACACGCCGCCCGCTTCCCAGAGGCCCCAGAAACCAGGGACAGAAGGAAGCGAAATAAAAAAGCAAAGGATGACCATCGTCGTATACATCTCAAGAAAAGAGATCTCGATTCCCGGACATCCAAAAGCCATCACGTAATAAGAAACCCCGGCCACCGCCCAGACCAGGAACGAAAGACCAAGGCAGAGGCAGACCTTCTTGGGGTTCTTCAAAAGATCAAGCCCGGCGGCCACGTTGTCGATAATATGGACGAGTTTTGTGCAAACTTTTTCTCTGATATTCTCCTTAAAGGGGCCGCCGGCCCAAAAGAGCAACCCAGGAAGGCCTAGGATAACACGCTTTATGAACCTGCGGCCCTGCCTGAGACTCACCAGGAAAATGCATGCAATCAGTCCGAGAGACAATTTCAGGGTCGTCATCGCTATCATCTCAAGTGTGGCCTTGTTAAGATGATACTCGCCGAACACCAGATCAAGGGTTGGGCTGATTTCAACAGCGGTAAGGACAAATACAAAAGAAAGGAGCAGCACGACTACGTCAAAGACCCTTTCAGCGCCCACTGTAGCCAGTACTTTTGAAAACGCAACTCTTTCGTTTTTGTAAAATATGGCTGGCCGGGCCAGCTCTCCCACCCGGCCGGGCAAAACGCAATTGATCATGAATCCGATCATAAGAGGGTGGTAAGCACTCCAAAAGCCCGTTTTCTTGACCGGATTGAGGAGAAGCCGCCATCTGACAACCCTGATCAAAAAACTCATCAGCGCAATTACCACCGCAGGAATTACCCACCAGTAATTCACGCTCTTCAAATAGTCTACCAGTTCCGGAATCGGAATATTCTTAAAGGTCACATAAAGGGTAATGCCGGAGAGTAAAAGACCTGCTATCAGAAATGAGATGATTTTTTTGTTCATCGACATACTAAAAAGCACATTAAGTACCCGACATCACAGAAAGGGCACAATGATGTCTTTTCTGGAGTGA
>JABXJX010000097.1 GCA_013375375.1 Desulfobacterales bacterium | reverse complement strand
GCATTCTCCCGCAAGCGGGAGCTGCGGTCTCCCCCACAGATAAGTCACAAAAACACGGCGCCCTCCCGCCAGTCACTACAGAAAAGACATCATTGTGCCCTTTCTGTGATGTCGGGTACTTAATGTACTTTTTTTGGTAACTTTGAAGCATATTAAAGACATTCCCAGCTTTGACAGGCCACGAGAGAAACTGACTGCAAAGGGGCCGGAAGCACTTTCGGATTCAGAACTACTCGCCATCCTCCTTGGAAGTGGAGTCAAAGGAAAAGATGTCTTTCAAGTTGCTCGTGCCATCCTGCGAAAGCTTGATAAAGATAAGAACAAAATAGATGTAAAAACTCTTGTCTCGATAGAAGGTGTTGGTCTTGCCAGGGCATGCCAGATTGTGGCCTCTTTTGAACTTGCAAGGAGGAGAATATTAAAGGAAAGCATTTTTGTCCAAAAGACAGAAGATGTTTTGCCCCTTATTTCATATATTGCCGACAAAAAGCAGGAATATTTCCTTTGTATATCTTTGAATGGAGCAAATGAGGTTATCGGAAACAGGGTGGTGACCGTCGGCCTCCTCAATACAAATCAGGTTCACCCGCGAGAGGTGTTTGTGGATGCCATATCAGATCGGGCGGCCTCCATAATCGTTGCTCACAACCACCCGTCAGGTATACTCAAGCCCAGCCCTGATGATGTAGCTACAACGAAACAGTTGGTTGATGCCGGTAAAATCCTTGGAATATCTGTTTTGGATCACATAATTATCACAAAAAAAGGGCATCTATCATTCAAGGAAAGAGGTTTGATGTGATTTTGCCATAATTTGTTGATCCCAATTATAGGGGCTGCAATGAATTGAATAACAAGACCCCGTTTCACAAAAAATGTGAGCGGGGTTCTGTGCTTTCAGCTTTTAGCTTCTAATGCCGTGTTGGTACATACAGAGAGGTTCTTCGGCGAGATAGTCGCCGGTAGCCTCATAGGCCCGGGCGCGACACCCCCCGCAGACCTTCCGATACTCGCATTTGCCGCATTTACCTTTCAGGTTGTCATAGTTTCTGAGGGTTTTAAATACTTCTGATTCGTTCCAGATGACCACAAAGCGCTTCTTGGTTACGTTGCCACAGTCGAGGTCTAAAAAACCACACGGTTGAACGATGCCAGTATGAGATATAAAGCAAAAGCCGATTCCGCCCAGACAACCGCGGGTTACTGCATCCAGGCCATGGGTCTTGAATGTGACGGTTTTGCCTTCCTTGCGGGCCCGCTCCCTCAAAATCCTGTAATAGTGGGGTGCACAGGTAGCCTTCAGCTGCAAAGGGACTTTTTCCCTCTGGTCGTAAAACCAGTTTAATGTTTGTTCATACTGTTGATCTGAAATTTCCTGATCTACAATATATTTTCCCCGTCCTGTGGGTACCAGCAGAAAGATGTGATGGCCCACGGCGCCCAACTTTACGGCAAGGTCCTGGATCTTTGGCAGCTCGTTAAAGTTCTGTTGTGTGATCGTGGTATTGATCTGGAAGTCGACGCCGGCCTGCTTGGCCTTTTTAATGCCGCTGATTGCTCCTTCAAAAGCGCCGTCCACCTGGCGGAACCGGTCATGGCTTTCTCTTGTGGCACCGTCCAGGCTGATACTGATTCTCTGGATGCCTGCCCCGGCCATTTCTTCGGCAATTGCATCGGTGATGAGCGTGCCGTTTGGGGCCATGACCATTCGAAGCCCCTTTTTGGTGCCGTAGCGGGCAATCTCAAAGATATCAGACCGCAGGAGGGGTTCCCCGCCGGTCAGGATGACCACGGGTTTACCGACTTCGCTGATCTGGTCGAGGAGGGCAAGGCCGGCATCCGTGTCGAGTTCATTCAGGTACGGCCCCTTAGTGGCTGCGGCACGGCAATGGATACAGTTAAGATTGCAGTTGCGGGTAACCTCCCAGGCTACAAGGCGGAGGTTCGATTCCCGGTGAGTTGCTCTCTTTTGCGTTATCTCCGATGGCGGGTGTTTGTATTGTTTCATTGACGATTGACAATCCTATCGTAGCTCCTTTGCCGCTTCTTTTGCAAAATAGGTGAGGATCATGTCTGCGCCGGCCCGTTTGATAGCAATCAGGGATTCCATCATGACCTGTTTGCCGTTAAGCCATCCGAGCTTGTCGGCCGCCTTGATCATGGCAAATTCGCCGCTGACGTTGTAGGCAGCTATTGGCAGATCGATTTCTTCTCGAATGCGGCAAATGATGTCCAGGTATGGGAGCGCTGGTTTCACCATAATGATATCAGCGCCTTCTTCAACATCCATGGTCACCTCGCGAATCGCTTCCAGGGTGTTGGCAGGATCCATCTGGTAGGTACGGCGATCTCCGAATTTTGGGGCTGACTTGGCTGCCTGGCGGAAAGGATAATAAAAGGCAGAGCAGTATTTGGCGGCGTAGGACATAATGGGTGTGGACTCGAAGCCGTTTTCATCCAAGGCGTCGCGGATTTGAGCTACGCGGCCGTCCATCATGTCGGAGGGGGCCACCATGTCCGCACCAGCCTGAGCGTGGGAAAGAGCTGTGCGCGCCAAAAGATCGAGAGTTGCATCGTTGTCTATAATACCGTCCTGAACCACGCCGCAGTGTCCATGATCGGTGTACTCACACAAACATACGTCGGTTATAATGACTAGGTCTTTAACCTTGTTTTTCAGTGCCTTCACTGTCTTTTGGACGATTCCATTCTTCGCATAGGCAGATGTTGCTAAGGCGTCTTTTTTCTTCGGGATGCCGAAGATCATCACAGCCGGTATGCCTAGGTCGCGCGCTTCCTTGGCCTCTTTCACAACGTTGTCCACAGAGAACTGAAAATGCCCGGGCATTGAAGGGATGGGCTTCCTGATCCCCTTCCCCTCTACGGAAAACAGGGGAAGGATCAGGTCGTCGACCGATAGTCTTGTCTCGCGTATCATACGCCTGAAATTCTCGTTTTGCCGTAGACGCCTCGGCCTGTAATCCGGAAAAAGCATGATTTACTCCTTAATCACTCTATGCCGATCTCTTGGTCGGTGAGATAACACGCAGGGTCAGGGCTCCATAGATCTTCTGTTACGGCTTCAGCGCGAACCCGGAAGTTTCCGGCACAGATATCAAGCCATCGGCACCGGGCACAGCGACCCTTGACATACTTCTTCTTGTCCTTGAGCTTTTTCATAAGACTGTTGGATGTGTCTGTCCAGATGGTGCTGAAAGGACGCTTTCTTACATTCCCAAAGCTGTAATGACGCCAGAACTGATCAGCATGGACACGGCCGTCCCAGCTAACACACCCGATACCACGACCGGAGTTGTTCCCTTCATTCATCTTCAAAAGTTCAAGCACTTCCTTGGCCCGCCTTGGATCCTCTTTACAGAGGCGCAGGTAGAGATAGGGGCCGTCCGCGTGATTATCCACGGTCAGCACCTCCTTGGGCTTGCCTCGATCGTGAAGGTCCTTTGTGCGGTCCATGATCAGGTCTACCACGGACCGAGTCTCCTCGTGACTCAGATCCTCTTCAACCAGTTTAGAGCCGCGTCCTGCATAAACCAGGTGGTAAAAACAGATCCGGGGGACATGCAGGTCTTCAAGGAGATCGAATATGGCGGGAATCTCTGCTGCATTCAATTTGTTGATGGTAAAGCGGAGCCCGACCTTGATACCCGCTTCCTGACAGTTTCGTATCCCGTTCAGGGCGTCCTGGAAGGCCCCTTTTACGCCCCTGAATCGATCATTAATCTCCTCCATGCCGTCAAGACTTATTCCCACGTAGGAGAGGCCGATTTCCTTAAAGAGTTGAGCCTTTTCAGGTGTAATCAACGTGCCGTTCGTGGAAATAACCGCACGCATTCCATGTTCCACGGCATAACGGGCCAGTTCCGGCAAATCCTTGCGCATCACAGGCTCGCCGCCGGAAAACAGGATGACCGGCACACCAAATTGCGCAAGGTCGTCCAAAAGAGCCTTCCCTTCATCAGTGCTCAGTTCATCTTTAAAAGAGGTGTCTTTGGCATGGGCATAGCAGTGGATACACTTCAGGTTACACCTCCGCGTGGCGTTCCACACAACCACTGGACGCTTGTCGACAGAGAACTGCAGGAGGTGTGATGGGAGCCTTTGCGACTGCCGTCCGTAGCGAAGTGCATCCGATGGCTCGACTGTGCCGCAGTATAATTTAGATATACCGATCATGATTCGGGAGTTTAAGAATAGACTTTTTTTACTAGGTTATTGAAAAAATTTTCTGGGTTTTCAAGGGCTTCCTTGGTGATCACAAAGGTATCCTTACCGATCTTGTCACGGATCAGTTTAAAACCGTATTCAAACTTTGTAGTCAGTTCCTTATAAAAATCTCCCAGTGCTGTTGGAGAAGAGATCATCTCCAAGATAACGATGTCTATGGCATCTTCATCCAGCCTAATATTCAGGTCATGGGTTTTGTAAAAATAGGCCTCCACCTTTTTAATTTGTTCATAGAAATTCTCTATCTTTTGCATAATAGCGTTGATGTCAGAGGTCCACAAGGTATAAAGCTCAGCGATCAGGTCTATTCGCGAAGTGGTTAGGGCGATTTTAGATCTTTCGGCAAGCATGGCCTGATTGCTCTTTATATATTGCTTGATCGATTCTTTTCCCTCTTGGTCCAGCTTTTCGTAGAGCTGTGTCCACATGGGATCGTCAGGCGTGGATATAATCTTTTGGAGCATACCTTTCGGGTCTTTCACGACCTCTTTTGTCACTGATAACTTCTTTATACCTGTGGATGGAAGCTTCTTTTCAAGCTTCAACAGGACCTTCTCGATGGCGCTCACCAGGCCACGTGCCCCGGTTTGTTCCTCGTGGGCAAGGTGGGCTATAGCACGAAGAGCCCCGTCTTCAAAATTGACGGATATATCGTAGGCCTTGAAGTCGAGTTTTTTGCTGAGTATAACAGGATTGTTCGGGTTTTTTAATATCGTGTAAAGGTCGTCTTCGCTGAGTTGTTCAAATACGGAAAGTACCGGCAACCGTCCGATAAACTCGGTTTCAAAACCGAACTTAATCAGATCTTCAGGCTTGCCATACTTCAGGTAATTGCCACGTTCCGACCGACTGGTGACAGATGCCCCGAAACCGATGCCCTGATCCACTATCCGTTTTTTGATTAACTCTTCGAGCTCGTTAAAGCCGCCGCTCATCACGAAAAGGATGTTCTTGGTATTGATTACCCTTTTTTTTCTTTTACCGGTCTTCCGGTAGCGTTCGATCTCTTCGAGCATCGAAATAGGATCGTGAGGGACCTTTAGGTCAACATCGGTTTCTTCCATTGGTTTTAGGAGTGCGCGCTGAACGCCGGTACGGGAGACATCAGGCCCAATGAGGTTTGGACTGGAGGCAATTTTGTCGATTTCATCGATGTAGATGATGCCGTACTGAGCCAGCTTGATGTCGCCGTCCGCTTCTCGTACCAGATCCCGGACAAGGTCTTCCACATCACCCCCAACATAGCCGGTTTCACTGAATTTTGTGGCGTCACCTTTGACAAAAGGGACACCGATCTTCTGTGCGATCAATCTAATCATATAAGTCTTGCCCACGCCGGTGGGCCCGATCATAAGGACGTTGCCCTTGATATGACCAACCATGCCCTTATTGTTTTCGCCAGCAGATTCGGCGTGTTTGACGCGATTGAAATGGGTACAGATCTTGGTGGCTAAAATTGCCTTGGCTTGGTCCTGCTTGACGATGTATTGATCAAGATAGGCCTCAAGTTCCTCAGGTTTTAATGAAAAGTCGATCGTTTTTTTCTCAGGAGGTTCTTCTTCCCTTTCTTTTTCAAAGGAAATCTCCTGAGGAAGGACGACAGGGGAGATGAGCTTCACGCGGCCGCCGAATTTTTCCGACAGCAGCTCGCTGATCTCTTTTTCGATCTCTTTAGGATCAGGAAGTTTTTCGTCTTTTTTGGTCATAATACTGCACCCCTAAGTATTTATTAAAATTTTTTACGCCTTACGTCAACAACATAATCACAGTACACATATAATTCAAGGGTATTAGGTGGTTTCATTATAGAAATGATATGCAAATCTTAAACCAAATCTCCCTTGACAAAGAAGATAAAATAATGAAAGCATAAAAGTACTCATATTAGTATAGTCTCTCTGAGGGCGATTAGCTCAGCGGATAGAGCACAAGCCTCCGGAGCTTGGTGTCGCCGGTTCGATTCCGGCATCGCCCTCCAATTAAAGCAATCCGGCCATAAGTTCAAGGGCCTCCTCCCTTGTACTGATTTCCCGTTTCAATCTTGCTTCTTCCACCTTTTGGAGTAATGTTGCGAAGCGCTTAGATGGCGTCAGGCCGAAATGTTCGATTAGATCTTTTCCGGTAATCAGCCGCGGTGCTGTCATGGTGGGCTTGAGGTCAGTGAAATACACCTGGAAGATCTCCTTGAAAAACGCCACCAATGCCTCATCAAATTGAATGCTGTGCCCGACCTTGGCACGCTGATCTGCTACGCTGTGGATTATGAGCCCGATAACATCGTCCTGATATTTTCCGGCGAAACGAACAATGCCCTTTGTAGTGAGGGTGCCCTTCTGGCGAGCATCAAAGAGATGCAGTGGGTGAAGGTGATTCCGTATGATTAGCTCTATATAGGATCGCTCCTTAACAGACATCCTAAGCCTCGAGCAAGGTTCTCCGGCAATACGAGTCCCTGTTTCCTCGTGGGCCGGAAATCTCACCCTTCCGGTCGTCGCATCAACGCTGCGTGTTACAGGCTTGCCAAGGTCATGAAACAAGGAAGTCCATTTCAGGAGAACCTTCCGATTGCCCTGTTCAACATACCTGCGAATCGGTTCGGTATGCTCGGGCCAGAGGGTTGAATAGTCACTGAGAACAAATTCGATTTCTTTGTAGGTTCGCATAACATGCTTAAAAACACTCTGTCCGTGGTCTTCAAGCGGGCAATCGCGGCATGGTTCGAGCTCTGGGATTAGATTCATCAAGAGCCCGGCTTGGTACATATGTTCTATGTATGGAAAAGATCTATTTGTTTCCGTCAACTTAAAAAGCTCTACTCTTATCCGTTCCCCGGCCGGCCTTGTAATAAGCTCGGCCTGCTCTTTAATGAGAGAGAGTGTTTTTGGTGCAATCTCAAAACCAAGAACAGCGGCAAGACGGAATGCCCTGAGCATTCTCAGGGGATCTGCCAAGATCGCATCTTCTGAGATCAGGCGGATGGTTTTTGATCTGATATCGTCCAGGCCTCCAACAGGGTCGATAAGGT
>JABXJX010000011.1 GCA_013375375.1 Desulfobacterales bacterium | reverse complement strand
TTGACGTGTGCCTGGTTCGTGAGGTTCGTTACACTGCCGTTAACAAGCAGGACGAGATTTGACCTGACTCAAAAAGAAATCCCCCTTGACGGCCCTCCTCATGCCAGGCGCGCAGCTGTTTGGGCAACAGCCCGTCAATGGTCAATTGTCATTAGTTATAAATTGTTCGTCACTAGTTCGGCGGGCAGATACCCGATCCCTGATGCCTGATGTTCTCATATCGCCCAATGCTGAATTCCATGACTGGCATCCTGCATCATGCATCCGGCCCCCGTTTCCCTTGCTTCATCAATGCCTGAATTCGAAGTCTAAGGGCATTAAGCCGGATAAAGCCTTCCGCGTCCTGCTGGCGATAGACCTGGTCTTCCTCAAACGTAGCAAAATCAGGTCTGTAGAGGGACATGTCCGATTTGCGGCCCAAAACACGGCTGTGTCCCTTGTAAAGCTCCAACCGTACCGTGCCTGAAACCGTCTCTTGTGTTTCATCTATCATCGTCTGAAGTACCTTCATCTCCGGCGAGAACCAAAATCCATAATAGACGAGTTCAGCATATTTTGGAACCAATGAGTCCCGAAGGTGCATGACTTCGCGATCCATGGTAATCGACTCTATTGCCATGTGGGCTACCCTCAGGATAGTACCGCCCGGGGTCTCATACACGCCTCGAGACTTCATCCCTACAAATCGGTTTTCCACAAGATCGACCCGCCCTATACCATTTCGGCCTCCAAGCGTATTGAGCTTGGCAAGGAGTTCGGCAGGAGAAAGCCTTTCGCCATTGACGGCCACAGGGTCTCCTCGCTCGAACAAAATCTCTACGACCTCCGGTCTGTCGGGCGCGTCAAAAGGAGACACGGACATCGTGAACATTTCCTCCGGAGGACTTTCCCATGGATCTTCGAGTATCCCACCCTCATAGCTTACATGCAGCATGTTTCGATCCATGCTGTAGGGCTTTTCCCGGGTTGCAGTCACTTGAATACCGTGCTCTTTGGCATAATCCATAAGCAACTGGCGCGAACTCAAGTTCCATACCCGCCATGGCGCAATAATCTTCAATCCGGGAGCCAAAGCATGATAGGCCAGCTCAAACCGCACCTGGTCATTTCCCTTGCCTGTGGCTCCATGACTGACCGCATTCGCGCCTTCTGTTTGCGCGACCTCAACCTGGTGCTTGGCAATCAGGGGGCGCGCCAGGGAGGTCCCCAGCAAATAGTGGCCTTCATATACGGCATTTGCGCGAAAGGCCGGGAATACATAGTCTCGTACAAAGTCCTCTTTCAGGTCCTCTACGACTACCTTGGCAGCACCTGAATCCAGGCCCTTTTCCTTCAGACCGCCCAGTTCTTCTCCCTGGCCGATATCAGCCGCAAAGGCAATAACCGGACAATCATAGGTCTCTATCAACCACTTCAGGATAACCGATGTGTCAAGGCCTCCTGAATAGGCTAATACGATTTTCTTGATTTCTCCTGACAAAAAAACCTCCTGTGAGCTCAGTGGTTATTAGTGTTGATTACGGATGCCTGATGACTAGTGACCAGTGACCACTAATCACTCATACACCTTTCCAGGATCGCCTTGTGCATGTGCATCTTGTTTTCCGCCTGGTCCCACACGGCTGAATGGTCTCCCTCCAGGACATCGGAGGAAATCTCCTCTCCCCTGTGGGCCGGCAGACAGTGCATAACCATTACGTCCTGTTTAGCCAAGGCCAATAAATCCTGATTCACCTGGTAGGGCTTGAAAAACTTCTTTCGCAACCCGTGTTCACTCTCGTTGCCCATACTTGCCCACACATCCGTATAGATAACATCCGCATCGCGAACAGCTTTTTTAGGATCAGAAAGGATTTCAATTTCGCCTTTCGTATCTTTTAGAGCAGCCTCCAGAATGGTCTCGTCGGGCTGATAGTCTTCGGGACAGGAGAGCACCAGATTCAGCGGCAAAATGGCCGCCGCATTCAGCCAGGAATGCGCCACGTTGTTTCCGTCCCCAACCCAAACAATCTTGAGGCCTTCCAGCTTCCCCTTTTTTTCCAATATTGTCATAAGGTCGCTCAAAACCTGACAGGGGTGATAAAGATCGGTCAGGCCATTAATGATAGGAATCGACGCTTCCGCTCCCATGTCCTTGAGTAAATCCTGAGAATAAGTCCGTACTGCCAAACCATCCAGATATCTTGAGAGCACACGGGCTGTATCGGCGATCGGCTCATTTCGAATCAATTGAGTGTCCTGGGCGTTCAAAAAAAGTGGCGTCCCGCCGAGCTGGACCATAGCCGCCTCAAAGGAGATCCGGGTTCGCGTAGAAGGCTTGTCAAAAATAAGCCCAAGGACCTTGCCTTCAAGGGGCCGATCGAAAGTGCCGGACGCATGTTGCTCTTTCATCTCGAGCGAGCGTTTAAACAGTGCACGGCAATCATCGGCATTTAGATCCCTGAGTGTTAAAAGGTCTTTTTTCATCTCATTATTCGTTGGGTTTGTTAGAAATATCCTGAAACACCGCATCCAGGCACACAATGAGCGAGTCTATCTGTCCCTCTTGGATAATCAGTGGAGGGATAAACCGCAGAACGTGTTCCTGTGTGCAGTTGATCAAAAATCCTCGTTCCATACATGCCTTTACAATATAGGTGCCGTCACGGGTAAGATCAAGTCCGAGCAGAAGCCCCTCGCCTCTGACCTCTTGGATAAAATCATATTTTGACTTTAGGTCAAGGAGTCGACCTTTGAAATATTGCCCTACCTTTTCACAGTTCCGTAGTACACCCTCATCCAAAAGGGTCTTCACCATTTCAAGGGCTGCCGCGGAAACCAGCGGGGTCCCGCCAAAGGTGGATGCATGTGAACCGGCGGTAAAGGACGCGGCGACTTCTTCTTTGGCCAGCATTGCACCCATGGGAAGCCCGTTGGCCAAGGCTTTCGCCAGTGTCATGATATCGGGCGTCATGGCAAAATGTTCGTAGGCGAAAAGCTTTCCGGTTCGACCCATTCCTGTCTGCACCTCGTCAAAGATAAGGAGTAATCCTTCCTTGTCGCACAGATCTCTCAGGCCTTCCAGGTACCCGGAAGCAGGGCATTGAACACCGCCTTCACCCTGGATAGGTTCCAGCATAACCGCGCAGGTCTCCGTGGTAATGGCATTACGAACCGCCTCCAGATCGTTAAAGGGAACGATGTCGAAGCCTTCCACAAGAGGTTCAAAGCCCTTGTGGATCTTTGCCTGGCCCGTGGCACTTAGCGTAGCCATCGTTCGACCATGAAAAGATTCCTCCATTGTTATTATCCTGAACCGCTTCGAGGCACCTCTATCCTTAAAATACTTTCGTGCCAGTTTGATCGCCGCCTCATTCGCCTCTGCGCCGCTATTGCAGAAAAAGACACGGTCTGCAAAGGAATGCTCAACCAGCCATTCGGCCAATGCTGTTTGCGGCATTGTATAATACAGATTTGAGACATGCACCAAACGGCGTGCCTGATCCGCTATAGCCTGGGCGATGCCTGGATGGGCATGCCCCAGATTGCAGACCGCGATCCCGGCCACAAAATCCGTGTACGCATGGCCCTTTGCATCGTACAGCGTGCACCCATCGCCTTCAGTCAGTACTATCGGAAAGCGACTATAGGTAGCAGCCATAACCCGGTCTGCTGTTTTTATCAGGTCATTGGTCATTGGTGACTTCCGTTCCAATCCCCCTGTCCGTAAAAAGCTCAAGGAGCACTGCGTGTGGCTTGCGGCCATCAATGATATGCACCCTCTCCACGCCCTGATGGACGGCCTCCATGGCACATTGAATCTTTGGAATCATACCTCCTGAAATCGCGCCTTCCTCAAGCATCTTCTTCACAACCTCCGTCTTAACGGATGATATCAGGGATCCGTTCATATCATCCATGACCCCTTCCACATCCGTGAGCAGGATTAGCTTGGCGGCATTAAGGGCCACAGCAACCTTGCTTGCGACCCAGTCGGCATTGATGTTATAAGTCTCACCCGAGTCTCCGACTCCAACCGGAGCAATGACAGGGATAAAGCCTCCTTCCTCCAGGGTTTGGATACTCTCCGGATTCACGGCCACAACCTCTCCCACCATCCCTATATCTATAATCTCAGGTGGCTTGTCTTCCGCCTGAGAGCGCACAAGATGCAGCTTCTTGGAAAGGATCAGGCCCCCATCTTTGCCGCTTAAGCCAACTGCTTTGCCGCCCTGTTGATTGATCTGTGCCACAATCTCTTTGTTGACCTTACCGACAAGGACCATCTCTACCACGTCCATGGTAGGCTCATCCGTAACACGCATTCCATCTATAAATTGAGAGTCTATCCCCATTTTCTCTAAAACCAATCCGATCTGCGGACCTCCGCCATGAACCACCACAGGATGTAAGCCTATGAATTTCATCAGCGTGATGTCACGGGCAAAGCCTTCCTTTAGATGCCCCTCCACCATGGCGTGACCACCATATTTGATCACGATGGTCTTCCCGTAAAAACGACGGATATAAGGGAGGGCTTCAATCAGTATGTCGGCGACATTGGTAGTCATTGGTCATTAATTATTGATGATTGACGATTGAGTCTTGCAGTGGTCTAAAGAATATATCGGCTCAGGTCTTCGTCGTCCTTTATGTCTTTTAACTTTTCATACACGTACTTGGCATCTATTATAATTTGTTTTTCGGGAAGGTCCGGCGCATGAAATAGAATCTCATCAAGGAGCCGTTCCATAACCGTATGGAGCCTTCTGGCACCTATGTTTTCGGTACGCTCGTTCACTTCCGTGGCAATCTCCGCGATGGCGGAAATCGCATCATCTTTAAACACCAAATCTATGCCCTCGGTATTGAGCAAGGCCTTGTACTGAAGAGATAGTGCGTTCCTCGGCTCGGTCAGTATCCTGACAAAATCCTCCCTGCCCAAGGACTTGAGTTCGACCCGGATCGGGAACCTGCCCTGTAGCTCCGGAATCAAGTCGGAGGGCTTGCTGGTATGAAAGGCCCCGGAGGCTATAAAAAGGATATGGTAGGTCTTCACCAAACCGTACTTTGTGGTAACCGTTGACCCTTCCACAATCGGAAGGAGATCCCTTTGCACGCCCTCCCTCGATACATCCGGCCCGTGTGCCCTCTCTCGTCCTGTGATCTTGTCGATCTCATCAAGGAAAATAATCCCTGACTGCTCGACTTTGGCAATCGCTTTCTTTACTACTTTGTCCATATCGACCAGCCGTTTGGCCTCCTCCTGGGCAAGGATTTCCATTGCTTCCGGAACCTTTACTTTCCGTTTCTTGGTCCGCTTCGGAAACATACCGCCAAACATGTCTTTCAAGTTGATGTCCATCTCCTCAAGCCCGGCACTCGAAAATATCTCCACCACGGGCATGTTGTGTTCCGCCACTTCCAGATCAACATAACGGTTGTCAAGCTTGCCTTCCCGTAACATCTTCCTAATCTTCTCACGTGTCGAAGGGGCCTCGTTTACGTCCGTCCTGACTAACTCCAGCGTCTTTTCTTCAGCCTCGGTATCCTTGGGTTTCTCAGTCTCTCTCTTCGGCGGAAGGAGGAGATCAAGCATCCGCTCCTCTGCAATCTTTTGA
Source organism: Desulfobacterales bacterium (assembly GCA_013375375.1). Taxonomy (GTDB): domain Bacteria; phylum Desulfobacterota; class Desulfobacteria; order Desulfobacterales. Next base: position 29,224 of record JABXJX010000011.1, on the reverse strand, counting down.
GCCTTTGTCTTAACCGCTTCCTGCTCATCGGATCTTACCATATTGACGGCCAGCTCTGTTAGATCCCGGATCATAGACTCCACATCCCGTCCCACATACCCTACTTCAGTAAACTTGGAGGCCTCAATCTTCAAAAAGGGAGAATTCGCAAGCCGTGCAAGGCGTCTTGCGATCTCGGTCTTTCCAACCCCTGTGGGCCCAATTAGAATGATGTTTTTCGGGGCAATTTCATCTCGCAAGTCTTCCGCGACTTGCTGTCGGCGCCAACGGTTCCTAAGGGCAATGGCCACGGAGCGCTTGGCATCCTCCTGACTAATGATGTACTTGTCCAACTCTGATACGATTTCACGCGGCATTAATTGTTGCATATTATTTAATCTCTTCAATGGTAATCTCTTCATTGGTGTAAACGCAAATACCGGCTGCAATCTTCATGGCGGTATCCGCAATCGTTTTCGCATCTAAGTCGGTGTGACGGATCAGGGCGGTCGCAGCCGCCTGAGCGTACGCACCTCCCGATCCTATCCCCAGAAGCCCCTCATCAGGCTCGATTACATCGCCGCTTCCGGATATCAGGAATAAATGATCCGAGTCAACGGCCACCAGAATCGCCTCCAGTCGTCTCAAATACTTGTCGGTCCTCCAGTCCTTGGCCAACTCAACCGCGGACCGGGTTAGGTTCCCGTTGAATTGCTCAAGCTTCCCTTCAAAGCGCTCATATAGATTCAGGGCGTCGGCCGTGGCCCCGGCAAAGCCTACGATAATTTTATCGTTATATATTTTTCGAACCTTCTTGGCGTGGTGTTTCATAATGGTATCCTTCATGGTCACCTGGCCGTCGCCCGCCACGGCCACGTGTCTGCCCCGCCGTACAGCCAAAATCGTGGTTCCATGAAGGCCTGTATTGCTTCCGTTCATTTTCAATCCTCTCCCAGCTTTTTAACCCGGAAAAGCCAGATCAAAAACAAAAATAAAAAATTCATCACGAAAACACGAAATCTGGAAAACACGAAAGGGAAAAGGAAAGTCATTTTTCGTGCTTTCGTGATTATTGTCCATAACACCTACACTCCATTTCTCCAACTGGGGTCAATCCCCGTCACTATCGTCTTGGATGAGCTTTGTCATAAACCTCCATCAACCGGTCAATACTCACATGAGTATATCTCTGGGTTGTAGTCAGGCTTGCATGACCCAGTAATTCCTGCACCGCACGGAGGTCCGCTCCGGCATCAAGCAAGTGGGTGGCAAAGGTGTGCCGGAGACCATGCGGACTTATTGGACGCAACAGCCCCAACTGTCGAACCACTTTTTCCAGCAACCGTGCAATGGAACGGGTGCTTAAACGCCCTCCCCTGCTGTTTAAAAACAATGGATCGTTCCCTGCGATGCCTGATCCCGTGGCATAGGTCCTTTTGTCTAAGTAGGCACGTATGCAGCCCAGCGCCTTTTCCCCCACAGGGGGCAAGCGTTCCTTGTCCCCTTTTCCGATCACCCGCACAAGGCCCTTATCGAAATCTACATCCTCGACATCCATGCCCGCCAGTTCAGCCACCCGTACGCCTGTAGAGTATAAGGTCTCTATAATGGCCAGATTCCGCAAATCAAGTATTGACTCCCCTTTCATCCCATCCAACAGACGAAATATCTCATCGACCGGCAGATAGTTCGGTACGAAACTTCCTCGCTTTGGGGTCACGACTGTCTCTGCGGGATTTCTTATTACAACCCCCCTTTTGACCAAAAATCGAAAAAAGGACCTCAGGGTTGAAAGTTTCCTGGCGATGGTGCTCTTTTGGTTTTTTTTGTATAAAAAGCCCAGATATGACCGGATTACTATCTCATCCACATCACGGACATCTACCTTTTCCTCCATCGCGGGCAGACCGTTCGCCGAATCTTCAAGGTAGGCTGCAAATTGTTCAAGGTCGTTTTGATAGGCCCGGCAGGTGTTGGGCGAAAAACCCTTCTCAGCCGATAAGGCTTCGATAAAATTCTCTACCCATCTTCTCATGGCAATCCCGGTAACTCTATAGCCAACTATCCTTCTTGGTTTGAGAGCAATGAAAAGGAGCGCTTCAAGGCTCTCGATTAAGGGAGCTGTCCCTCCAGAAAAAATAAATAAATACCACAGTTTTTCGATTAGTCAAAGAAAAAAGCAAGGACTAATTGGAATGGAGTTTAACAAGAGTCCTAATCTCTGCCCAACTGTCAACCTCCATGAAAGAATGGTGGGGAGAGCGGTTCCAGGGTTGCCTAAACAGGACGGGGGTGATTGCGTGCTCACTCAACATATTACAGATTTCAAGGCAATCTTCCACAAAATATCTAATCCCGCGTGCGTTGAGCACGTCGGACTTCCCTTCGAATGTACCTGTGGCAATAATTTCAATGTCGGACTGTCTCAACGGAAGTATTCCATGCACCCATTCCTGGATGGCCGAAAGCTGGGGCCGCGCTGTCACGAAAAGGAGCGGGTGTGTCTTTCCAATTTCAGAAAGTACTTCAACAGCTCCGTTAATCGGTTTGAGCTCCGGCTCAAAGTTTCCTTCGAGTATGCGATTTATGATTACTCTAATGATCTCCGGATCTATATCTAAGCAGTTTTCCAGGAAATACTCGGTGATGTCCTGGTATCTAATATGGTTGATACCATAATCCCTGCCTGCAATTTCCAAGAACAACCCCATGGTATCGGCAAACACCCCATCTATGTCAAAGGCTATGTTATCAGGGGTGACCATATGTGGCAGACAGGCCTTATGCGGCCCTCCTTGTCTTTTTCTTGAGACGGCTTATACGTCGTCTCAATATCTTCGCTTTAGCCTTGTCCTCGCTTTCGTAAGCCCCGGCTCTTTGGGCCTTGAGGGCCTGAATTTTCGCCTTAGTCTCACGTATTGAAACTGAAGATTTCTCGGTCTCGACATCATCCGCAATGCCGCGTGCCTTTTTGATAGCAGCGAGCAGTTCGGCCTTATTCAGGCCGTGTACGCCGGTTATCTCAGGAATCTTCAGGGCCGTCTCCCGGAGCTCTTTGGCCGTCATGCGATCCAAGGGTTTTTCTTTTTTTTCCTTTTTCTCTTTTTTCCCCATAACTAAACTCTCCTTTTCCTGTTCAGTATAATACAGAATTTTAGATCATCGTCGCCATTGTCTTTACGGATAAGCTATATCAGCAATAGATATGTACTACCCCAAATCATTGCCCTATATACTACCCGACATCATACACGGGGGTCATGATGTCTTTTCTGGAGTGACTGGCGGTAGGGCGCCGTGTTTTTGTAACTTATTTGTGGGGGAAACCGCAGCTCCCGCTTGCGGGAGAATGCGGAGGGGGTAAGAATCCCCCGCAGATAAGTTACTAAAAACACCAGCCCGGGAGACTCGGAACGAAAGAAAAGACATCATGACCCCAAACCAATGTCGGGTACAAAACGTTCTCATTAGTAGTTCACTATTACTTTTCTTCTGACTTTGTCTTCTCAACCAGGGAGAGGAAAGGTTTGAAAAGATCAATGGGAATAGGGAACACGGTTGTAGAATTGTTTTCAGCCGATATCTCGCGGAGGGTCTGGAGATACCGCAACTGCAAGGCCATGGGGTGATCCCGGATAATAGTCGCCGCCTCGGCCAATTTTGTCGCGGCCTGAAATTCTCCTTCTGCATTAATCACCTTGGAACGTCGTTCACGCTCGGCTTCGGCCTGCTTAGCCATGGCCCTCTGCATTTCCTGTGGGAGATCAATATGCTTGACTTCCACTGTGGAGACCTTGATCCCCCATGGATCAGTATGAGTATCTAATATCTCCTGGAGTTGGGAGTTGATCTGTTCCCGTTCAGAAAGAAGCTCGTCCAACTCGGCCTGGCCGCACACACTCCGAAGCGTGGTTTGAGCAAGCTGGGATGTCGCATACATGTAGTTCTCTACCTCAATAACACCCTTCACCGGGTCCATGACCCTAAAGTAGATAACTGCATTGACCTTGATGGACACGTTGTCCCGCGTAATTACATCCTGTGGATCGACATCCATAGCGATCAGGCGCAGGCTTACCTTAACCATCTTGTCAATAATGGGTATTAAAATGATCAAGCCCGGACCCTTGGCCCCGATCACCCGCCCTAAGCGGAAGATGACCCCGCGCTCATATTCATTTAGGATTCGTATGGCCGAAGCCAGAAAAAACGCCAGCAGGACTATACCCGAAATTATCGTAATCATAAAAGCCCCCTAAGACTTTACTTTTCTTCTATCTCTTAAAAAACGCCGGTCATTATCTACAGAAAGAGAAACAAAGATCCCTTCCCTCACACTCCTCCGACGATCCCGTTGATTCTTTCGGCGGTCTTTGCGAAGCACCCTTTTGTAGGCAAGAAAAGTGCCTTCCTCTTCCGATGGATCCATCTTGACCGGTGATGCGCCCTCAATTTCAATATCCATGACGGAAACCTCCTTATTCTGTTTTTATCTAAAGGAGTTTTTCAAGGCTCTTAATAAGTGTATGAAAAATGGCCTTGTCTGTCAAGTGAAGTGAGCCCTGTTGTAAATCAAGATTTTATTGGTTACTAAACTATGAAACGATTGATACAAAAAACCCTCAAGATTAGTTTGGATCTTGAGGGTTATCGTCTTATAACCTATTGATTTTATATGGTAGTCCCAACGGGGATCGAACCCGTGTCTCTGGCGTGAGAGGCCAGTATCCTAGACCGCTAGACGATGGGACCCTTCAAAAATACTTTGGATCATTGCATAATTGATAAACTATAGAAAAAACCCTACATTGTCAATCCCTTTTGAAGATCCCCGCAGCTTGCTATGGGGAATGCGAGCGCTATTGCGGTTCAATCGACTTTTTGTTCTCTATGAGCGCCCGCACCGGTTTCATACCAAAGGGATCGCTTTTTTCGATCGCTTTAAGGACCGACCCCCCGCCTGTAAAAAAATAATATAAAGCATCATCCAATACCGAAAGATAGAGACCGGGGCAAAGGCTCTTAAACTCCTGGAGGGTATCGCCGCCGCCGTAAAATTTCCATGCGGTAGCGTTTTTGTCGATTGTTCGGTCAAGGGCCTCAGAGCCATCGGTAAAATGCGGTGTATATCCCATAACTGCATTGACAAAGATGGTCCGGGCCGAACCAACAACCTCGGCAACTCTTTTGTCGGAAAAAGACTTGGGATCAATGTCTAAAACATAACCATAGGAACTGTTGGATACAAGGTCCCGTATCGCTATGGTTTTGTATCTTCCCCGAACCTTTTTGCCCAAGGTGTCCGACTCCACTATGTATGGAAGCTCCACAATCTTATTGGCCTTCTTGTCCCTGGACACAAGTTTCTTGGCCGCATCAATATCATCTTCTGAAACCCCGGCGATCCGGATGTTATACTTGGCACACAGATAGGTATTGTAAATCACGCCACCCAAGATAAGATAATCCACCTTTTTGTAAAGTTCATTAAGCGGCCCTATCTTGGTGTCGTATTTGGCGCCCGCCACTACAGCCACAAAAGGACGATCAGGGCGTAGGACCTTGTCCAGGTGTGCGATCTCTTCTTGCATGAGAAAACCGGCATACGACGGCAGTAAACCGGCAATGTCGTAAGTGGACACGTGAGGCTGCCATGATCCGAAAGCGTCGTTGACAAAAATATCCGCCAGGCCTGCCAGCTGACGCGCAAAAGCATCCCTGATCTCTCCGGTCGCTTCCTCCCCCTCAAACCATCGCGTGTTGGGGAAATAGATCCCGCCGATCTTGTGCTGCTTGAGATCTTTGATAGCCAGGTTAATCGAGGTATCAATTCCTATAATTCCACGTTTTTCTTCAACCCGAAAGGCAGGTACGTGAATCTTGGAATGAAGCTTATGTTCCAGGTAGGCGGCGATCGGCTCTACGGAGGTGGAGGGATTACAGGTTATCTTCCCGGTTTTTTTGTTCCGTGGTCTTCCAACATGCGTCATGAGTATAATACGCCCGCCCCTCTCGACAATGTTATAAAGCGTGCCGATAGTCCGGTCGATGCGGTAAGGATCGCGGATAACACCGTTTTTCACCACATTGTGATCCACGCGTACCAGCACGACCTTGCCTGCAAGATCCGCATCCTGAATCAAGGGGAATCGATCCTTATTCGGCCTTTTTTTCATCTTTTTCCCTCAATGAGCTGTTGCTTACTCGCCTGCGGCCAAAAATAAGATAGACAGGTCCTCCGATGTACGGAACGAAAACCACGAATATTCCCCAAAGTGCTTTTTTCTTTATTGAAGCAAAATCTCGATGGGCAAGGTCAATAATCGCCCAGAAGGTAAAGATGATTGGAAGCAAGAGTATAACAATGAAGGTGTGGCTCATATGAAACCCTAATTTGTACGCACTTTAGTACGGAGTTTTGCCAGACGTTCGGCAATATTAAGAATCGTGTTTGCATAATATTTACTTTGATTGTAGGAAAGCAGAATGCGAAACTCCTCACGGCGTTTCAAAGAAGGACGCCACCCGTGCTGTTTCAGGTAATTGGCGATACTCTCAATAGCATCTTCATGGTCATACAGATCAATACGGCCGTCTCTGTTACCGTCCTGAGCAAATCGTAGTACACTCGAAGGCACGAACTGGGAAATCCCCAACGCACCGGCATAAGAGCCGCGTATAGAAAGAGGATCAATGTCTTGTACCTTTACGTATTTCAGGTATGCCTTGAGTTCACTGTATGCCCATGCGGATTTTCGAGAGGCCCATGTGTCAAATCGGCGTCTTGATTCTTTTGTCTTGTTTTTCAAATAAGAGTGCCAGAGACCGTCCCGGGTATTCTTATTATCCAGGGCCGCAAGAGCCGACAGGGTATTGAATATCAGGCGCTTCCCGATTGAAGTGCCTAACCTTGACTCCACCAGGATGATGGCGGTAATGACCTCTTCGTCTACACCGTACACGCCTTGTGCCCGTTTTAAGGTCTTTTGATGTCGGCCAAGATAGTCGATCGCCTGGCCGATCGAAGAACGGGTCAAAAACTGATTATAGTTTAAGGTTGCCTCACGGTGCAAAAAGTAGGCGGAAACGCCCCGTTGGTCAAAGGTTACTCCCGGCTTTGAATAAAGCGATCGGATGAGTGACTTGTCAAATCCGTCCTTAACAAGACGTGTTTTCAGTGTAGCAAAGAAATCAGGTCTAACCGGCGGTTTGCCGGCGGCGCAGTCAGTGTGGCCCAGCAGCCAGACAAGGCTCAAGGCCGCCGTTGCCAAGAACCATAGGGCGGATCTCTGATAACTATGCCGGAATAATAAAGTAAAATTCGTTTCCAAGCTCGACTGCTTCACAACCAACTATCCCTCCATGTACCTCAACCACATTCTTTACAAAATGAAGCCCGTGACCCGACCCTTCCACTGAGTCGCGCTGCGTGAGTCGAAAACCCTCATCAAAAATGTGGGCTGCATCTTCCTGGTCAATAGGATGTCCTGAAGTAAAAACATCTAAGCGCACACCATGATGTCCACTTCCAAAAAACTTTTTGGCGCGCGATACCCTGCAATCAATCTTTCTGTTTTTTTTCCCTGAAGAGTCCGCGACTGTTTCAGCGTACTTTGCGGCATTTGAAAAGAGATTTGAAACCACCTGGGCCATCAACCCTTTGTCCACCTTAACCTGTACATCCTCGGATGCCTTACGTTCCTTGACGATGTGGTCAATCATAATACCTTGTTGCGCGAGCCGATTCCTGTATCGTTCCAGTTGAGGCAGTATAATATCATGCCAAAAGTAACAGGGAGTTTTTTTCAGGATATATTCGCCTAACAAGAAGTGGTCCGGACGCAACAAGGTTTCCAAGAAGAGGCTGGTATGTTTATAATGTTGCTCTATCTTTTCCTGATCGTTGAATATGGCCCTGTTGATCATGATCATCCTTTCCAGCGCTTCACTCATCTTGGCATACAGGCTTCGGCCCTGAGATTTGAGATCATCAAGGATGTTGTCAAACTCACCTTCGACCTCCTTGTTTGTGTTCAGATATTTTCTGATCTTCCTGAAGTAACGCTTGTAGCGCATGTTGGGCACGATCACATTGTGTTCTATGTCTGCCACCAAATTGTTGATAAACTTAAGGTGCTGAATGTTTTGTTCGGCGAGAAATCTATTATACATATTGTAGCCTATGCGGTTGACATATTTTTGAATAAAGAAAAGCTGGGCATCGCCAAGGTCGTCGGCCCGGGCTACTTCAAAGATACCGATAACATCTCGTGAACCATGAAAGAAAATGTGACTGGCAGGTGTTTTCTTGCCGTGGATGGGAACTATGTAGGAGTTGCCGTGTCGATAAGGGGCCTCTGAGATTTTGATATACCGCGGCACTTTGATCTCTGTACGGCCCGCAACGGGATCACTTTCCGCCACCCACGCTATGGTCTCAGTTTTAGGATCGACAAGGTACAGATTGCTTTGCAGTCCGAAAAAGACCCTGGGCACGGTAACGCTCACTATATAGAGGTTATCCAGACCGTCATATTCCTGGGCCAGGTCAAAAAAGGTATTTAATGCGGCCATTTCAAGTTTTTCAAAACCATAGGCAGCATAATCTTCCTTCTTTCCCTCAACCCGTTCTATAATAGCGTTAAATACGCCCATAAACCCAAGCTACCCTTTGCCGATCCCTTTATATAGAAAGCCCGCTTTTTCAGCCTTCGTTTGATCCAAAACGTTTCGTCCGTCAACAATAATTGGGGTACGCATCAGTGATTTAATCTTATTTAGATTTAGCTTAAAGTAAGATTTATGCTTGGTAGCAATCACTATACAGTCAGATCCCTTTACCACATGATACAAATCACGGCTCAGTTCGGCCTCGGGAAAGGTTTGTACATACGGATCATGGGCGACAACTTCAGTGCCATGCGCCTCAAGCTCCCGTATTAGGTCATAGGCAGGGGTGTTTCGGACATCGTCAGAGTCTTCAAGATATGCCACACCGAAAATTGCAACCCTGGCGTTCCGAAGGGAGACTTTCCTGGATGCAAAAGCCTCTTTAATCATCTCCGTAGCATGGATCGGCATAAAATTATTTATCTTTCTGGCCAACTGAACAAACTCCGGATTGATAGGTGACCTGCCGTACTGTTTAACTCCATAGCCTAAAAGCCAGGTATCTTTCGGAAGACAGTGTCCCCCCACTCCAATCCCCGGTATATGCATATGCCGTTCGGCGCGGGAATTAATCAGCTCACGCACCTCATACACATCAATACCCAGACTTTCACACACCATTGCCATCTCGTTGGCAAAGGCTATGTTCACGTCTCTATAAGCATTCTCGATGGTCTTGGAGGTTTCGGCCGTAAGGATGTCCGTCGACAAGACGTCGGCCTTGACAATCTTCTTGTACATTCTAACTGCCTTGTCGCGACTTTTCTTGTTAACCCCTCCCACGATCCTCGGAAGGTTAATGATATAATCAAGGAGCCGGCCGGGCATAATCCGCTCGTAAGAATAAGCCAGATAAAAATCCCGGCCCGCTTTTAATCCGGACTTTCGCTCTAATATGGGCTGCACAACGAATTGTGTGGTGCCCGGCGCGACGGTTGACTCGATCACCACCAGGCTCCCTTTTTTCAGATGAGTCCCTACCTGCCTTGAAACCTCTTTAAGGGAAAGGTACCGTGGCTTGTGATCTGCGCCGTCGGTGGGGGTTTGCACATCAATTAATACAATATCCATATCCTTGATGACCGAAAAATCCTCAGTCACCCGGAAACGCCTCTTTTTTACAACGCGGCTGATCAGTCTGTCCAGCCCGGGTTCATCGCCTTCAAAAGGAGACCTGCCTGTATTTAGAACATCTATTTTCCACCCCGAACGCTGAGAGCGCCTCTGGATCCCGGTCACATCCAGGCCTTCTTGGTCTGCCAGGAGGGCAGCCACCGGTATGCCCACATAACCCATACCGATCACAGAAATCTTAGTCAGAGCAGTTCTTCCCATCCATGTCTCCGTGCCGACTTGTGCTTATTTTTTTATGAATAAGACATTATATATTATGTTGTTTGCTCCAAATTGTCAAATAAAACCTTTCCTTTAGCATATTTTTGAAGCTCTCTGCAGTCCGCCTGAGGCGAATAAAAAAAATTCAATGCTACAAAAATATTTCCTTTTTCTTACATCCAATTTCATGCTATTTTGAAATTAAACAGTATAACATCAAGTGAATATGGATAGACCGACACCTCAAGGAAAATCAATCTTGAAAAATTACAAACTAAGTAAAACTATCTTTGTATGTCAGGGCTGCGGATATCAATCACTTAAATGGATGGGTAAATGCCCTGAGTGCGGCGAATGGAATAGCTTGGTGGAACGTGACCGGCGGCGTTAAGGTGGATGAACCTGCTGTAGATCTTGGAATCGTCTCGGCTATCGCTTCGAGTTTCTATGATAAACCCGTCAAGGAGTCTACCCTATACCAGAAAACAATCTGAAAGACCTCAAGGGGTTATCCGATATTGAGATGGTCGGAGTACAAACAATCTCAGGGGTGGTTGATTTGCTGTTTTGACTTGAAAAAGGTGTATTTGCTGCTATATATACCTCGGTGAAACCTGATCTATGGCATGATTATTATTCAAAACGTGCTCGCCGGGAAGGATATCCCGCGCGATCCGTTTACAAGCTTGAAGAGATCCAAAAAAAGTTTCGCATCTTCAAAAAAGGGGGCAAAGTACTTGATTTAGGCTGTTGTCCGGGTTCCTGGCTGCTATTTGCTTCAAGGATTGTGGGAGCAAAATCTCTTGTTGTTGGAGTGGACATAACCCCGCTTACCCTGCGGCTCCCGTCCAATGTTCGCTTCGTACAGCACGATGTGCTTGCCTGGAACGAGTCATTCCTGGAAGCTGTTGGGACAAATTTCGAAACAGTTCTGAGCGATATAGCCCCATCTACCACGGGGACCAAGTTTGTAGATGCGCAGAGGTCGCTTGAACTGAGCGAATCGGCTTTAGCCATTTCGGACCGCGTATTGAGGCCGGGAGGAAGCTTTGTCTGTAAGATTTTTCACGGCTGTGATTTCAAAAGCTTTTCAGATATGGTCAGGAGGTCCTTTGGCCGGATTGCGCACTTCAAGCCGAAATCGAGCAGAAAAGCAAGCAAAGAGATCTATATTATCGGCTTGGAAAAAACTTAGAGAGGGAGCATGTCCGGACATTCAAAGTGGAGTACAATCAAGCGTAAGAAAGGTGCGACAGATACTAGACGCGGCAAAATCTTTACAAAGTTGATCAAAGAGATTACCGTGGCTGCACGATTCGGGGGAGGTGATCCGGATGCGAACCCGCGTCTTCGCGCCGCCATTACTGCGGCCAAGGCGGAAAATATGCCCAAGGACAACACTGAAAGGGCAATTAAAAAAGGGACAGGAGAACTGGAAGGGGTTAACTACGAAGAGATCTGTTATGAAGGATACGGTCCTGGTGGGGCGGCGGTTTTGGTGGAATCCTTGACCGATAACAAAAAGCGCACGGTTGCTGATATCCGTTACATCTTTAGCAAATCCGGGGGAAACATGGGTGAGGCCGGTTGCGTGGCCTGGATGTTCGAAAAAAAGGGGCTGTTCGTATTTGAAAAGAACGACACAGATGAAGAGACGCTCATGGAGGCGGTCCTGGATGCAGGGGCAGAGGATATGCGGGATGAAGAAAGCACACTAGAGGTCATCACGTCCCTGAAGGACTTCGAGCCGGTGAAAAAGGCGCTGGATGAAAGGAATATGCGCTACTTGATTGCCGAGATTACCATGTTGCCCAAAACTACGGTCAAGCTGAAAGACAAGGAGGCCGAACAAATGCTTCGGCTCATGGACAGCTTAGAAGACTCAGACGATGTCCAGAAGGCCTATTCGAATTTTGACATTGATGATAAGACGCTTGAGCAAATAGGCAGGGGATAGGCTTAGGGTTGTGCGACGTTTTTTTGTAAAAAATGCTTGCAAAGCGACTTTTTTTCAGTATATAGGCATCCCCGGCTACATGATCCAAGATTCCCTGCAGTCCGCCTAGGCGGACGGGGAATGCATTCGTTTTGCGGTTCAGGCAAAGAGGAGGGAAGCGAGGCTTTGCTGGTACTGGACGAACTATGGTACTCTGAGGACCATGTCTGGGTCCGATACGAAGAGAATCACACGGTCACTCTCGGCATAACTGATTTTGTCCAATTGCACCTTGGAAAACTCAATTATGTGGAACTCCCTAACGAGGGTGATGCGATTACTACCCGCGAGTCATTTGGAAGTATCGAATGTGGTAGGCTGTTTAACGATATTTACGCCCCAATCTGTGGCCGCGTTGTTTCGGTCAATCAAGACGTTATTGACAACCCCACATTGATCAATTTCTCACCCTACAACCAAGGCTGGATCATCCGGGCCGAGATCTTTTCCTTAGATGACCTGAGCATGCTCATGTCCGCCGATGATTATGAAGAATACATACTGACAAAACACCTACCAAAAATAATCTTTCCTAATCATCTAACTTCCCTGTAATCTCGAGCATTCGTTCCACAGCGCGGGAGGCATGTATGCGCACATCTTCGCTAACCTTCACCTCATAGGTCATATCGGATATGGCGGTCAGGACATCGCCAAGCGTGGTCAGCTTCATGTCTTCACATACCATCGCTTCCGAGGCCCTGTAGAACGATTTGTTCGGATTTGCCTTCTGAAGAGGATATATAAGCCCCTCCTCGGTGCCCACAATGAAAGACTCCTTATCAGAGCGTTCGGCAAAATCGAGCATCCCGGAGGTGCTTAGTATTGCATCAGCCAAAGCCAACACCTCGGGACGGCATTCCGGGTGGGCCATAAAAAGGGCCTCGGGATGGGCGGCCTTGGTATTCAGCACTTGTTCGGCGCTTAATCGATCATGGATGGGACAGTAACCATCCCAGTAATGTATTTTCTTGCTGGTTTTGGAAGCTACATATTGACTAAGGTTCCGATCCGGGGTCATCAAGATTTCATCTTCCGCCAGGCTGTTCACTACAGCTACCGCATTGGCGGAAGTGCAGCAGATCGTGGAATGCGCTTTGACCGAGGCAGTCGAATTGACATAGGTAACCACAGGCATATCACCCAATTCAGCCAGCCTGGTCTTGAGGGCTTCAGGTGTGATCATGTCGGCCATGGGACATCCCGCGTCCGGGCGAGGCATGAGAACTGTTTTGTCCGGCGATACGATTGAGGCGGTCTCGGACATGAAGTGAACCCCACAAAAGACAATCACATCCGCATCGGTCTTGGCCGCCTTTATACTAAGTTCAAGGGAGTCCCCGGTCAGGTCGGCAACATCCTGAATCTCCGGCCGTTGATAGTTGTGGGCGAGTAAAATCGCATTGCGCTCTTTTAGAAGCGCCCTGATCTCCCGTGCAATACTCTCACTCTCAGTCACAGCTTTGATATCCGTTCTATTCGCCCTTAAGCTGCACCACCTCTGCACCTCTCGGGATCTCAAATACAAACAAGGATGGATTCAGCCCCTGGTTAAATATATAGCTTTGAAACCTGAGTGTTGTTATATCTCCAAAGGCATTATAGGCGACGGTCCGTGCAATGTTAAAAGTCTCCTTTGAAATGAACAGGTAAAGTTCGGTCAGGCCGGGCTGTTCCGTCCTGGGAACAAGCCTCAATACATAACAGCCCTTTTCCTGAAACTCCTTTGGTGCCTGTTTAACAATAAATTCCCCGGAAAGCTCCCCGGGCTTGGTAAAGAAATCCCCACCCTTTTTGGCGCCGAAATAGTCGACGGCCCGGCCCAATATGACCTGGTTTTCCCCCGGCCTGTAGATCCAAACCGTATCTCCATCTGTTATAATGAAATATTCCTCCGGGGTCTTATAGTGCCAGCGCATCATGCCGGGACGCCCAAAATAGAGCCGGCCCCTGGCCGTGTCAACCATGCCCATCGCCTTTAGATGCGACTCCTGGACGAAGCCGGCTTCAAAATCGCCTGCTCCGTACCTGCGTTGAACACGGTCCAGGATCTCGGCCGCTTCCAGGCCCCAGCACGTGTTATGCCAGGAACTAAGCAGAACAATATAAATGAAAAGATATCTATTCATGATCTTTATCATCATTTCCAGTGCCTAAAGTGAACTAAAATTGAAAGCGCCTAAAGTTAAGGAATGCGCCTCAACTTTAGGCACTTTAGTTCACTTTAGACACTTTAGCTCACTTCAATCCCCATATCCCTTAACAAGCACATCTCTGGGCTTGCTTCCATCAGAGGGACCAACCACGCCATCGCGTTCCATCGTTTCGATCATTCGGGCCGCTCGATTATACCCCACTCTAAGACGACGCTGAATCATTGAAATGGAGGCCTGCCTGGTCTCCGTAACCAGGGCGACGGCTTCATCATATTTTTCATCGTATTCTTCTTCGCTATTCTTATTATTATCCTCAGTTCCGGCCTTAATGATTTCTTCCTTATAAACCGGGTTTTGTTGTTTCTTCAAAAACTCCGTGATTTGACGAATCTCTACCCCCGAAACATAGGCCCCGTGGACACGCTCCAGCTTGGCGGTACCTGGAGGGAGAAAGAGCATATCGCCCTTTCCAAGAAGGCTCTCGGCACCATTGGTATCCAAGATGGTCCTGGAGTCCGTTCGGCAAGAAACCTGGAAGGAGATCCTGGTCGGGAAGTTGGCCTTAATAGTGCCGGTCAAGACATCCACCGAAGGCCTTTGCGTGGCAATCAACAAGTGAATTCCTGCCGCGCGGGCCATCTGTGCCAGCCGTGTCAGGGCCAGTTCAACATCCCTGGAGGCTACCAGCATGAGGTCGGCCAGCTCGTCAATAACAACCACGATGAATGGGAACGCTTCAAGCGTACTTTTAGTTTCGGCCGTCGGCCTATCCCCTGATCCTCCGGCCTGCTTGAGTGTCTTTATCTCTTTGGCCAGTTTACGATGATACTGGTATATATTTCGAACTCTCTGTTCGGCCATAAGGGTATAGCGACGTTCCATCTCATGAACCGCCCACTGCAAGACCCGGGTTGCCTTCCTGGCATCCATGACCACTGGTGAGATCATGTGCGGGATACCTTCGTAAGCTGACAGCTCAATACGCTTTGGATCGATTAGAAGGAGCTTTACCTCGTTGGGGGTTGCCTTATAGAGGATACTGCAGATCATGGCATTCAAGGCCACGCTCTTGCCGGACCCCGTAGCACCCGCGATCAAAAGGTGGGGCATCTTTGCCAAATCGGCTACAACAGGATTACCTATAATATCCTTGCCCAGCGCCAGGGTTAGTTTCGATTTCGAATGTTCAAAGGTCTCAGAGGCAACAATATCTTCCAGTCTTACGGGTTCCCTGTTTGCGTTTGCGACCTCTATCCCGATGACTGATTTGCCTGGAATGGGGGCAACAATGCGAATGCCGGTAGCCCGAAGTGCCATGGCCAGATCATCGGCCAGGCTCACCACTTTGTTAATCTTAACACCCGGTGCGGGCTCGTATTCGTACATGGTAACCACCGGCCCGGGGGATACAGCCACCACTCTGCCCGATACATCAAAATCGCTGAGCTTCTTTTCCAGGAGCTTCGACTGCATCTGGAGGCTTTCATGGTCCATTGGCTTGACATCAAGTTCAGAGCCCTCCAGCAGGTTTATGGAAGGGAGCCTATACCCACCAGCCATGAATTCAAAAGCTTCCTGTCTGCCGGCCGGGACCCCCTTGACTCGTTTCGGCCGGGATTCCATGACTTTTACAGAAGCTTTTTTTCTGGGTGAATACTTATATCTTGCCTCGGTGCTTCTCTTGGCCTTATTGCGACGTTCCCTCCAGATGATCCAGGCAGTAGTTGCCCTGCTGAGCACCCCGGTACAGACCCTGGTAAGCGATTTAGACAAAGCAAGAAGAGACAGCCGGGTGGTCATAATAAAGGCAATGGTCCAGATAGTGAAAAGAAAAATGAGCCCCCCGGTCCTGTTGGAATACTTAACCACGATCTTGGCTAATGGAATTCCCACAATCCCGCCGCTCGAAAACCGCTTTCCAAAGACCAGAAAGTAACTTTGATACACCGAGAGAAGACCGGCACTCGCAACCGCCAAAAGCAGCCCACCCACAACGGCCAGTATGATTACCCCCCTGGCATAACCCTTGAAGGTGTATAGACTGATAATAAGCAATAGGATAGGTATTGAGAAGGCACCAAGCCCAAACAAGTAGACAAGAAATCCTGCCGAGTGAGCACCTGCCGGTCCAAACAGGTTTTGAACCTCGCCGGAAATCGCGGCGCGATTAATTGACGGATCAGCAGGATGGTAAGAAAGGAGGCTTACAGCCGTAAATATGAGTGCAAATACGAGCAAAACCCCCAAGATTTCCTTGCGCATCTCTTACTTCATACCTCCACGAGCTTTTATCCTTTCCAGGTCTCTTTTCATTGTGGACCTGACGGATTCCATCAGAACCGACTTGGTATTGCTGTTGTAAGGAGCAGTCTCAATGGGCGGGTTGACGCTGATAATAATTTGACCGCGTCTTATGCAAAGCGTCCCCTTTGGCATAACATGGTGGCTCCCGCAAATCACCACAGGTACAATTGGGCGCCCTGCGCGAATAGCCAAGTAAAAACCACCACCCTTAAACGGCTTGATCCGGCCGTCAAGGCTCCGCGTACCCTCTGGAAATATCACTACAGAAACCCCATGTGCAATCTTTTGAGCCGCAGCCTGGAGACTTTTATAGGCCGACTTTCGATTAGACCGGTCAATACTGATATACCCCGCACGAGCCATTGAATACCCAAAAACAGGTATCCGGAAGAGTTCCATCTTGGCCAGCCATCTGAACTGAACCGGCAGATACCCCAGAAGTGCCAGGATATCGAACATGCTCTGGTGATTGGCCATATAAACGTAAGACGCGCCGTTATCTATATGTTCTAACCCTTGAACAGATACCTTGACACGGCTTACAAAGATAATGGACCTTCCCCAGAATCTTCCAACCAAGTGTGCGAACTTATCACCATTTTTCAAAAACGACACAACAATGGCGAGCAAAGCGCAAAAGAGCGTAATCAAAATCAACAAGCTTGAGATCAGGGCTGTTCGTATCGTATTCCACATGCTTATTTAATAACAACTTCAAGAATCATATCTTGATGCATTTAGACCTGCCTTTCAGGTCAAAATCTTCAGCGTTTCAAAAATTGAATCCGCAAACTGAACAATGTGATCTCTTTGTGTCTCACTGGCATAATGGATACAGTCACATCGAACACGGCTTCGCGTTCGGATCAAGAATTCAAAAGAGATGACCGATGACTCCAGTACGACAGCAAAATAGAATGGCTGGCAATCGACATGGGCAGCTTGAACCTGATCCAGCAGATCAGAATCGAGAGGGACCCAATAAACACCTTCCATACTGGAAGAACCAAATCGATCATCAAAATATCTCCTGATCTTTTCATAATCCTCTAACCGCAACTCATCAATGCGATACTGCTTCATGGTCTCAGCGCCCTTACGGAGACTCCGCTTGCGTCGGACTGGATCTTAACAGCAGCAGGAATAACTTACTAAAAAGCACATTAACTACCCGACATCAGTAATTTTATTTTTTTATCATACATTTCGGCCATAATAAAGAAAAAAACCCGCAGCATCATAAGTACTGCGGGTTTTTATTCGTTTTGCGGCTCGGACTTATACGATTATTTATTATCCTGGACCTCTTCAAAATCGGCATCCACCACATCCTCGTCTTCGGGGGCCTTGGCTTCAGACTCTGCAGAAGGGCCGCCGCCGGCTTGCTCACCTGCCTGTTGTGCGCTGGCAGCCTTAGCATACATGGTTTCAGCCAACTTGTGAGAGGTTTGCATCAATTCTTCGCTCAGGCGCTTGATCTCCTCGGTATCCGTCCCTTCCATGGCCTTCTTAAGCCGTTCTATGGCCTCTTCCAAATTTGACTTGAGGCTTGAATCTATCTTGTCGCCCAGTTCTCGCATTGACTTTTCAGTCTGATAGATAAGGCTGTCCGCATGGTTCCGGGCTTCTACCAGGGCTTTCTTCTTTTTGTCCTCCTCAGCGTGCAACTCGGCATCCTTCGTCAGCTTTTGAATCTCCTCTTCTGAAAGTCCGCTTGACGCCGTGATCTTTATTGATTGTTCCTTTCCGGTCCCCAGATCTTTGGCCGAGACATGGACAATACCATTGGCATCGATGTCGAAGGTTACCTCAATCTGGGGCATGCCACGTGGCGCCGGCGGTATGCCGACCAATTCAAAGCGGCCCAGGGTCTTGTTGTATTCTGCCATTTCGCGTTCGCCTTGAAGCACGTGAATCGAAACCGCGGGCTGATTATCGGCCGCGGTGGAAAATACCTGACTCTTCTTGGTGGGTATCGTGGTATTCTTTTCGATCAATTTGGTAAATACACCACCAAGTGTCTCAATCCCCAGGGAAAGCGGCGTCACATCCAGGAGAAGCACATCCTCGACATCACCCTTCAAGACCCCGGCCTGAATAGCCGCTCCAAGGGCCACCACTTCATCAGGATTTACACCCTTATGAGGCTCTTTACCAAACAGATCCTTCACCTTCTTCTGAACAGCCGGCATCCGTGTCATGCCGCCGACCAAGATAACCTCGTTGATATCTGAAGCGCTCATGCCTGCATCCTTTAACGCCGTCTTACAGGGCCCGGCCAGCTTGTCCAGCAAGTCATCAACCAGAGCTTCCAGCTTGGTCCGTGTCAGCTTCAAATTCAGATGCTTGGGACCGCTGGCATCAGCCGTGATAAAAGGGAGGTTGACTTCGGTCTCCATAGAGGTCGAAAGTTCCATCTTGGCCTTTTCAGCAGCCTCCTTTAAGCGCTGCAGGGCCATCTTGTCACTACGGATGTCGATCCCCTGGTCTTTCTTAAATTCGTCCGCGATGTAGTCGATAACCCTTTGATCAAAATCCTCACCACCAAGATGGGTATCGCCATTGGTGGACTTTACCTCAAAGACACCCTCACCGATCTCAAGCAATGAGATATCAAAGGTCCCCCCGCCCAGATCGAAGACGGCAATTTTTTCATCCTTCTTCTTATCAAGACCGTAAGCCAGGGATGCTGCAGTCGGCTCGTTTATGATCCTCAAGACGTTCAGGCCGGCAACCCGCCCTGCATCCTTGGTAGCCTGCCTCTGGCTGTCGTTAAAATAGGCCGGGACCGTTATAACAGCCTCGGTCACCTTCTCACCCAGGTATTCCTCGGCGGTCTTTTTCATGCTTTGCAGGATATGCGATGAGATTTCGGCAGGGCTGTATGCCTTACCGTTGATCTCAACCCTGATATCGCCATTGGAAGCTTGGGTGATCTTATATGGACAGACTTTCTTGTCATTCTGAACTTCCGGTGAAGCATACTTTCGACCAATAAGACGCTTGACCGCAAAAACCGTATTTTCCGGATTGGTAACGGCCTGTCTTTTAGCAATCTGGCCCACAAGCCGTTCCCCGCCGTTGGTTGAAGCGATCATGGAGGGCGTAGTTCGTCCTCCTTCAGGGTTGGGGATCACCTTTGGATCCTTCCCTTCCATAATGGCTACGCATGAGTTGGTCGTGCCAAGATCAATACCTATTACTTTGCTCATTACTTTCCTCCTTATCCTGAACTATTGAACCGTTACATCAATCTTGTGTTCGCTCTCTTCTGTGTCATCGGATTTCACCTTCGGCTTGGAATCAGGCTTTTTAGAAACCACGACCATGGTGGGTCTAAGAAGCCGGTCCTTCATCGTGTATCCTTTCTGAAATTCACGCAAAACCGTATTATCGGGATGCCCTTTGGATTCTTCCTGCGCGACGGACTGGTGAAAATTTGGATCAAAAGCCTTGTCCAGGGACTCAATAGGGACAACACCAAACTTTTCAAGGCTGCTCAAGAGCCCCTTTAGGGTCATCTGGACGCCCTCCAGCATACCATCAAAGGACTTCTCATTGTTTTCGTGAGGGATTTCGAGTGCCCTTTCCAAGTTATCCACGATCGGCAGAATATCTTTGACAAGCGATTCATTAGCGAATCTTCTAAAATCGTTCATCTCCCGCTCCATACGCTTCTTGTAATTTTCAAATTCTGCCGATATTCTCAAAAATCGGTCGTAGTTTTCTTTGGCTTTTGCTTCAGCAGCTTTAAGGCGTTCTTCAAGACTTTCCTCTTCGACCGGCCTTTTCTTTGCCTTCTCAGAAGAATCTCCCTCGAGTTTTTCGGCCACTTTAGTTTCAGCCGGTTTGCCGGACGGGCGCTTTCTTTCCCTCTTGCTCAAGGGTACCTCCTGACTTCCACTTGATCCTGTTTGTGATGTATTTATCCATATTTAGCCAAAAGTTGCTATCAAAATAAGAACCACTTAGGCATTTGTCAAGGCACACCCGCTTAAATAGTCGCTATCTATGCCAAAGTGTACAACCTCCCCTGCCAGGTCTCTCTGGCCTCTAATGTTTTGTGGATAAGGGAAAGTGTCTGTTGTTTGTTTAAGGCCCATTCAGGGGCAACAAGGGCCGAGGGTTCAGGATCACCTGTAAGACGCTGTACGATAATACCCGGAGAAAGGCGTTCCAGGAACTCCACGACCAGCTCTACGTGGGTCTCCTGGTCCAGGGCCGTACAACCACCCGCCAGGAAAAGCCGTGCCAGCTGAGTCTCTTTAAGGATATACAAACTATGAATCTTAATGCCGTCTATGCCAAGGTCCGCTAAGACTGTGGCAGTATCAAGGATGTCATCAGTTGATTCACCGGGAAGACCCACGATAACATGGGCACAGATCAGGATGTTACGGCCCTTGGTCATACGCACAGCCCGAACAAAATCCTCAAAGGTATGCCCCCTATTAATCTTTTTGAGCGTGCGATTGTGTATGGATTGAAGTCCGTACTCAACCCAAACCATGTGCGTGGCCGTGTATTCTTCAATAAGATCTAATCTTGCCTCATCAATGCAGTCCGGCCTAGTGCCGATAGCAAGTCCCACTATCTCGGAATCTGCCACGGCCTCATCGTAGCGTTTGCGGAGGGTGTCACGGGGGGCGTAGGTATTGGTAAAAGCCTGAAAATAGGCTATGAACTTCTCGGCCTTATATCGGGCTGCCAACCAAGCTTTTGCCTGCTGAATCTGCTCTTTAATTGATTCGGCCCTGCCGGCCGCTCCAGTACCGGAGCCCTTACCATCGCAATAGATACACCCATTAGAGGATAGGGTTCCGTCACGGTTAGGACAGGAAAAGCCGGCATCTATGGTAATCTTTTGAACCCTGCTTCCAAACCGTTTCCTGAGATAGCTGTTAAAATCATTGTATCGTCTTAGAATCATATGATATGGCCGAATGGCAATGCGTGGCGGGACAACTCCCGGGAGGTAAATATACAGTTTTTTTGGAGGCTTGGTTGCGCACCCATGATCGAACCCTTTCCAGTATACCTCGGTCTGTAATAATTAGGCCGAAGTGAGTCCACGACACAGGCTGAATTACTTACCGCTGCTTCCTCCCGGATCTGACGGGGTTCGTAACCGCCTGTTGCGTGGTACCCGGCCTTGTACAGCCCTTGGCAGATGGAAGTGCAGGCCCTCAAAAGGGAATTCAGCCCCGCATTAAGCGGATTTCGGGTAACAGGACACCGCTAGCTCCCCGCTTAGCGCAACCAAGCAATCACTTTATAGCTTAAGGGATGCTCTATTTCAACCACAAAAGAAAAGAAGTAGTATGATCCTCAAAGAGGTTAATTCGATTACACTATCAAGGTTTCAATCGGAATTGGTTGGATCCACGAGGTTGGCGTTTCTCTTAGATAGCGTGGGGATGCGGTATGTTTTGCCGTTTACACGCATGGTACTATTTTTAACTTGCATTTATTGGATTGTGCCTTATATAAAGGTTTTTTTCAAAGCACCAGAGACTGATAAAGCGTCTTTAAAATGAAAAGCCGAGGTCAATGGACCGCTGTATAGCGGATACCGTATATAGTGCAAGGCTAAAAAGAAAATACTATATATAGATTTTTTGCTTGACATCTTTTTCCTTTGGATATAAAAAAGATGGCTAATTTTAGTATCATTAAAGGGTAGGCCTTTTGGAACATTTTGCCCTCTGGCTACAGCACACATCGAACCCGCTCCATCTGTATTGCCGTCTGGTTAATATTGGTCTGAGCCGGCCTTTTTCTATGGTCCTGAGCCGTAACTATGAGCTGCTTGTTTACTCGTGGCTCAGGCCCCTGACGACTTGTATGCACGGCATAGGCCGCTTTTTCGGCTAATCACGGCACCTCTCCGGCCTCTTTTACCTTGACTCAAGCTCCACGACGACTTTTAATACATTAACTACCCGACATCGCAAATATGGGCTAATGATGTCTTTTCTGTAGTGACTGTCGGGAGGGCGCTGTAGCCCGGGAGACTCGGAACGAAAGAAAAGACATCATTAGCCCAAACTAATACCAGGTACAAAAGTTTCGCCTTTAACATCTATACACGTCCTATGCCAATCACCGGAAAAAATTACGGGTTCTTGTCTGTAGTTGAGACCACTATCCGACACTATCACATGCTTGATGAAGGAGATACCGTCCTGGTGGGCGTTTCAGGCGGGCCGGACTCCATGGCGCTTCTTCACAGCCTTGTGACCCTTGGTCCTAAGTGGTCTCTTAATCTAATCATAGCACACCTGAACCATCAATTACGCGGAGCTACAGCAGATCAGGAGGCCGCCTTTGTCGAGAGAATAGCTGCGGATTTGGGCATCCGCTGTGAAATAGGTTCAAGAAACGTAGCAAAATATGGTACTGAGCATAGATTATCCCTCCAGGAAGCAGCGAGAATGGTTCGTTATGCCTTCTATGATGAGGCGGCTGCCAAGTATTCTGCCGACAAGATCGCCCTTGGGCATCATGCGGATGACAATGCTGAATCGATCCTCATGCATTTACTGCGAGGGACAGGTCCCTTGGGACTTATCGGCATACCTCCTGTGCGTCAGGGGCGGATCATCCGACCGCTCATTGGCTTGACTAAGAAGGAAATATCGGCCTTCCTCGAAATTGGCGGCTCTGAGTACATGAGGGATCGCTCCAATTTCGATACAAAATACCTCCGGAACCGGATGCGTCATGAACTGTTGCCACACCTTAAGGAGCGCTATAACCCGAATACGGCTCACGCCCTGAATCGGCTTGCTTCCATTCTCAGGGATGAGGAGGATTTCTGGGGCCAAGAGATTAGACGAAGATTCCAGGATCTTGTATTGGAACAGACGCCGGATCGCCTATCTCTTACGACTCGCAAGCTCTCCGGCCTGCACCCGGCCCTGCTGCGTCGTCTGATACGCCACGCTGTCTTGTCATTAACAGGAGGGCTGAAACGATTAGGACATGTTCACGTCGAGGCAGTGGCCCGGCTCATAGCCGCGGCTTCACCTTCGGGGCGACTGGACCTGCCGCAGGGGATTAGTGTAGTCCGTGATCAAGAAGAGATCAGCTTTTTATCGGCTCCTCCTGAGGAAAATGCCGGATTTGAATATGATATACCACGCATACAGACTACCTTTATCCGTGAAATCGGTACCTTTCTAAAACTTTCGGTGTGCGATGGCAGTGAAGTCTCTCACACTAAAAACTATCCTCCGACCACGGCGCTCTTTGATCTTGCTGCGGCCGGTTTTCCACTCAAGGTTAGAAACTTTAAGCAGGGAGACCGATTCAGGCCCTTGGGGATGGCCGGCTCACAGAAGGTAAAGTCCTTTTTTATCAACTCCAAGGTTCCGCGCTCAAAGAGGCTGCTCTGCCCCATTCTCCTTAGCGAAGGGAGGATTATATGGGTAGGTGGATATCGCATAGATGATTCGGTCAAGGTCACCGAAAAAACAAAAAAGATCTTGAAAGCCGAACTCCTGCCCAAATGATTAATAAAGATTGAATTTCCGGCTTTATTGTATTATTATTTTTTATGGAGAGTTCATGATGGTCGTTCAAGGTACCTTTTTAAGGCCCTCATAAACTCAAGAAACTTAACGAACTCAAGAAACTTACAAGCAGGGAGGTTATTTTTTCGTGAACCCTTTTTATAAAAATCTGGCCCTATGGCTGGTAATCAGCCTCATGATGATCTTACTCTTTAACCTGTTCAACCAGTCGAGGATCCAGGACAGTGAGATCAGTTACACGGAATTCATGACTCAAGTCGAAAACAGCAACGTTGTCGGGGTCGTGATCCAGGGCCAAGAGATCTCCGGTACACAGGCTGACGGTAGGCGTTTTAAGACCTTTACACCTCAGGATGCAGACTTGATTAAGATCCTTAGAAGTCGTGGGGTATCCATTAAAGCCAAGCCTCCTATTGAATCCCCATGGTATATGAATCTGCTGGTATCGTGGTTTCCCATGATTCTGTTGATCGGCGTATGGATATTCTTCATGCGTCAGATGCAGGCTGGCGGGGGAAAGGCGCTCTCTTTTGGAAAAAGCAGGGCACGGCTTCTATCGGACCAGTCCGGAAATGTAACATTTGATGATGTTGCAGGCATTGATGAAGCCAAGGAAGAGTTAGGTGAAATCATCGATTTTTTGAAAGACCCGAAGAAATTTACACGCTTGGGTGGAAGAATCCCAAAAGGTGTGCTTCTGATGGGTGCGCCCGGAACCGGCAAAACACTTTTGGCACGGGCAATTGCCGGAGAAGCCGGTGTCCCGTTTTTCAGTATCAGCGGTTCTGATTTTGTGGAGATGTTTGTAGGTGTCGGGGCTTCCCGTGTCAGGGACCTGTTTGTCCAGGGCAAAAAAAATGCGCCATGCATCATTTTTATTGATGAAATTGACGCAGTGGGCCGGCACAGGGGCGCCGGCCTCGGCGGAGGGCACGACGAAAGAGAGCAAACCTTGAACCAACTCTTAGTAGAGATGGATGGATTTGAATCGAACGAAGGGGTCATTCTGATATCAGCCACAAACAGACCCGATATCCTGGATCCCGCCCTTATGCGTCCCGGGCGTTTTGACCGCCAGGTAGTGGTTCCCGTACCTGATATTAAAGGCCGGGAGGGAATTCTCAGGGTTCATACTCGTAAGACACCCATAGCCAATGATGTGGACTTATCCGTCCTCGCAAGAGGCACACCAGGGTTCTCCGGGGCGGACATTGAAAACATGGTAAACGAAGCTGCTCTTTTGGCTGCCCGTTTTAGTAAAGACCGTCTTGAGATGGTCGATTTTGAAGAGGCTAAAGACAAGGTGCTGATGGGAACGGCCCGCAAGAGTATGATCATAAACGACGAAGAGAAAAAGAATACCGCCTATCATGAAGCGGGCCATACCCTGGTAGCCAAAATGATCCCTGGAACCGATCCAATTCACAAGGTTACCATTATCCCGCGGGGACGTGCATTGGGACTTACCCAACAACTCCCCATGGATGAAAAGCATACTTACCCAAAACGATACCTTCTATCCGGCCTTGCAGTACTCATGGGTGGTCGGGTAGCCGAAGAACTGGTCCTGAATGAGATGACGAGCGGGGCCGGTAACGACATTGAGCGAGCCACGGAAACCGCTCGCAAAATGGTCTGTCAGTGGGGCATGAGCGAGAAATTGGGGCCGCTTACCTTCGGCCAGAAAGAAGAGCAGATCTTCCTTGGGAAAGAGTTTGCTCAACATAAGGACTATAGTGAAGAGACCGCCATACTTATCGATCAGGAGATCAGGCAACTCGTTACCGAGGCTTATGAAAGGGCCAGGAAGATCATTACGGATAACATGGAAGCCCTGCATGCCCTGGCACATGCCCTGCTCGAGAGAGAGACCCTTGTTGAAAGTGAAATAGATGCCATCATCGCTGGAGATGTCTCAAAGACCGCGGAGGCCGAGAAAGAAGAGACAAAATCAGAGGCGCGCACCGAGGATGATACCGCGGCACCCGGCAAACTTCAACCACTTCCCGGTTAGGGTTTATGGAGATGAACCGGCGAACCGTGTTTGAGCTTCAATGCGGCTCCTGTTCGTTGACCTTGGGGCCTCGGACTTTAATCATGGGCATCTTAAACGTAACGCCCGATTCATTCTCAGACGGAGGCCTTTATTTTGACAAAGAAGCTGCAATCGCTCAAGGGGAGGCGCTTGCAGCAGCCGGAGCCGATATTATCGACGTAGGAGGAGAGTCATCGCGCCCCTTTTCAGAGCCTGTTCCGGAAGATAAAGAGATTCGACGCGTAATTCCGGTCATTGAAGAACTTGCCCCTCGCCTTTCTGTTCCCATATCGATTGACACAACCAAGGCTCGCGTGGCAGAACAGGCCATTGAAGCCGGGGCGGCTATGGTTAATGATATAGGAGCGCTCAGGGGCGATCCGGACATGGCGGGTCTGGTTGCTGATGCAGATGTCCCGGTGGTTTTGATGCACATGAAAGGCGCCCCGAAAACCATGCAGATTGAACCACAGTATGAAGATGTGGTCGGGGAGGTAAAAAACTTTTTGGCTGATGCCGTTCACAGGGCTGAAGAGGCGGGCATTAAGCGCAAGAAGATCATCGTAGATCCGGGAATCGGTTTTGGCAAAACAGTTACCCATAATCTACGCCTTATCAAAGAGCTTTGGGCATTGAAGTCCCTTGAAGTCCCTGTCTTGATCGGTCCTTCTCGCAAGTCCTTTATATCAAAGATATTGGATCCCGAGAACGAATCTCGTGAGATAGGGACACAAGCCGTGGTAACAACCGCCGCATTGAATGGAGCGCACATAGTACGCGTCCATGATGTGGAAAGGACCAGAAAGACCCTGAAACTGGTGGATGCCATCAGGAATTCGGTAATAAGTGATCGGAGCGAAGCCAATAAAGTTCATAGCCAATGACCAGAACTGCGCCCGCAAAGCAATCCTATAAATCCGTCCGCCTGATTCTTGCCGCGCTTGTCCTTTTGCTCGTAGCCGGCCTACTGTTTTATGAAAAACAGGACGAAGTCACACTGGCCATCCCTGTCAGCTTCGAGCAGATTCCCGATGGCCTGATCGCTGTCCAAAATATTCCCATACCAGAGACCCGTTTAAAAGGGCCTTCGAGGATACTCGAAGGTCTCAAAGACGATTCACAGCTCTCTTACAAGATTGACCTGTCCACGGCAAAACCCGGGCCCTTATCTATCAAGATATCCCCCGAGATGATCAAACTCCCGCGACGGGTATCTGTCGTTGAAATCGATCCGGTCTCATTCACCGTGATCATTGAGACACGGATGGAAAAAATGATCCCTGTTGTACCTGACTTGAAAAACGATCCAGCCCCCGGCTATGCCATATCCCGTGTGGTGGCGGCACCTTCCATGGTCCGGCTTACAGGACCCGCAAGTATGTTGGAAGAGATATCGGCCGTGCGCACCACACCCATTGATGTAGTGGGGTTAACCGAGACAATAAAGAAGAAGGTGGCCTTGAACCTGAATTATAATCCCAATGTCCAGGTAATCGGCGATAGCCTTGCTGAAGTCGAAATCGTAGTCGAGGAAAAAATAGACGAAAAATGGCTTGATATCGCCATTCAAGCTAAAGGCGGCAACAAATACGTGATCACGCCTGATCGCATCGAGATCTTGCTAAGAGGCCCCGTGAACACAGTAAAAAAACTGGCACAGGGAAATGGGATACAGGTTTATGTGGACCTGAAAGGATTAAAACCGGGCACGTATGAACGCCGTGCCGTTATCAAACCGCCTTTAAACACCACGCTGGTGGAAGCAAAGCCGGAGGTCTTTACTGTAACGGTGCTTAAATAAAGTTGTGATTAAGTTTGTTGATTTACTAATGAGAACCTTTTCTGCTCGACATTGGTTTGGGCAAATGATCTCTTTTCTTTCGTTCCGAGTCTCCCTCTACCGACAGTCACTACAGAAAAGACATCATTGTGCCCTTTCTGTGATGTCGGGTACTTAATATACTTTTTAGTAACACGACAAACAGCACGAACCCAACAAACACAAATGTTACTAGCCATTGATATAGGTAATACCAACACCGTGATAGGTATTTATAACGGTAATCGCCTCATCCATCATTGGCGCCTACGGACCGAAAAGGATGCAACAGAGGACGAGTTTCTCCTGCTGATCAAAAACCTGTTTGCCTCTGAGGGTGCAAAGATGGAGACCATCACCGGGATTATTATATCCTGTGTGGTGCCCCCTATGATAAACATCGCCAACAGCTTTTGCTCAAGATATCTTCATCACCAGCCGATATTCGTCGATTCCGAAACCTTTGCCGACATGCCTATACTCTATGATAACCCGAAGGAAGTTGGGGCGGACAGGATCGTCAATGCCGTTGCCGCCTTTCATAAATACCGGACGAGCCTGGTTGTGGTCGACTTCGGCACCGCCACGACATTTGACTGCATCTCAGAAGACGGGGCCTATCTGGGTGGTGCCATCAGCCCGGGTATCCTTATCTCTTCGGAAGCGCTGTTTCAAAAGGCATCCAAGCTGCCGCGTGTGGAGATCTTTGCCTCACCAAAACGCGTGATCGCCAAGGATACCATCAGCAGTATGAACGCAGGTATCATCTACGGTTATGCAGGTCTTGTAGATGGGATCGTAAGACGTATCAAAAAGGAGTTGACTCCGGCGCCCAAGGTTATTGCCACGGGCGGCCTGGCCGAACTTATGGAAAAGGAGTCGGAGACCATCGAGGCAGTCGAACCACATCTCACCCTGGAGGGGCTTAGGATCATCTATGACAAGGTACGGAAGAAATAGTATTTCTTGCCTGTTGGAAGCGCCTTGCGCTTTCCAATAACCCTATCCCCTTTCTTGTGAACAGAGGCTGGGTTTTGTGCTTTTTGGGGCCGGGGGAAGATCGTGTGGGGATAAAAGAAACATTTGGGTTTCGATATGGTTTTGATATTATGATATTCCCAGAGTGGTTTGGGGCCTTTCGTGTTCTTGGGGCAATTGGAGGATATTCTGATGGCTGATAAACCTTCCTATGAGGAATTGGCACAAAGGGTCAAGGAGTTAGAAGAAGAGGCTGATCAGCGCAAGCGGGTTGAGGAGGCGCTGAGAAAGTCCGAAGAAGAAAGAACAATTATTTTGGAAACCATATCGGAACATGTAGTTTATGTGGACACAAACATGAAGATCTTATGGACAAATCGGGCCGCGGCCGACTCGGTCGGCTTGACAACCGATGCA
>JABXJX010000096.1 GCA_013375375.1 Desulfobacterales bacterium | reverse complement strand
CGGATGCCCCGTGGGAGGTCACGCGAGGCGCAAACATTGTATTTATCACCACGCCCGACGACCTGATTGAATCCACGTGCGCAAGGATCTCCGAACACTCGGGCTTTGAAAAGAACGCAGTGGTGATCCACTGCAGCGGCGCCCTTTCATCAAATATACTGTCGTCGGCAAGGGATTCCGGGGCCGTGGTCGCAAGTATTCATCCGCTCCAGAGCTTTGCCTCGGTGGATCAGGCAATCCGCCTGGTGCCCGGCTCTTTTTGCTCTGTAGAAGGCGACAAGGATGCCCTTCCGATCGCCCGGCAAATTGTAGCTGACCTGTGCGGTATCATCCTGGAAATTACAGCAGAGAAAAAGACCCTGTACCATGCAGCAGCCGCAGCAGCCTCCAACTATCTTGTAACTCTGATACACCTTGCCCTTGAGTTAAACAAAGCAGCGGGATTGTCCGGTGATACTTCTTTTAATGCCCTCATTCCTTTGATCAGGGGCACCCTGAATAATATCGGCGCTAAAGGGATACCAAGTGCCCTGACAGGGCCGATTGCCCGTGGAGATGTCGCAACCGTGACAGCCCATATCAAGGCAATAGAAAAGGATGCCCCACAGGTCCTTTTGCTTTACAAATGCCTGGGCATTTACACGGTCGATCTTGCTAAGGCCAAAGGGACCCTTAACAAAGACGCTGCCGATAAACTGGTCGCACTGCTTGGATTTCGAGGTAACGTTTCGGACTAGTCCCGACTTCCACCAAAAATCCTGAGCAACATCAAGAACAAATTGATGAAGTCGAGATAGAGGGAGAGTGCTCCTAAGATTGCTCCTTTTCTTACAACAGCTCCGTCAAGACCGGCGGGTTGAGTCATGGCCATATTCTTTAGTTTCTGGGTATCGTAGGCGGTAAGACCCACAAAGACGATGACTCCTATATAACTTACAACCATGCTCATAGCACTGCTGCGGATGAATATATTGACCAGCGAAGCAATAATGATTCCAATCAGGCCCATCATAAGAAAGCCGCCCAGGGAGGTTAAATCCTTCTTGGTTGTCCAACCATAGACGCTGCATGCCAGAAAGGTTGCCGAACAGATAAAGAAGGTGCTCACGATGGACGCACGAGCATAAACGAGGAATATGAATGAGAGGGTAACACCGTTTAAGGTTGAGTAGACAAGAAACATGGCTGTGGCTGTACCTGCTCTCATCCTGTTCACCATACCGCTTATGGAAAATACTATGGCCAGTTCGGCTATTATGAGGCCAAAGAAAATAAGACGGTTACCGAAAACCAAACGTATTAAGGTTTCGCTGGTGGACACATAGAAAGCCGTAAAACCGGTTAGCGCAAGCCCTATGCACATCCAGTTATAAACACTTCTCACAAAATCATTTACAAGGACCGCTGTCCTTTCTCTTGGCATTGAAATCGGTTGCATCACTTGACCTCCTGTGGGCTTAGAATATCAAATCCCTTTCACAGTTTAAGCTATCAAGACAATATCAGAACCTCAAGCTTTTTCATTCCCTGTTATTGTCCGGCAGACAACTATAGGGACGTATAGGGGACTCTCGTGACAGCTGGACACTTGGAAAAAGTTTGTGTTTTTAGTTTCATCAAATGTCAACATTTCACCAGCGTCCCCAACACCTCACACCAACACCTCAGAAATAAAACCCCGTCTCACATTTTTGTGAGGCGGGGGATATTAACAGGGTCAAAGGTGGCAGGCCGGTCATCGCGGACATTCCCAAGATCCCGATCCTTTCATAGGCCCCATACGTCCCTGCTCTCCTTTCGTTCGACACATTCGACGATCACGAAATTCTGTTTTGAGTTGCCGGTATCGGTCAAGGCCCAGCAGTTTCCGCACCTTAACCAGAAATTTAAATCGTTCATTGCAAAGATTGGTGCGGGCGCCTTGAAATTTCTTGAACCGGTCCATGCAGGCGGTCTCGTCAAAATTCTGTTGTTCGAGAATTTGCTCCAGCTCAAGCTTTTCCTTTTGCACATTGGTTTTGAGATCGATCAATCGCCGCCGGTTTTGTATAAACAGTTCGTCAAGTTTTTGCTGTTCCTTTTTGTTCAGGCCAAGTTTTTTCCCAACTTCAGGCGTTCGCCACCATTTGCCGGATGGTGCCGTAAATCCTCCCGTGCCTCCCATACCGGCAGGACCCTTCGCAAGGCCGATGCCCGATGCCGCAAAAAAACAAATCAGTACGAATAGCATTACCTTCTTCATGTATACCTCCTTATTTATTTTGAGTTAGTTAATACCTTTTCCCTTTTAATTTTATTCCAAAGGAACGACAAATTCTAAAAATTCAACAAAATAGTCAGGATCAGATTCCCCGGAGATATCCGGATAAAAATCATATGGAACGTATTCTTCCAGGGCATCTATTTCAGCCATCAGTTGACGGTCGTTTTCCGTTTCTCCGATGATCCGGGCCGTCATTTTTTCTCCGGAGGTCGTAACGAGTAGCCCAGACCACCAAACCCCGGCTATCAACAGGATAACAGCAAGCCCTGTAGCAAAAACAGGTCGCCAGGACCATAAACCGCGCGGTTTATGAAAAGGGAGCCGGATCTCTTGCCGTGGTAAAGGGGCTGACTCTTTTGCCATGCGGCCCAGGCTGGTCAACTCCTTTTCAATTTGCTCCTTTTTCCTTTGGCATGCAGAACACGTGGAAAGGTGATCTCGAACAGAAACGGACAAGTCGTTTTCATCCACAACAGAGCGGATGACTTGATCTTCGTCCAGATGGAGGTCTTTGCTTTTCACAATGCTTCTCCCCTCAACAGGTCGCGGAGCCCCGGATTCTCCCTGAACTTTTTCAAGGCCCTGTATAAATGGGTTTTAATCGTATTCTCACTTTTTTTCAGGGCCTCGGCGATTTCCCTGATCCTCAGATGATCCACGAATCGCAGCATAAACACTTCACGCTCCCAGCGCGACAGACCCTCTGTGAATCGGTGAAGCTGCAATCGAAATTCTTTCTGCATCACGTTGTCCCCTGGATTGTTGTTGCTCCCTGCCGTGGCTTGGGCAACAGCATCCAGCTCTGTTGTCGTACCGAAAAAAGAGAGTATTCTTTTTTTTCGATGAAAATCCCTGACACGGTTTAAGGCAATGCAATACAGCCACGGCCTTATCCGGCCCGCGTCTTTCAGGCCGGACAGGTTTTTTGACATTCTCATGAAGATCTCCTGGGTTAAATCCTCTGCGTCCATCCGTGACCGGGTCCGGTAATACACCATGCGGAAAATCTCCTCATGGAAATGATTCACCAGTTGTTCCAGCGAGGCCCTGTCCCCGGCCCTTGCTTTTTCTGCCAGCTCCGCAACCTGATAATTGATATCCGCCATCATGGTTTCTTATGACTATTTATCCTAATATGACGAATGACACCACTGTTTAGTCTACACAAGGCGTTGAGACTGTCGAAAAACTCTTAAATGAGCGACTTTGATCATTTTTGATATAAAGGTTCTTAGTGAAGCGAAGCGAAAAATTGCAAACTGTTTGAGGGCGTTAGCCCGAGTTTTTGCAATTTAGCGGAGCAAACTTAGAACCTTCAAAAATGGTCAATTGGAGCGAAGAAAAGAGTTTTTCGACAGTCTCGTTGCCCAAACAAAAACGAAGATCTTTCGCGGCCAAGGAAGAGGCGGTACATTGCGATCCGGAAGTCGAAAAGTCCGGTTTTCAGCCAGCCGAAGTTGGGGCGACTTTGGCCGTCAGATTGTGTATATCCTCCAGGATCATATAAAGCGAGGGGACCAGCAGCAACGTGATACCCGTGCCGAAGAGCACGCCAAAGCCCAGGCTTATGGCCATGGGAATGAGGAACTGGGCCTGGAGGCTTCGTTCTAAGAGCATGGGGGTTAATCCGGCAAACGTGGTCAAAGAGGTGAGGATAATCGCCCTGAACCTCATGGCCCCGGCTCGCGTAATCGCATCATGTGGGTTTGCTCCCTGGCGGCGGATCCGGTTGGTCGCATCGATCAATACCAGGGAGTCGTTCACCACCACACCGGCCAGGCCGACGATACCGAACAGGCTCAAAAGGCTGAGATTGTGCCCCATAATCAGATGCCCAAACACAGCGCCGATCATACCGAATGGGATTGCGGACATGACGATAATGGGCTGGGTAAACGACCTGAAAGGTATGGCCAGCAGGGCGTATATGCAGAAAAGGGCGATCGCAAAGCCCCTGACCACATCGGCCAGGGACTCCTTCTGTTCCTTGCCCGCCCCTTCTATGGAGTATCGCAAGTCGGGATATTTGTGTTTCAGTTGCGGCAAAAACCGGCTCTCAAGGTCCACACGCACCTCATTTGCATTGGCGACCGTCTCATCCACGTCAGCAGTGACCTTGATCACTCGGAGGCGCTGAGCGCGCTCTATGGAAGCATATCCCTGCTCCATATTCACCTCGGCCACTTGGCTGAAAGGGACCTCAAAGCCGTCCGGCGTACGAATGCGCATCTCTTCCACATTACCCAACGATTTGCGTTCCGACTCCGGGTAGAGGACCATGACCTTGACTTCATCCTTGTCACGCTGCAAACGCAGGGCCTCGGCCCCGTAAAGGGCATGCCTTACCTGCCGGGCCAAGTCGTTTAATGTCAGGCCTAAGCTGTGGGCGGCCGGTTTGAGCCTCATCTGCATCTCTTCTTTACCCGGAAAGAAACTGTCGCCTACATCAAATACCCCGGGATAGGCATTGAGTTCCTCATTGAGTTCGTCTGCCGCAGTCAGAAGCTCTTCATGATCGTCCAAAGACAGATGAACCTCAACGGGATTGCCTGCACTGAAAAGTGCGCTCTCAAAAGTGATGGCCTCGGCATCCGGGATGACCCCCACCTTCTTGCGCCACAAGGCGGCCAGTTCTCTAGCACTAACATTCCTTTGTTCGCCTTCCAGAAGATGAATCATGACCTGGGCAAGATGGCTGCCTTCTTGTGGCCCGGCCGCCATTGGGCCGTGGCCCCTCGAGTGACGCCCGATCAGGGCCCTGCTGTATTCAAAGAGCGGTGGCGCATCCTCGAACCGCGTCTTGTCCATTTCGGCCAAGGCCTCTTTTGCAGACCGCTCCAGGTATGCAACGACCTCCTTTGTGCGTTCAACCGGTGTGCCTGCCGGCATGGTCAGGGAACACATCAATCTGTCGCTGTCTATCTTGGGAAACAAGGTAAACTTGATCCACCCGCCTTTCCATATGCCCAGGGTCAACAGAAGGACCGCGATACCGAGGGCCACCGTGGCATAGCGCCACGTGACACAGAAATTTACCAGTTTGTGGTAAGGGCCTTTGATGACCCATGCGAGCCATCGGACCATTCGTTTTTCTTTTTTGGGGCCTCTCATGCGGCGGGCCGCTTTATGCCCGGACCGAGACAGATGGGCCGGTAGAATAAGCAGCGATTCCACCAAAGAACCGAACAAGACCACGATCACTACGATTGGAATGTTGCGCATGACCTTTCCCATGGTGCCCGACCCCAAAAGGAGCGGCCAGAAGGCCACCACCGTGGTCAGGACGGCAAAGATCACCGGCCGGCCCACCTCCACTGCGCCTTGAACCGCACCATCAAGACCGATAATCCCCTCGTCTTGCTTGCGAAAGATATTTTCTCCTATGATGATGGCATCATCCACTACAATACCCAGGACCGTGATAAAGGCGAACAAGGAGATCATGTTGATGGATACATCCAATCTGGGCAGAATCAAGATCCCAAATGCAAAGGAGATCGGGATTCCCAAGGTGACCCAAAAGGCCAGCCGCAGGTTCAAAAACACCCCCAACAGGATACTCACCAGGATAAGACCTATGGTCATGTTTCTTAACAGCAGGTCAATGCGGCTCCGCAATATCTTGGACCGGTCACGATAAAGACCGATCTCCACCCCCGCAGGAAGGCCGGACCTGGTCTCCTCTATATAGCGCTTGACTGTACTGGCCACGGTCAGGGCATTTTGATCGGCAACCCGGTACACCTCGATCACACCGGACGGCTTGCCCTGAAATTGGGAGGTAAGGTCTACATCCTCGAATCCGTCTTTAAGGTTGGCGATCTGCCCCAGTGTGACCTTGCTCCCGTCGGCCCGGGTAATCACGGCCACATCCTGATAATCCGAGGCATGGTAACGCCGGCCCTTGGTCCGAACCAGGATTTCGCCACCGGTCGTCTTGACGCTCCCTGCCGGCAGGTCCAGGCTGGCCCTTCTTACGGCTTCGGCCACCTTGCCCAGGGTGAGCCCGTAACGGCGAAGGGTCTCTTCAGAGATTTCAATATGAATTTCTGCCTGGCGTATGCCGGATAGCTCGGCATAGGTGATGTTCGGTAGATTGGTGATGCCGTCTTTGATTTTTTCGGTCAGGTGCTTGATGGTCGCCTCAGGCGCATCACCATAAACAGCTACATTGATCACCTGGACTCGCCGGGTTACCTCCCTGACCTCCGGCTCTTCCGCCTCATCGGGAAAGGTAGTAATGCGGTCTACCTCGGCCTTGACCTCGTCCAGGAGTTCCTTTAAGTCCCAGCCCTTCATGACCTCAATGCTTACCGAACCGAACCCCTCTCTGGCAACCGAATCGACACGTTTGATCCCGGCCAGGCCGGCCACATTTTCTTCAATCCGGCAAACGATAGCCTCCTCTACCTCTGCTGGTGAGGCACCAGGATAGGCCATGGTGATGGAGATTTGGTCCAAAGAGGTTTCAGGAAAGATCTCGAGTTTCATGGTCAGGCCAGTGACCGCACCGGCCAGCAGGATAAAGGCCATGAGCAGGTTGGCGGCAACGTGATTTTCGGCGAACCAGGCGACAATCCCTTTCATGGCCTGTTCCCCTCCTTGTCCACTCCAGTACGCACCGCCATACCATCAGTAACCGCCTTGAGCGGGGTGATGACGACACGTTCCCCGCTGTTGAGTCCGGCCTGAACTACAGCATCATCCCCCTGAACTATGGCCACATCCACTTTGCGAAAGCAAAGCCTGCCGTCTTTATCCACCACCCAGACCACATTTCCCTGGTGCAGGGCGGACCGGGGAATGATAGCAGCATTTAGCAGGGTGCGGCCCTTGATATCGACTGTGACAAAGAGCCCTGCGGCAAGCGGCGGCTTTTTCGCATACGGTTTTTCCACCCGGACGACCACATGAATCATCCGGGTACGCTCATCTATCTTCCCTTCGGTGCGCATAACTTTTCCGGACCAGACCTGCTCTTGCCCGGCAATACAGGCCATGACCACGGCACGAGAACCCGGGTGGTTGCCGGGCGTAAAACCGGGAACATCAAGCCAGAATACCTCCTCGTTTTCCATGGGCACGACAATCTCGGCCGCCTCTGTGGAATAAAGGGTGGCTAATGACTTCCCGGGTGCGACATATTGTCCGATATCTACATTTTTTTGACTTACCCGTC
>JABXJX010000095.1 GCA_013375375.1 Desulfobacterales bacterium | reverse complement strand
CAATTTAGCGGAGCAAACTTAGAACCTTCAAAAATGGTCAATTGGAGCGAAGAAAAGAGTTTTTCGACAGTCTCGTTCGCGGGTGGGTATCACGAGGGTCTCATCTCTGGATGATCAGCCTCGGGCTTTTGTGAGCTTGGCCTTGTCTGCAACAGCGGCCATCAGTTTCTCAAAAGAGGCCCTAAAAGCATCTATCCCTTGCTTTTGGATCTCGTCACACGTCTTATTTAGATCTATCCCTTGCTGCTGTAACATATCGAGGTGTTGCCTTGCTTGGTCCAGGTCTTCTTCGATCGTCAACCTTGGTTTGCCGTGGTCCAAGAATGCCTCCAGTGTGTTGTGCGGAAGGGTATTGATGGTATTCTTACCTATTAATTCGTCTACATATTTAACATCGCTGTACTCAGGGTTTTTTGTGCTCGTGCTTCCCCAAAGCACCCGCTGTACATGCGCCCCGCTTGAAGCCAGATCGCCAAAAACGCCATTATAAAAAATCTCTTTGAACTTTTGGTAAATCATCTTGGCGTTTGCCACTGCGGCCTTGCCCTTCAGGCCGCTCATCTTTAGATCCTCAAGCATCTTATCAACTTTAGTGTCGACCCGGCTGATAAAGACGCTTGCAACCGAACAAACCCTCTCCACGGAGGCACCGCTCTCGAACCTCTCTTTTATCCCGTCCGTGTAGGCCTCGGCGCTTGCTTCATAGTGCTCTAAAGAGAACAAAAGCGTAACGTTAATATTGATTCCCTCCTGGGTAAGGGCCTTTATCGCCTCGCAACCCTCCCTGGTGCCGGGAACCTTAATCATA
The DNA here is from genome assembly GCA_013375375.1 of Desulfobacterales bacterium. Classification (GTDB taxonomy): domain Bacteria; phylum Desulfobacterota; class Desulfobacteria; order Desulfobacterales. The sequence continues at coordinate 6,642 of JABXJX010000095.1, read as the reverse complement.
AGATTAGGCCTGGCCACTTCCTCATGAATCTTTCTTGCCTGGTCAATAGTCTTTCCTGGGTCGTAAGCATAATCGGGGTTTACTTCAAGGCTTACATAGCCGTCACGGCCATTGGTCGCTTCATAGGTATCGTACAGCAGGTCCGCAGCAGATTTAATATCCTGAATAGTGATTAAATTACAAATCTCATTAGGTGATTTGCCCGCCCGGGCCGGCTCTTGTATTGAAGAATCATATATCGAAGATCCGTTCACCGCCTTTTCAAAGATGCTCGGGTTGGAGGTAACCCCCGTAATCCCCAAACAAAACAACTTCTCAAGCGTGCCGTTCTGTATTAATCTGCGATCAATGTTGTCATACCACGGACTCTGACCAATCTCGAACAGGGTCTTTAAATTATTATTGTCGGCCATATTACCCCCAAAAATCCCGCCCCTAATCCGGTCCTCAAAAAAGAGGGTTCGCTTGGCGGATTGTCGCCAAAACAAAAATTTCTTTGAGCGGTCATTACTACGGGGAGTACCCAAGAGTCAAGCACGGATTATAGGGCGAAATCCAAGGTTAAGCATAAGGCCACAATTGCTTTCTTGTCGCGAATTTGTTATAAGGGATCTCCCTTGGAGGCAATATTATGACCCAGTTAGAGTCGGCGCGCAAAGGCGTCATCACAGAAGCGATGCGCCGGGTGGCCGAGACTGAAAAAATAGATCCGGAACTTATTCGCGCCGGGGTGGCCGAAGGAACCCTAGTTATCCCTTTAAATAAAGGGCATACCGGTATAGATCCGGTTGGTATCGGAAAAGGGCTTACTATCAAGGTCAACGCCAATATCGGCACGTCCGGCGATAGGGCCGACATAGACGAAGAACTCGGAAAACTCCGGGCGGCCATTGATGCCGGGGCTGACACCATAATGGATTTGAGTATTGGTGGTGATATTAAAAAAGTGCGTACGGCCATCATGAAAAGATCCTCTGTTCCGGTCGGAACCGTTCCAATCTATCAGGCAGCCGTTGAAGCCGCAAAAACACATGGCGGAATAATACACCTTACCCCGGACCTTGTTTTTGGGGCGGTGGAATCTCATGCTCGAGACGGGGTAGACTTTATGACGATCCACGCCGGGGTTACCCTGAATTCCCTTGAACGCCTCCGCGTTCAAGGTCGAACAACGGATATTGTCAGCAGGGGCGGTGCTTTTCTTGCGACCTGGATGCTATATCATAAAAGAGAGAACCCTTTTTTTGAAGAATTCGATCGTCTCCTTTCCATTGCCAAAGAGTACGACATAACACTTAGCCTTGGGGACGGTCTACGACCAGGATCTCTTGCGGATGCAACAGACCGTGCGCAGATCTATGAGCTTCTGACCCTGGGAGAATTAGCACAAAGGGCTCAGGAGGCTGGTATTCAGGTTATAATCGAGGGCCCCGGCCATGTCCCGCTTGACCAAGTAGAAGCCCAGGTGATCTTGCAAAAGAAGTTGTGTGGGGGTGCTCCATTTTATGTGCTTGGACCGCTGGTCACCGATATTGCCGCGGGTTACGATCATATTTCTTGTGCTATAGGTGGTGCGGTCGCCGGGATGACCGGGGCCGACTTTCTCTGTTATGTAACCCCTGCGGAACACTTGAGATTACCATCATTGGAAGATGTAAAAGATGGTGTTGTGGCATCTAAAATAGCAGCTCACGCAGCAGATATTGCGAGGGGACACAGGGGTGCCATAGAAAGAGACCTGGAGATGTCAAAAGCACGAAAAGGACTGGACTGGAACAAACAAATCTCTCTTTCTATCGATCCTGTCAGGGCCCGTGCATATCGATCCAGCAGTAAGCCCAGCTCAGATGATGTCTGCACTATGTGTGGGGAATTTTGTGCTATAAAAATTGTCCGAGATTATTTTAAATCTTAATATTATGTCTGTTCTTTTTCAATATTTATCACTGTTCGTGTTGATATTTGTGTTGATATTTATACTATAATTCATTAGGTTATTAACAATAATATAAGATCTTATTTTTTACATGTTTTATGGTAAAATTATAAACATAAATATAATAAATTTTTCTTTTAATTTCAATATATTATTTTAATTATCAACATATAAAACAACACTTATTATTATTATTATTTTATATAAATAAATAAAAATAAAAGGAGTGTATTATGGAATTTAAAATAAAAAAGGAAACCATGCTTGATGCATTAACAAAGGTACAGGGAATTACGGGAAAAAAAACTAATATTCCAATTACGTCAAACATATTAATTTCAGAAGAAGAATCCATGATTTCCATACAGGCTACCGACCTTGAAGTGGCGTTTAAGGCATCGTATGAAGCAGAAGTAATAAGTGGTGGTTCAACGGCCGTTCCGTCAAGGAAACTATATGAGATTGTCAAAGCGTTTCCGAGTGACACAATTAATGTAAAGGAGATTGAAAATAAGTGGATAAAAATAGCGAATAATAAAGTCGAGTATAATATTGTAGGTATGGAGACTGGAGATTTTCCAGGATTCCCCGATATTGAAGGCGTTGAGCTGTTTGAGATTAATGTGAATATATTAAGAAATATGATTAATAAAACCATATACAGTGTGTTAGGTGACGAAGGGCGCGCCCAACTTGCGGGTATCTATTTTGAGTGTATAACCGAAGACGATATTGACAAGATACGCATGGTATCAACCGATGGCCACAGACTTTCCAAGATAGATCATATTATTGAGAAAAATAAGACCGCATTAGGCGAATTAAAAGATGGTATTATTATACCAAAAAGCGGGATTATAGAGATATTGAGAATATTAGAAGGCGGGGAGCCCGTTCAAATAGGATTTAAGAATAATAACTTTATTGTAAAAAGGAATAAAGAAGTACTTATCATAAGGTTGATAGAAGGCGATTTTCCTGAATATAAAACAGTTATCCCGAAGAAACTACAGAATGAGATGAGGGTCCAGAGGGAATCTTTTTTGATGATGTTAAAAAGGATGTCCATACTATCTTCCGACAAGCATTCCGGTATTCGTTTTAGAATAGACAAAGAACAACTCGGGGCCATAACCACAAATCCGGAGATAGGAGAATCAAAAGAGGTTATGTCTGTATTATATAAAGGCAAGTCGTTAGACATGGCATTTAATCCAAGATATTTTATAGAAACACTTAACAGCATGGACAGCGAAGATGCGGTAATAAGGTTCAAGGATGAAGCAAATCCATGCACCATAGAAGGAAATGATGACGCAGGATTTTTGAGTGTTATTATGCCCATGAGGGTCTAACGTGAAAGCAACCGATAAGACATACGGCGCCGACAAAATAAAAGTTTTAGAGGGCCTTAAGGCGGTGAGAAAAAGGCCCTCCATGTATATTGGAAACGTTGATGTGGATGGCCTTCACCACCTCGTGGATGAAGTGGTGGACAATAGCGTGGATGAAGCACTGGCCGGCTATTGCGATTATATAAAAGTGTCTATTAATTCGGACAATAGCATTACGGTAGATGATAATGGCAGGGGAATACCGGTAGAAACACATAGGACAGAGAAAATCCCGGCGGTTGAAGTTGTTATGACCAGGCTGCACGCCGGAGGAAAGTTTGATCATGACACCTATAAGGTCTCCGGTGGTTTGCACGGCGTTGGTGTGTCTGTTGTTAACGCCCTTTCAGGTTTTCTTGAAGTAGAGATTCGTTCAAACGGAAAGGTTTATTCTCAATCTTATGAGAAAGGAAAGAGCACCAGCCCGATTGAGGTTATAGGAAAGACAAAGAGGCGCGGCACAAAAGTACACTTTAAGCCGGACCAGGAGATATTTAAGACCATAGATTTCAATTTTGATATCATATCTCAGCGATTGCGAGAATTGGCCTTTTTGAACAAGGGCCTTAAGATCGTACTTGAAGATGAGCGAACTGATAAGAAAAAAGAATATCATTATAAAGGCGGCGTAGTATCGTTTGTAGAGTATCTTAATAAGGGGAGAACCCCCGTCAACAAAAAGGCTATCTATATGGAAGCCGAAAAACAGGGGATTTCCATGGAGGTGGCAATCCAGTACAATGATACGTATGCTGAAAAGATATTTTCCTTTGCCAACAACATAAAAACCCAGGAGGGAGGATCCCATGTTGTAGGGTTTAAATCTGCCCTGACCCGCACTATCAATCATTATGCATCTACCAGCAAGCTGCCTAAAAACCTTCAGGAAAAATTGAGCGGCGAGGACATCAGGGAGGGGTTGACCGCCGTGATCAGCATCAAGCTCAGGTCTCCGCAGTTCGAGGGCCAGACCAAAACAAAGCTGGGCAACAGCGAAGTTAAGGGATTAGTAGAAACCCTGATAAACGAAAAGCTCGGGATCTTTTTGGAAGAGAACCCCAGTATAGCAAAGAAGATTATAACAAAGGTTGTTGAAGCGGCGCGGGCCAGGGAGGCGGCCAGAAAGGCCAGGGATATAGCCAGAAAGAAAGGTGCATTGTCGGAGGGGTCGCTTCCCGGGAAACTAGCGGATTGCCAGGAGACGGATCCGGCTAGGAGAGAGCTTTTTATTGTGGAGGGCGACTCGGCCGGAGGAAGCGCCAAACAGGGAAGAGATCGAAGGTCTCAGGCGATACTTCCCCTGAAGGGGAAGATAATCAACGTGGAGAAGGCCCGGTTTGACAAGATGTTAAAGAGCGAGGAGATCAAAACCCTAATCACGGCCCTTGGGACCGGTGTCGGCCGTGAGGAATATAACATAGAAAAATTACGATACCACAAGATCATTATTATGACGGATGCGGACGTGGACGGATCCCATATTCGAACCCTGCTTTTGACGTTCTTTTATAGGATGATGCCCGACCTGATTGATAATGGCTATCTCTATATTGCGCAGCCTCCTCTTTTTAGAGTGGGAAAGGGAAAGGGTGCAATTTATATTAAACACGAAAGCGAACTGGACGAGCTTTTGATGAAGAGGGTTTGCCACGATAAGAAGGTCACGGGGAAAAAGCGAGGCGCCTTGTTGGAGAAAGAGGGTCTCTATACGTTTCTTGGCAAACTAATGGATTATGGTAAGCTCATCAACAGGCTGGGTCGTCGCGGTTTTGACAGAAGGTTGATAGAATTCTTGATCGAAAGCAATGTAAGCAGTAGAGAGTTTCTTCAAGACAAGAATAAAATGACGAAATTGGCACAGCGCTTAAGCTCTATGGAGTACCAGGTGGGCAGATTACTAAGAGACGAGGAGCACGACATATATGAGTTGACGATAAACATGGCTGAAAATGGGACGAAGCAGGTGAGGGTCGGCTGGGAACTTGTTTCATCCGCGGACTTTCATAAGGCAATTGAGTTGTGGAAAGATATTTTCCCCTTGGACAAGCCCCCCTTTAAGGTTTATCATAACGACAAAGAAGCGGTTTCGATAGACGACAAAGACAAGCTCCTTTCTTATCTTTTAGGGGAGGCCAAGAAGGGCCTTCCAATCCAGCGTTACAAAGGCCTGGGGGAGATGAATCCGGACCAGCTGTGGGAGACGACCATGGATTCACAAAGGCGAACGCTCCTGAGGGTTAAGATAGAAGACATGTTTGAGGCCCACGATATCTTTACCGTGTTAATGGGCGGCGAGGTCGATCTCAGGCGTCGATTTATAGAAGATAATGCCCTCGAGGTTAGAAGTTTAGATATATAACCACTATGAAATTGGTTTCCATAGAGGCCAGAGATTTACCGGATGCTTGGTTTCAATGCGTCTATGAGATTATGGATAAGGGCCATGAGTATGTGATCGATCATGGTAGTTATGCAGGACAGAAACGCCTCGAGTTTGACTATATTACAGTTCATATCAGGTATCCCGGTGTCCGGCCACTTGTTCCGGATATTCCCGCCTCTCTTGGCATACCTAATCCCGTAGCCGACGGGTATGTGGAAGAGTACCTGCCGTATTTGATGACCCCGAAAAAGCAGCCGAACGAGGATTATACCTACGGAGAGCGCCTTGCAGGCTGGTCATATCTTGCCATGGCGGGCGGACGAGGCCTGGAAGGCGACCCGCCCCAGGAGGAAAAAACAGAAAGGCGCGTCGTCAACCAGATCGAAGAGATCGTCAATATGTACAAGACAAAAGGGCACGGTACGAATCAAGCCGCCATGACGGTTTCAATTCCATCCGACATTTTTCTCGGCGACCCGCCCTGCCTGCGGCATATCGACACCCGCATCCAAGACGGGAAGCTCCATTTTATGGTCTATTTCAGATCTTGGGATTTATGGAACGGGTTTCCGGCCAATCTGGGTGGAATTCAGTTGCTAAAGGAATACATGGCAACAGAGATAGGGGTGGACGACGGCGAGATAATTGCGGCCAGTAAGGGTCTCCATCTGTACGACTATGTTTGGGAGTTGGCCCAACTCAGGACAATGCGCGCAAGCCCCATCATTCCTTGACGGCCTTCCTCATGCCGGGAGACCTTTGCATAACTCATTTGAGTGGTAATTATGAACTTTTTGGGGTACCCATCCGGGCGAAGCGAACGGCCCGTTTTATCTGTTGGCAGCCAAGGGGTCTCTTTTTGAGATCAGGTCACTTGATATTGCCTGGTAGCCTTCCCAACGGCACCATATTCAACATACGGTCCAGAC
>JABXJX010000094.1 GCA_013375375.1 Desulfobacterales bacterium | reverse complement strand
ATGCAGTTGAACAGGTCTTTGGAGAAGAGAATGTGGGAGCCGTGAACCGTGAACCGGAGCGAGGAAGCCCGGAGCCAGAAACCCCGGAGCCAGAAGCCCCGGAGCCTGATGCCCCGGAGCCAGAAGCCCCGGAGTCCGATACCCCGGAGTCTGAAGCCCTGGAGCCAGAAGCCCCGGAGTCTGATACCCCGGAGTCCGATACCTGATGTTTCTTGTCATTAGTCACTGGTCACTAGTCATTAGTGAAAAGATACGGACACGGAGTGAGGTTTTGCGCTAAATCGTGAACCGTGAATCTTTGGATTGATGATTGTCGATTGATGATTGAATAAAGCAAATCAACAATCGGATAACGAATAACAAATAACGAATAACGAGCAACATGAACTGGGATCGATATACAGATGCAGTAAACGCCTGCCAGTCCTTAACGGCTGAAGGAACCGTTGCCAAAGTGATTGGGCTTGTTGTGGAAGGGCTCGGCCCGGGGATGAGCGTGGGGAGCGCTTGCACCATACAGAGTGCCGACGGGGAAGAAGTCCCGGCAGAGGTTGTTGGTTTTAAGGATAACAGAGTTATTTTGATGCCGTATGGAGAAATGCGAGGCATCAGCCCAGGGTGCAAGATAACTTTAGTTAATGAACGTCCTTATGTGCCGGTAGGGGATGCTTTTCTTGGGAGGGTGATAAATGGCTTTGGGCAGCCCATTGACGGGCGCGGAGCGATTCCATCAAATGTTCACTATCCCCTGTATGGTAAGGTAGTCAATCCATTGGACCGAAGGCCTATCCGTGAAATCGCTGACGTAGGTATTGGTGCGGTAAACACCCTTGTAACGGTCGGCAAGGGACAGCGAGTATCTATTATGTCCGGTTCAGGTGTCGGCAAAAGCGTGATGATGGGGATGATGGCAAGACACACCGCTATAGATGTCTGCGTAGTCGCGCTGATTGGGGAACGGGGACGCGAGGTCAAGGAGTTTATTGAACAGAACCTTGGCGAGGGGGGGCTTAAAAAGTCGATTGTTGTGGCGGCGACCTCAGATGTATCACCGTTGATAAGAATGCGCGGGGCTTACCTGGCAACGACCATTGCAGAATACTTCAGGGACAAAGGCCTTGACGTTCTTTTGGTCATGGATTCTATCACCAGGTTTGCCATGTCATGCAGGGACGTCGGCTTAGCCGCAGGAGAGCCTCCCACAGTAAGAGGATATACCCCCTCATTCTTTGTTCAATTGCCCAAGCTTCTGGAACGCGCCGGCACTATTGAGGGAAAGGGGAGTATAACCGGTATCTATACGGTTTTAGTCGAAGGGGATGATATGAATGATCCCGTGGGAGATGCTGTGCGGGCTACCGTGGACGGTCATATTGTACTTTCAAGAAAACTTGCCAACCGTGGCCATTATCCGGCCATAGATGTGCTTGCGAGCGTCAGCCGGGTGATGCGGGATGTTGTGAGCCCTGAGCACATGAAACTTTCGGCAAAGCTTATAGATATAGTGGCTACCTATCAGGATGCAGAGGACCTGATAGCTATCGGGGCATATGTTGATGGGACTGATCCAAAAATAGATTATGCCAAAAGTATAATTGACAAGATCAATGACTTTTTGAGACAGGATATTACCGAGAAGGTATCATTTGAGTTTGTAGTTAACAAACTAAAGGAGCTGATTCAAGGCTAAAATCATGAAGAGGTTTAAATTCAGACTCGATCCTGTTATCCGTTATCGTCAATACCTTGAACGGATTGCCCAGATCAATCTGGCTAAAGAAAAACAGGCACTTATTGAAACGAGGAACCGTATCTCCGGGATCGAACAGACCAAACGGCATGCTGCCGGTGAACTTGAACGCGAGCAGGAGCAAGGGATTGAGGTTGATCGCCACCGGATCTTTACAGACTATTTGCGAGGATTGGGCGAGGATATTGAATTCGAAAGTGAGCGCTTGATCGAAATCGGCAAGAGGGTAAGGGAGAGACAGGAGGCGGTCAAGGCCGAAACAATAAAGAAAAAAACTCTGGAATGGCTTAAGGAAGCCGAATATAATAAATACTTGGCATTAATTGATCGGGCGGAGTATAAAGAATCAGATGAGTTGATTGGGCTGGCGAGAGGGTCGGTTGAGATTCAAAACTAAACACGTAAAACTTTACCTGCCGGCAACGCTGTTGGGCTTTTTGATTGTAAAGCTTATTCTCAGCAGTATGCCCTTGTACATTAATATGCCTATGTTGCCGGTGTCTGTGTTGGATAGCAGGCCGGCCTTAGCCGAGGACGCCGACTATCCTGTGCCATCACAACAGTCTTTGGATCCCGGAAAAATAGGGGAAGGCCTGGAAATTCTTGAACGCAAGCGTGCTGAAATAGAGATGGAAAGACAGCAACTCGAAAAGGAACGCGAGCAATTAACAGTCCTTAAACAGGAAATTGAGACGAGACTTATACGCTTATCGGAGATTCAGGAGAGTGTTCAAGCAAAGCTTGATGAGAGAGAGACGACTCGTAATAAGAAGATTAAGCATCTCATCAAGATATATACCACCATGGCCCCGAAAAAAGCGGCTGCCCTTATAGAAAAACTTGACATGGAAGTTATTATGGAATTGTTTTCAACGATGAAGGGAGAATATGTCGGGCAGATACTTCCCCATGTCTCGGCCGAGAAGGCGGCCAAGATCAGTGAGCGCCTTGCTAAGCGCAACTAAGGTTTTTCCACCTTTTCGATATTAATATTGTAGATGCCCTGCGATTCAGTGGAGGGGGTTGTTTCAGGTTTGGAGCCCCGACGCGTACCATATACAATGCTCTCATTTCCATGGTCGTCTATAACCCTTTTTACCGGCGTGCTATTGACGATTTGCATGATCACCTCATCCGAAAAGCCGGCCTTTTTTAACATTCCTATTTGTTCCAGGGAGAGTTCGGTAGCTCTCTTAGGATTCTTGTAACGGTCGGCCAAAATCACGGCCTTCAGCATCTCATCATCAGCCCCCACATTTTTGAGTTTTATCAAGAGGTCACCGCTTACGGAACAGGTCTGTTCTGTGATCAACATTTGAATCACACGATCACTGATCCTTGCCTTTTTCATTTTTTCTATATCATCAGGGCCGACCAATGAGTTCATGGCGCATACCATCACCATCCCGGAGAAGATTATCGTCATGCCTGCAAAGCAGACTATGGCTAAAAGTCTTTTCATAATTTCCCCCTTGTACATAGGATTATTGAGTACGTTATGTTCATTGAGTTTGTTGTGTTTGTTAACCTAATAAACTGTGTAAACCCAACAAACTCAACAAACATTAGATATAGATATCTACCAGATGACCTTTTTCAAGAGGAATGGTCCGATGCGATCGTCGGGGCTCATGATTGCCGGAAGTTTTGGACGGGTTGGTATCGTTTTGAGCAGCAAGCACGGTTTTTTGCTGAGGCCCGACAAGCGATGCCCTCCTGTTTGCGATAGGCACGATAGCAGTATTTTGGCTGGGATTAATCTTCACGGCTGATTATCCATTTGGGAGTTATTATTTATGTTATAAGGACGGTTTCAAAAAGTCAAGATTTGTCGCTCCGGATCGCAGTGACATGGGAAATATTTTCCTCTTCGGCCTTTGTAATGGAAAAACTTTCAATTCTAAAGCCAGGCTATGATACCTTGTATTGCACGGGAGCCTTTCAACAAGTTGTATTTATTGACGATACACGCAAGAGGTTTTTCTGGCATGCTCATTGCTCAGAAGAAGTTCAGCAATTACTAAAACCAGGAAACCATAAATATGCAATCTGTGAAACTTGCACTTATTCTGAAAAACCTGAAGACCGGACTACCTCAGGGCATCACGGAAGGTAAGGCCAAGGGTCCGGTGAACTCCGGCGGGCTGTTTTCGGGGCTCTTAGATCAGGCTATGAAGTCTGCCGGTGGGCTTCTTGTACCCATGGCCGGCAAGGCGAGCAGAAGTGGGAGGCTTCTTTCACCTGCGGCCCTCAAGGCAACGAAGACAGGAGGAAAAGTAGGAGATCAAGGATGGCTTGAACATTTTCGGAATCAATTGATGCTTCTGGGAATACCCATTAAAGAGATGTCGTTGTCCCGTGAGGCCATGCCCGACCTGAAAAAAATCCTTATTGGCGAAGGATTGCCGGAATCAGAGGTTACTGGTTTCCTCAACAGGCTTTTCCAGGAGAATGGGAACCCAAGGCGTGAGATTAAGCTCATCGAGCTTTTTGAAAGGCTCCCCGAGCTAAAGGCTTTGTCCGACAAAAAATCCGCAGATCCTGTTTTGGATATGTCTGCCGTACCCTACATAGAAGCTTCACTCTCCCGCCTCGGCCTGGATCACAGGGAAGTAAGCAGGGCGATAGAACAGGCAAAGATGCAGGATGGGCGGCTTAACCTGAAACGTTTTGTTTTGAACCTGCAAACCCTTGTCAGGGGCCTGCCCGAGGCAAAGCAGCTTGGAGCCGACGGAAAGGCTGCCGAGGATATAAAGGAAATGCTGGTTCGCGTGGGGATCGTTGATAAGGCGACCGACATTGACGGCCCTGTCTCTTTGGAACGATTCATCAGGGTACTTGAGCAAAAAGTGGCTAACCTGATGCCCCGCACTGTGCCGGAAACCGAGATCGAAGATCATGTGAACCGTCTTTTGGACAATGTGTTGGTGGAAAATAAACAACAGAATGGAAAGACCGGTTTAGAGTCCCTTTATGCCAATAAACTCAAGGTATTTCCCAATGACAAGTCAAAAGCCGATCAGGACCTCAGGCAGATAGCAACTGAGGGGCGGAAAAACTTGGCTTCTCAGGGGAAAAAAGCAGGGGCCGAGGCCAAGGGGGCTGGTGAATTTCAGGCAAAAGAAAATGAACTCTTTCTTAAGACGGAAAGACTGATCAAAGCCGCACAAGAAGGGTCGCCCGAGAAAAAGACGATCGATCAAGACAAAGCGACCTCGCCGCATTGGGTCAGGGAGTCGATGGCTGACCGCGGACCTGCCCCTGATGCAATTCCCAGGCAAGGGTCCAGGCCGCTTCCTGTTTATGTTGTTAATCAGGTTTCAAGACAAATCTCGCTTTCCCTCAAGAGGGGAGACAATCACATAAGGCTTCAATTAAGGCCGCCTCAGCTTGGGGCCATTCAAATCGATATGAACATGAAGGATAGTGTCCTGAAGATCGGTATGGCCACCGAACACAATGCAGTAAAGGAGTTTTTAATCTCCAACATCCAGGAACTCAGAGAATCCTTGCTTCAGCAGGGTGTAAAGCTGGAGAGAGTAGATATTCAGGTTAACTGCAATCTCGACCAGTCCATGGCCCAGGCCCAGAGAGACCTCAAACAGGGACAGTCCTGGAGAGGTGGTCCGGCCACTGGGTCCGCTGTTTCGGCAGGCGAGGCGGACGGCGAGGAAGAGGCAATAGCGGATAATATGCGGAGCAACGCCTTATTGAGCATATTTGCATGAAGATATAGTCACTGGTCATTAAAAAACGTGTCCGTGATTCGTGTCCGTGTCCGTAACTTTTGCTTTGCACAAAACAAATGACCAATATCAAATAATAAATGGAGGCAAACCATGTCTATCGCAGCACTTGAACCAACCTATGCCAAGCCGGGCGAGACGTCACCTTATGTGAACCCGAAAGGGGAGCTGGGCCGGGATCAGTTCCTGACCTTGCTGGTAGCGCAGCTCCAGCATCAAGACCCTTTTAATCCTATGGAATCAGTGGAGTTTAGCGCCCAGCTGGCACAGTTCTCCAGCCTGGAACAATTATTCAATGTAAATGATAATCTCGAGGTGCTTCAAGATACAAAAGAGGACCAGGGACTGGAGGACTTCCTTGACTATATTGGGAAAGAGGTCAAATCAACCGACAATAATGTGATCGCCGTAAACAACGGGGAAACATATGGCGGTGCATATACGTTGGAGAAGATGGGAGACGTAGTTATATCGATATTTGACGCAGAGGGTTCTGAGATAAGGATGATCTGCAAAGATGATCAGGCCCCTGGGACATATGGTATCAATTTTGACGGAAAGGACAACAACGGGTATCCGGTTCCCGACGGTTACTATTACTTTACCGTCCATACCCTTGACGGCAACGGCTCCAGGGTTGAGGCAAGCACTGATTTATCCGGGGTGGTCACCGCTATTACCTACAAAGGTGTAATCCCTTATCTGATAGTCGGGGATCATCTAATTAGTGCCGGAAATGTCATTGAGGTCGGATCAGGGCAAACGATCTGAAGGCAAAGGAGGTAATCAGGCATGTCTATATCGAGTTCCTTGTATACAGGCAAGAGCAGTATTTTCTGCCTCGAGAAAAAGATGGGCGTGCTCGGAGACAACATTGCGAATATCAGTACAACAGGATTCAGGGGCAGCCGTGTAAGTTTTGAAGATATCCTTTTAGAGACGACAGGGACCGGCGGCGTCAAGCTGAGTCCAATGGGAATTATAAGCGATTTTTCAAAAGAGGGGCCCACCGAGCCTTCTCATTTGGCCACCAATATGGCGATCTCCGGAGACGGTTTTTTTATCCTGCATGATCCGGACGATACCGGCTCTACTTATTACACAAGGGCCGGGGAATTCGATTTTGATTACGAGGGTTATTTAGTCAATCCAGGGGGGCACATTGTTCAGGGTTACGCATTTGACAGTGCAGGGGTAGAAGGAACAACGTTGACCGACATCCAGCTTGAGCTTACTGGCGACCCTCCCCGGCTTGTTTCCGCTCCAAGGGCATCCTCGAGATTAACAATACTATCCAATCTTGATGCCGATGCTCTGGATCATTCCTCGGGCAGGCTTTCTGATCATTGGACCGGGACTATTCCACCCGACTATTATGAGCTCTGGGCGGAGCAAGACATATATGACAGCAACGGCGACACGCACTCGATCGCGGTCTATTATGATAAAGCACCGGGGAATAATGTATGGGATTATCTGATTACATCGGAAGGTGACGCTCTTGCAAGGGGTCTCATCACTTTTACCAGCTATGGATATATTGACGATATAAGCAGCATAGAAAATTATCAGGGGGGATGGGTTGCCGGCACCATTAGTGCTGATGGATATCCCGTCTTTCATACCAATTTCCCAGGTGCAGCGAATGTTGAGTTTGATGTAGGCGCAAAATATGATGCAGTCAGCGGGACTTGGGTGAATGAAAGCCAAACCACAACCACCCAATTCGGACAGGGATCTTTCGCGAGATTCTTGAATGTAGACGGCAATGGCGAGGGTGATCTGATGGACTTTTCAACAACCAGGGATGGTATCCTCAGGGCAAGGTTTGACAATGGTATTACCAGTGATCTTTACAGGGTTGTGCTTGCCGGTTTTACCCAGCCTTCCGCCAGTCTCCAGAGGAAGGGGGCTTGTCTTTTTCAGGCGGATGAAGGGTCTTCACTAATTGGTATCCCGGACAGCTCGGGTTTTGGCATATTTGTGGGGAATTCTCTCGAAAAATC
>JABXJX010000093.1 GCA_013375375.1 Desulfobacterales bacterium | reverse complement strand
GGCAGCCCCTGTGGCCCAACATGGGATTAAACTCTGACAGAAAGTCGACCTTTGCAGCCACGGCCTTGATTGAAACGCCTAAGCGGGCGGCCATCTCCTTCTGCATGGGCTTTTCATGCGGCACAAACTCGTGCAAAGGCGGATCAAGGAGCCTGATGGTTACGGGACGCCCGTTCATGGCCTTAAAAATCCCGTAGAAGTCCTTGCGTTGCATGGGCAATAGCTTGGCTACGGCCTTTTCACGGCCCTTGACATCCTCGGCCATGATCATTTCGCGCATGGCCCAGATTCGATCGCCGAAAAACATGTGTTCTGTTCTGGCCAAACCGATTCCTTCGGCACCCAATGCAATGGCGGTCTTGGAGTCTTCAGGGGTGTCCGCGTTGGTTCGAACCTTGAGGCGCCGTATTTGATCCGCCCAGGTCATCAGTTTCTTGTAGCTGGGGTTCTTCTCCGGTCCTGTGGCCACCAGGGGCATCTTGCCCTTATAGACAACCCCCTTGGTCCCGTTCATACTGATCCAGTCACCCTCCTTCAGGACCTTGCCGCGGAAGGTTACGGTCTTTTTCTTAAGGTCAACATGGGTGATGTCGCCGCAGCCCACAATGCAGCACTTGCCCCAACCCCTTGCAACCAGTGCAGCGTGGCTCGTCATGCCGCCCTTTGATGTCAGAATGGCCTGCGCGGGCTTCATGCCGTGGACATCTTCGGGTGAGGTCTCTTCCCGGACAAGGATCACCTTCTCTCCCTTGGTGCCGAGTTCTTCCGCCTTGTCCGCCGTCAGCACAATCTTGCCCACGCCCCCGCCGGGCCCGGCCGGAAGCCCGGCACCGAGCTTGGGTGCTGTTTTTTCCGCTTTTATGTCTATCATGGGATGGAGAAGCTCATCCAATTGTTCCGGCTTTACGCGGGAGACCGCCGTCTCCTTTGAGATAAGGCCTTCCTTGACCATATCAACGGCCATCTTGATAGCGGCCGGGCCGTTTCGTTTACCCACACGGGTCTGCAGCATGTAAAGAATGTCATCCTGGATGGTAAACTCTATATCCTGCATGTCCGTGTAATGTGTGTCGAGCTTGTGCCTGATTTTATCCAGTTGTTTGTAAAGCCGGGGCATGCTCTTTTGAAGCGTGGGCAGGTGTTGGTTTGTCGCTACTTTGGACACTTCATTGATCGCAAAAGGGGTGCGTATGCCGGCAACCACGTCTTCTCCCTGGGCGTTGATCAGCCATTCTCCGTAGAAGTTGTTATCACCTGTGGCAGGGTTACGGGTGAAGGCGACGCCTGTTGCGCAATCGTCTCCCATGTTTCCAAAGACCATGGTCTGCACGTTCACGGCCGTTCCCCAATCATCAGGGAGTTTTTCTATCCTGCGGTAGGACACGGCACGCTTGCCGAACCAGGAGAGAAAAACAGCATCGATCGATCCCCAAAGCTGTTTCATGGGGTCGTCCGGAAAGGGCTTGCCGAGCACCTTTTTTACAGTCTTTTTGAATTGAACGGTAAGGGATTTCCAGTCTTCCGCCGTGAGGTCCAGATCTGTGTTGTAGCCCTTTTTATGCTTGACCTTTTCTATCAGGGCCTCCAATTGGGCCCTGATCCCGCTGCCTTCTTCCGGTTCAATGCCCGCTGCCTTTTCCATGACCACGTCCGAGTACATGGCGATGAGACGGCGGTAGGCGTCGTAAACAAAACGCGGGTTGTTGGTTTTCTTTATTAGGCCGGGTATCGTTTTAGTAGTCAGCCCTATATTCAACACTGTTTCCATCATGCCGGGCATGGAGGCACGGGCACCGGAGCGGACACTGAAAAGGAGCGGGTCTTGCGGGTCTCCAAACTTTTGTTTCATTATTTTCTCGACCCTGGCCAGGTGGGTCTCGACTTCTTTTTTAACGCCTGGAGGATATTTTTTTTCCCTCTTGTAAAACTCAATACACGCTTCCGTGGTAAGGGTAAATCCGGGTGGCACGGGCATGCTGAGCTTAACCATCTCGGCTATGTTGGCGCCTTTTCCACCAAGAAGATTCTTCATGGCGGCCTTGCCGTCCGCCTTGCCGCCGCCAAAGAAATAAACATACTTGTGACTGGTTTTCATTAAAAATGCTCCTTTCTACCGAGGTTTGAACAAATTAAAACTGTGAGGATTAAACATAATCGGCATTAAATCGTATAAAAAATCTTGGGTATCACATAACCTGTAGCAAATCAAGCTTTTAACGGAGGGAATTTGTCGATGTGTTGAGAAAAACCTCCAGCGGATCAGGGTAACACTAAAGATGTTGATAGTTGTCAGACATTATGGTAAAAGATATTAAATAGTTCTCGCCTTAGCGCAAACCGTTTACATGGCAGCCTTGTAATCTTCTATTGGCAAGACAGCTTCGTTGAAAAGGCTGCCGTAATTCCTTTTTGGCAAGGTATAAGGTTCGCAGGCCTATGAACCCGCCCAAGAGAAAGGCGCATGTGTTCATTATCTCGGATGCCACAGGTATCACGGCCGAGAGGGTAATCAGTGCGGTCCTGGTACAATTCAAACGGATAAAGCCTACCTTTAAAAGATTTCCTTATATCAAGACAAAAGAACAGATAGAAAACATCCTGGATAGGGCTGAAAAGCTTGAAGCGATAGTCATCTTCTCGCTGGTTTCTCAAGAGCTCCGGAGATGGATTCGGAAAGAAAAGAGGAGAAAAGATATTTATACCATAGATCTTCTCGGCCCTTTATTGGACCGAATGGGGAGACTTTGGGATATGATACCCGCTTTTCACCCAGGACTTCTAAAGGGGTTGGGAGAAGAATCGATCCGTCTTGCCGAATCGATCGACTTTACTTTAAAACACGACGACGGTCAGGGAATAAAGACCCTGGGGAAGGCAGACCTTATTATAATCGGGGTCTCCAGGACTTCAAAGACACCGACCAGCCTTTATCTCTCATGCAATAATGGTCTAAAAGTCGCTAACGCTCCAATTATTCCGGATATGCAGCTGCCGAAGAAGATTTTTACCCTGAAGAGGCGAAAAGTAGGATTTACGATTGCTCCGGAAAGGCTGGCCTTCATAAGACAAAGAAGGCTTGAATACGCAGGGCCTACCGATTACTTGGATATCAAGTCCATTAAGAGAGAGCTGGAATACAGCCATAGAATATTCAGGCAGATAGATGGCCTGCAGGTAGTAGACGTAACGCACAGTTCTATTGAGGAGATTGCAAATAAAATTGTGTAGGTGCATGGTATTCGTGAATTGAAAATCGTTTGTCGGTTGTGCAGCTCGTTTCGGTAACCGTTAAACGTAAAACGTAACGAGCAGCGAATAACGAGTAACGAATAACGAATAACGATAACGGAAGGGAGATGATAAGGCTATGAAGAAAAGCGATTTAGTGCTGTGGTTCAAGGATCTGCGACGAGAAGACATTCCGCATGTTGGTGGTAAATGCGCTAATTTGGGGGAATTGTTCGGCCGGATCGGCGTACCCGTACCCAATGGATTTGCCGTGTCGGCCGGCGCATACAAAGTTTTCTTGAAAAAGACGCGTGCGGACAAGAAGATCGATACTCTCCTTTCCGGTATTGATATGGCCGACATAGAATCCCTTCAAAATGTGTCACGAAAGATCAGGAAAGACATTGAGAGACTGCCGATGCCGAAGGAGATCGAAAAGGCGATTTTGCAGGCATACCAAGCGCTTTGTAAGCAGGTCGGCAAGAAGAGCGTGGCGGTGGCTGTGCGATCTTCGGCAACAGCGGAGGACCTGCCGGGCGCCAGCTTTGCGGGCCAGCAGGACACTTTTTTGAATATTACTAAGAAAACGCTTTTAGAGAGTGTACAGCAGTGCTGGAGCTCTCTCTTTACACCAAGAGCCATTGTCTACCGACAAGAAAAGGGTTTTTCACATGAAGAAGTGCTCATCAGCGTTGCGGTCCAGGAGATGGTTTCTTCTGAAGTGTCAGGTGTCTTGTTCACGCTTGAGCCGGTCGGCGGCGACAAAGACAAGGTGGTTATCAATGCTTCCTGGGGGCTTGGCGAGGCCATTGTAAGCGGCCAGGTGACACCGGACGAATATGTGGTGCAAAAGGCCCCTTTGCGCATTCTGGACACAAATATCTTCAAGAAAAAAAAGCAAATCGTGTTCGACAAGAAAGGGGGCACCAAATGGACCTCTGTTCCCAAAAAGATGCAGGAACAACCTGCACTGAGCGACAAAACCGTTCTTCGCTTGGCAGAGTATGGAGTGCAGATAGAGAATCACTATAGGGTCCCGCAGGACATTGAGTGGGCCGTGGACAAAGACGGCCGGATCTTCATTCTTCAGGCAAGGCCCGAAACGGTGCACGGCACTGGGGGACAAGTGAAAAAGGAAAAGGGGGGTGATTTTGTGGAGGAGCATATACTGGCAAAGGGGATGGGCGTCAGTCCGGGCCGGGGATCAGGCAAGGTAAAGATCATGTTGGACATCAAGGAGATGTCGAATTTCAAGAAGGGAGATGTCCTGGTCACGGAGATGACCACGCCTGATTGGGTTCCCGCCATGAAGCTCGCCTCTGCAGTCGTGACAAACTTGGGCGGCAAGACATGCCATGCCGCCATAGTGAGCCGGGAGTTAGGGGTGCCGTGTGTGGTTGGCTGCGAAAACGCTACAAAGGTCCTGAAAAACGATGAGATGGTTACGGTGAACGGCCAGAGAGGCCTTATCTTTAAAGGGGCTGCTGTTGAGAAAGAGGCGGCAAAGGCTCCGTCGGCCTCCGTGGAGGTGTCAGGCCAGGCAATAACGGCTACCAAGGTGTATGTCAATCTGTCTATTCCTGAGATTGCCGAAAAGGTAGCCCGGGAAACAAATGCCGATGGGGTGGGCCTCCTCAGGGCGGAACACCTTATGCTCAGTATCGGAAAGCATCCGAGGCTTCTTCTGGAAGAGGGTGGGGACCAGGTGATGGTCGACACGTTTTCCGGCGGGATCGGGCAGGTTGCCGAAGCGTTCTTTCCGCGTCCGGTGGTATATCGGTTCCTCGATTTCAAGCCTGACGAGTTTCTCGAATTGCCGGGTGGAGAAAAGTATGAACGGGATCACGTAGGTCCCAATCCGATGATCGGTTATCGGGGACAATACAGATACATAAAAGAGGATGACATCTTCAGGCTTGAGCTAAAGGCCATCAGAAAGGCCAGGGAAACCATGGGCTTTACCAATATTTGGGTAATGCTTCCCTTTGTTAGGACCCTGAGTGTCTTTAAAAAAACAGTCAAAATCATGGCCGAGGAAGGCTTGGATCCCCGGGCCGATCGCGATTTTCAGCTCTGGATCATGGTGGAGGTCCCCAGCGCCTGCTTTATGATCGAGGAATTTTGCATGGAAGGAATAGACGGTGTCAGCTTTGGCACCAATGATCTGACCATGCTCGTCCTTGGCGTGGACCGAAACGACATATCCGTGCAGGAACTGTATGATGAGAGGAATCTTGGGGTGTTGCGAGCCATTGCGTACACTATTGCAATCTGCAAAAAGCACGGCGTGACCACCTCCATCTGCGGGCAGGCCCCAAGCGTTTATCCGGACTATCTGGAGTTTATGATCCGGTGTGGTTGCACCTCGATTTCGGTTAACCCTGATACTGTTGTGGCGTCCAGACGAAGTGTGGCCATGTTGGAACAAAAGATTCAAATGGAAAATGCGCTTGGGATGGTATGCAAACCCAAGATAGCAAAGATACCCATGGAAAAGGTATTCTTCTGGAGATCTGTGGATTGAGCCATGCGCAATAGTTGCAAGGGCCTGGTAGAGCATATTGTCGGGACATACGATTGTGCCGCGGAGATCGGCATCGGCCATTTCCCTGACGTGGCCCTGTCTCTTGCGAACAGAGGTGTTCGGGTCTTTGCAACTGATATTAAACCGTTTCAGCACAACGATCTCAAGGTTGTTGTCGATGATATCAGCCGGCCGGATTTTTCTTTGTACGCCGGGCTAAACCTTATTTATTCTCTAAGACCACCATTGGAGTTGGTGCCTTACATGGAGCGGTTGGCAAAGGCGGTTTCAGCCGATTTAATCGTCAAGCCCCTTGCCTCCGAGTACCCTGGAGGACAACTAATCAGCAAGGGGAATACAACTTTCTTTCTGTGGAACGATTTATGAAAAGAAAAAGGGGCACACGAAAAAAGACTGCTGCTAAGGCCAGGACCATCTATCTGGTTGGAGAGATGACCGGAGAAACCATCAGCAAGATTGCCAGGGCATCGTTGGCGCAGTTTAGCCGCGAGAAGGTTAAGCTCAAGAAGTTTTTCCAGGTAAGAGACAAACAGCAGATACGGCGTATTACAGAGAAGGCAGCAGAAGAGGGGGCCCTGGTAGCCTTTACCGTAATCCGGCCACCCTTGAGGGATTTCTTGATACAGGAGGCCGAAAGCCGTGGGATAAAGGCCATCGACGTCATTGGGGATTTCATTGTGCAGCTTTCCATCTTTTTAGGGGAAAAACCGATGGCGATCCCCGGACGGCAGTATATCCTGGACGAAGACTACTATCGGCGGATCGAGGGGATTAACTTTGCGGTCAAACACGATGATGGAAATATGTCCCAGAATCTGAAACTTGCCGATCTGGTTCTTGTTGGTCTTTCTCGAACAGGCAAGACCCCACTTTCGACCTATCTTGCCAACCAGGGATGGAAAGTTGCCAATGTTCCCATTCATCCGGACATGCCCCCCCCGGAAGAGCTGTTTCAGGTGAGTCAGCGCAAGGTGTTCGGTCTTATAATTGGTGTTGAGAGTCTTGTGAGGCTCAGAGAGGCGAGATTGAAGCAATTAGGTCTTGCGCCCTATGCCAAGTATGCCGACCCTGTCGTGATAGCCGACGAGATAGAGTGGAGTAAGGAGTTTTTCAAGAACAATCCACGCTGGCGGGTCATGGATATGTCTAACAAGGCGATCGAGGAGGCGGCTGCCAGCATCCTCAGAGCGTACCAGACCGGGAAAAAGCCCAGATAGGGTAATGGGGCGCTTGTTATGTCCCCATATCCCATGAAGCCAGATACTTTTTCTGCTCTTTCGTGAGGGTGTCGATGGGAATGTTCATGGCCGCCAGTTTTTCCTTGGCGATCATTTTGTCGATTGCCGCCGGCACCGGATAGACCTCAACTGAAAGCGCTCTTTTTCTCTTTACCATGTACTCAATGCACAGGGCCTGATTGGCAAAACTCATATCCATGACGCTGGAAGGATGCCCCTCTGCGGCCGCAAGGTTTATCAGGCGGCCGTCTCCCAGCACGTTGACCCTCTTGCCGTTTTTCAGGGTGTATTCCATTGTGAAGGCCCGGATTTGTCGTTTGCTTTTGGCCATCCCTTCAAGTGCCGGCAGGTCAAGTTCTACATTGAAGTGGCCCGAATTACAAACGATCGCTCCATCCTTCATGACCTTGAAATGTGGTTTGCCGATTACATTGATATCGCCGGTCAAGGTGCAGAATATATCACCGATTTTGGCGGCTTCTTTGATAGGCATTACTAAAAAACCATCCATGACCGCCTCAAGCGCCCTTAACGGATCAACCTCTGTCACAATAACATTGGCGCCCATACCTCTCGCCCGCATGGACACACCT
>JABXJX010000092.1 GCA_013375375.1 Desulfobacterales bacterium | reverse complement strand
AATATGGTGCCGTTGGGAAGGCTATCAGGCAATATTAAGTGACCTGATCTCAAAAAGAGATCCCCCTTGACTGCCAACGGATAAAGCGGGCCGTTAGCTTCGCCCGGATGGGTGCCCCAAAAAGTTCATAATTACCGCTCAAAGAGGTTATGCAAAGGTCTAAGAAGGGAGAGTTTCTGAAGTGCCAAAGCCTTCTGATTTCTTTGAATGCAAAAAATGCGGCGAATGCTGCAAGGGGTATGGAGGCGCCTTTGTAAGTGATCGTGAAATCGAGCGCATCTCCAGACACCTTGGTATTGATCCAGAACGCTTCCTCGCGGATTACTGCGATTGGTCAGGAAAACGGCCAATAATTAAGACCGCGGAATCTGGTTGTTGCATCTTTTGGAACAAGGTGTGCACCATCCACGAAGTTAAACCTCGCATGTGTAAGATCTGGCCCTTTATTGAAAGTATCCTGGTGGATCGGTCAAACTGGGCTATTATTAAATCTATGTGTCCCGGGATTCATGACAATGGCAACATGGATGATCTTGCAGAGTGTGTCAGAATGGTTCTGGCAGAGTATGATACGGCAATAAAAGACACGTGTCCGTTACCCGTGTCCGTGTCCGGGGAGAAGGAAGAATAATAACGTGCCCGTTGTCCGTGTCCGTGTCCGTGTCTTGAGAAGGATGAATGAAATCGATTGAAGAATTAGATGTCTTTAAGCTTTCTCATGAAATGACTTTAAAGATTTACAACTTAACCAAAGATTTTCCTGGAGAAGAAAAATTTGGTCTTGTATCGCAAATGCGCAGAGCAGCGTATTCGGTACCAATGAATTTGGCAGAGGGAAGTCATCGATTAAACACAAAAGAATACAGGCAATTTGTTGGATTTGCAAAAAGCTCGGCAGGAGAAATGAAATATCAGTTGTTGTTAGCAAAAGATCTCAAGTATATTGAGGAAAATACTTACAATGACTTAAAATCAAATTATGAGCGAATAAGCCAAATGTTAACAGGTTTGGCAAAATCACTAGAATAGTATTTTTACACGTACACGCCTTATTCCACGGACACGGGAAACGGACACGGACACGTCTTCATAACACGGACACGGCTGAAGGAGCCGCATGATCGGCGTATTTGATTCAGGTATCGGTGGTCTTACCGTAGTCAGGGCCTTAAGGCGTCACCTGCCCGACTACGATATCATCTATTTTGGGGACACGGCACGTACCCCTTATGGTACAAAAAGCCCTGAGACCGTTGTCCGGTATGCCGTCGAGGACGCGGAAACGCTGCTCCAAAAAGGCGCCCGGATGCTGGTCGTGGCATGTAACACGGCCTCCAGCACAGCCACGGGGGCCCTAAGGGAACGGTTCGATGTTCCTATCTTCGATGTTATATCACCTGCCGTCACAATGGCGGTTTCAGACCCTAAAAGGACGCGCGTCGGTGTTATCGGAACAAGGGCCACTGTGAATAGCCGGATCTATGAAGATAAGATCAAGGCCATCCGCCCGGATATGAAGGTTTATGGTCAGCCATGCCCGCTCCTGGTGCCCTTAGTGGAGGAGGGTTGGCTTAAAAAGGGAGAAACCAGAAAAATTGTAAAGAAGTACCTTCATCCCCTCAAACTCAAACAGATCGAGATCCTGATCCTTGGCTGTACCCACTATCCCCTTTTAAAGGACATAATACAGGTAAAAATCGGCAAGCGTGTGAAGATTATCGACTCATCAGAGACGATGGCCGATTCAGTCAAAGACTTTCTCCACCACAATCCCAATGTTGACGGCAGGCTTAACAAAAACGGGGCCTGCCGATTCTGCGTGTCGGACGTAACCGAACAATTTCAAAAAATTGCCGAAACCATACTCAAGACAGCAGTGACATTGGAACACATCAAACTGTAGCTGAATTAATAACTGGTGTTTTTTGTGACTTATCTGTGATGAATAGCAATTTTGACAATCTGCGGAATTCTGTGTATAATATGTAAGTTAAACTAACTGCACCGGGTCTGGAAAGGATTCCGTGCTCAGCATTGGAGATATGCATCCGGAGTTTTTTGGCCCTTGTAGCCTGATGGCGGAACAAATTCCATGAAGACAAAAAGATTCCCCTGGAAGTTAGTAACAGGTAGTTTGGCCAGTCTGGCAGTCGTCGTCGCCGTTGTCTACCTGGCCTACTTATTCCACAGGGACTATGAAGACACGGTTGTTTCACAAACACAACAACAGTTGTTGATGAATGCCAGATCGATTGCGGTTGGGATTGAAGAGTTTATTGCTGAGCATTCACAAGACCTAAGGATAATTTCAAGGAACCCGAAAATCCAGGAAAAAGCCTATAAAAGCATCCTGGTTAAAAAACCGCCCACCAAGCATTGTATATGTCAAGACCTTTACGATGCTCATAAAGACCACGTTGACGCCTTTACTATATTGGACGCCAACGGTATCATGCTACGAAGGATCCCACATATAGAAGAAAGAATCGGCGAAGATCACTCTGATAAACCTGGCGTCGCCTATGTCTTGAAGGAACATAAAACGCATGTCAGTGACGTATTTTATAACAATTCAGAGAACCTTGCCATGTCTATCTCAGAGCCGGTATTTTATGAGGATGAATTTGCAGGAATGGTTCGATGGATGATCCAAGTCGATACCATCTCAAAACTGTTTATTGAAACGGTTAAAGTAGGCAGGGAAGGCTATGCGTGGATGTTTGATAATAAAGACGTTATTCTCGCACATCCAAAAAAAGAGTTTATGGGGATGTTGGTGTTAGATTTCATGAGAAAGGTGCATAAAGAGATAGGAGAGCCTTTTGATGAAACCAGAATTGAAGAGCATATTCGTGAAGAGCATGATTATCTTAATAGGGTTGAGGTTGAAAAGGAAGGGTACGGGATGTTCTTAAGTTGTATAACCGGCAAGGATGAGGTGACGGCTTACAAGAGGGTCGCAATAGGGGACAGAAATTGGCATTTGATTATAAACTTGCCTTATTCTGAAATCGCAGGGCCGATCGATAAACATGCAAGAAACACATTCGGTGTTGCAGGCATTGCCATATTGTTGTTTGGGGTTGGGAGCGTGCTTCTTTTTAGGACCCAGAAGAGGAAGGCCGAGCTTGAAACCGAAGCCAAGTATCTGAAACAAGTTGCCAGATCAGCAGAGGCGCTACGGGAGAGTAGGGAGAAGCTGGCAGGGATTATCGATTCTGTGACGGACCACATGGTCATGGTGGACGAGGAATTTAATATTGTTTGGGCCAATGATTTCGCAAAGGAAGTGTTCGGGCCGAACCTGGTCGGCAAGAAATGCTATATCGTATACCATGGGCGAGACGAGGTTTGTGAACCGTGTATCGTTAAGCAGTGCTTTGAAGACGGCAAGGTCCACGAATTTGAAACGGAAATTATCGTGGCCGATGGGAATAAAAAGACCTTATGGTGCACGGCCGGCGTGTCCGCGTGGGACGAGGACAACAGGCCAAAGATGGTGGTGGAGTTTTTGCGGGACATCACCGAGCGTAAGCAGGTTGAGGAGCAGATCAAGGGATCTCTCAGAGAAAAAGAAGTGCTTCTGCAGGAGATTCACCACAGGGTCAAAAACAATATGCAGGTCATATCAAGCTTGCTCAAGCTACAGGCCGGATATGTGGATGACAGAACCTATGTTGACATGTTTAAAGAGAGCCGGAACCGGATAATATCGATGGCCCTTGTTCATGAGAAGCTGTACCAGTCCGAAGACCTGGCGAGCATTGACTTGAATGAATATATCAATCATCTGGCAAATGCCTTGTTTCGATCTTATGGTGTTGATACAAACAGCATTGCCCTAAAGATAGACGTTGCAGATGTTGTACTTGGGGTTGACACCGCTATTCCGTGTGGATTGATTGTTAATGAACTAATTTCCAATTCCCTGAAATACGCCTTTCCGGACGGCAAAAAAGGTGAAATTAAAATCACGCTCCGCCCCACTGATGAAGACGAGGTTGAGCTGACAGTCAGCGATAATGGGGTTAGCATACCTGATGATTTGGATTTAACAAGTACCGAGTCATTGGGCTTGAAGTTAGTTCGTATTCTGACAGATCAGTTAAGAGGCAAATTAGAAATAGATAGAAATGACGGGACCATGATACAAATACAATTCAAAAAAATAGAATATAAGGAGATGATATAAGACCATGGCGAAAACGCAAATTTTAGTTGTTGAGGATGAAAATATTATCGCCGAAGACATTCAAAAGAGTTTACAGGCTTTGGGGTATACTGTTTCCAGCGTAGTCCCTTCCGGAGAAGAAGCGATTAAAGAAGTAAAAGAGAATAAGCCTGATTTAGTATTAATGGATATTGTCCTACAAGGCGAAATAAATGGAATTGATGCCGCCGACCAAATACAGTCCCGCTTCAATATCCCGGTTATATATCTTACTGCCTATGCGGATGACAAAACCTTGGAGCGGGCAAAAATAACCGAGCCGTTCGGATATATTATCAAACCGTTTGAAGAGAGGGAATTACACACCACAATCGAGACGGCTCTCTACAAACACAAAATGGAGAGGGAATTAAAGGAGCGCGAAGAATGGCTTTCCACAACACTTGCGAGTATCGGCGATGCGGTGATTGCCACGGACACAAAGAGTTACATTATCTTCATGAACCCTGTTGCCGAGTCATTGACCGGGTGGAAGCAGGAAGAAGCTAAAGGAAAGCCCCTGAAAGAGATCTTTCATATTATAAACGAAAAGACACGTAAACCTGTCGAAGATCCTGTAACAAGAGTACTCCGAGAAGGTGTTATTGTCGGCCTGGCGAATCATACCGTATTAATAGCAAAAGACGGGACAGAAACACCCATTGATGACAGCGGCGCCCCCATCAGATACGACAAAGGCGACATGATGGGTGTTGTGCTGGTTTTCCGGGACATCTCCGAACGCAGGAAGACCGAGGAGGCGTTGCGAGAGAGCGAGGAAAAATACCGCACCCTTTTCGAGGAGTCAAGGGAGGCGATCTATATTACGGCCAGAGAGGGCGAGTTCGTTGAAGCCAACCAATCTATGCTCGATC
Organism: Desulfobacterales bacterium; assembly: GCA_013375375.1. Classification (GTDB taxonomy): domain Bacteria; phylum Desulfobacterota; class Desulfobacteria; order Desulfobacterales. The sequence goes on along the minus strand of JABXJX010000092.1, from coordinate 2,643 downwards.
TCTTTGGCTACAGCAGGGAAGAGATGATAGGCTTGAGCGCGCTTGCGATATATGTGAATCCTGATGACAGGGGCAGATTTCGGCAAGAGATAGAGCAAAATGGATTTGTCAGGAACTATGGGGTGAAGTTCCAAAAGAAGGACGGAACAGAGATGGACTGCCTGCTCACCGCGACCGTAAAGCGGGCCGATGACGGAGGCATTCTGGGATACCAGGGCATCATCAGCGACATGACCGAGCGTAAGCGCCTTGAAACCCAATTGCTGCAAGCCCAGAAGATGGAGGCAATCGGCACCCTGGCCGGCGGCATCGCCCACGATTTTAATAACCTCCTCATGGGTATGCAGGGGCACACCTCTTTGATGTTGCTGGATATCGATTCCGCCCATCCCCATTTTGATCACCTCGGGGGCATAGAGGATCTGGTTAAAAGAGGGGCGGATCTGACCAAGCAGCTTTTAGGGTTTGCCAGGGGCGGAAAATACGAGGTCAGACCCGCGGATCTAAACGAGTTGATCGAGAAGAGTTCCGACATGTTCGGTCGAACCAAAAAGGAGATCAAGATTCACAGAAAACTCCAGGAAGACCTCTGGGCGGTCGAAGTCGACCGGGCTCAAATCGAACAGGTGTTGTTAAACCTTTACGTCAATGCATGGCAGGCCATGCCCGAGGCCGGGAACCTATACATTCAAACAAAAAATGTCACGCTTGAAGAGGACTATCTGAAGACGTTTAAGGTAAAGCCCGGCAATTACGTTAAAGTATCGCTCACCGATACTGGGATGGGCATGGACGAAGAGACTCAACGGCGGATATTTGAACCATTCTTTACGACCAAGGAGATGGGGAGGGGTACCGGCCTGGGCCTTGCCGCTACTTATGGTATTATCAAAAATCATAGCGGCATCATAAATGTTTACAGTGAAAAGAACAAGGGAACCACCTTTAACATTTATCTGCCGGCTTCGGAAAAGAAGGTAATAATAAAAAAAGAGGACCTCTCCGGCGAGGCCCTGAAGGGGACAGAGACTGTTTTGTTTGTAGATGATGAGGATATAATTATTGATGTGGCCGTGAAGATGCTGGTAGCAATGGGCTACAGGGTGTTGCTGGCCAGAAACGGCAAAGAAGCCATAGAAGTCTATAAGAACAGTAAAGACAACATTGATATGGTTATCCTGGACATGGTTATGCCGGACATAAGCGGCGGTGAGGTCTATGACCTGATGAAGGAGATCAACCCCGATGTCAAGGTGCTCCTTTCAAGCGGCTACAGCATAGACGGCCGAGCCACCGAGATATTGGAACGTGGCTGTGATGCTTTTATACAGAAGCCCTTTAATATAAAGGAGCTGTCTAAGAAGATAAGAGAGATTCTGGAGAAGAAATAAAGGGTAAACCACCTATCCCATTAATAGCGACACCACACTCCGGGCATTTGCCGTCTGTAATCACATTCTCGGCTATGCGATAACCCCGCCGCACAATCAAGGACCGTCCGCAACTGTAACAAGTTGTATTTTCCCCTTCGTCTCCGGGGAGATTGCCGCTGTAAACGTAACGGAGCCCGGCATCAAGTCCGATTCGCCGTGCCCGGTGAATACTCTCCGCTGGTGTGGGCGGACGGTCTGTAAGTTTGTAGGTTGGATGAAAACGGCTGATATGCCACGGCGTTTCAGGACCAAGGGAGTCCGCAATAAAGGAGGCCAACTGTTGAAGTTCTCCTTTATCATCATTGAGTCCTGGAATAAGGAGTGTGGTCACCTCTACAAAGATCCCGAGAGACTTCATCAATTTAAGGGTTTCCATTACGTGTTTTCGCTTGGCGCTGCATTGCTCTTTATAAAAATCATCGTTAAAGGCTTTCAGGTCCACATTCGCCGCATCAAGGTAGGGCTTAATCATATGGACGGCCTCTGGGGTCATGTAGCCGTTCGTTACAAAGACATTGAGGATACCTTTCTCGTGTGCAAGCCTGGCCGTATCATATGCAAATTCGAAAAACACGGTCGGCTCGGTATAGGTATAGGCAATGCTCCGACAATTTGCCTGCTCTGCGGCGATCACTACATCCTCTGGGCCGCAAAGATCACCCATGATCATTCCTTTATGGTCCGACGGGAGCTGGGCAATATCCGCGTTCTGGCAAAAACGGCATTTGAAATTACACCCAACCGTGGCAACGGAATATGAAAGGGAGCCGGGCAAGACATGAAAGAGGGGTTTTTTTTCGATGGGATCGACGTGCCGGGCAATCAACCTGCCATAAACAAGGGTTTTTAGAATTCCATCCTGGTTTTCGCGAACACAGCAGATGCCCCGTTTGCCTTCCTTAATAAGGCAACGGTGGCTGCACAGGTTGCACCGAACCTTATTATCCTCTAATCGTTCGTACAGATATGCTTCCATTGCTTGCCGATCACCGGTCATTTGTCATTGGTCAATAACAGGCTGTTGCCCAAATCCCACGAATGCAAATGAGACCTTTGCATAACCCCTTTTCACTCCTTTGTATGAACTTTTTGACCCATGCACGGGCTTGCTCACTAAATAGTGCATTGGCAGTCAAGGGGGATCTTTTTTTGAGTCAGGTCAAATCTCGTCCTGCTTGTTAACAGCAGTGTGACGAACCTCACGAGCCAG
>JABXJX010000091.1 GCA_013375375.1 Desulfobacterales bacterium | reverse complement strand
TCCCATCCGGCCCGCTGCCACCCCCCTCAGGTCCTCTGCCAGGACCTTCATCACGGCCCTTTCGATCACCCGTGCTGCGTCGGTTTCCTCAAGGGTTTCGAGCATAAGCTGTGCGGCTAGGATTGCTGCAATCGGGTTAATGATGTTTTGTCCGGTGTATTTTGGTGCAGAGCCCCCGATCGGTTCAAACATGGAGATCCCTTCAGGGTTGATATTGGCCCCTGCCGTCACCCCCATGCCGCCCTGGAGAATGGCTGCCAGGTCGGTAATAATATCCCCGAACATGTTATCGGTAACGATCACATCGAACCATTCCGGATTTTTGATCATCCACATACACAGGGCATCCACGTGAACGTAGTCGGTCTCAATATCCGGATAGTCCCGCGCTACGTCCTTGAACGTGCGTTCCCACAGATCAAAGGCATAGGTCAAGACATTGGTTTTGCCGCACAGCGTTAATTTCTTGGCCTTATTGCGTTGCCTGCAGAACTCAAAGGCATACCGAATGCAGCGTTCAACCCCGATTCTGGTGTTGATCGATTCCTGGATAGCCACCTCATGGGGGGTTCCCCGCTTCAGGAATCCTCCTGCTCCTACATACAGGCCTTCGGTATTTTCCCGAACGACAACAAAATCGATCTCCTCGGGACCTTTATTCTTCAAGGGAATCTCCACGCCGGGGTAGAGTTTTACAGGGCGCAGGTTAACGTACTGATCCAGCTCAAACCGAAGCCTTAACAGGATCCCTTTTTCCAGCACACCTGGCGGCACATCCGGATGGCCTATTGCTCCAAGATAGATTGCACGGCATCCCTTTATTGACTCAAGCACCTCATCGGAAAGGGTTTCCCCTGTCTTCTTGTAGTGTTCGCCACCCAGGTCATAACGATGAAAAGAAAGCTGAAAATCATATTTTCGCGAGACTGCCTCCAAGACCTTCAGCCCCTCGGCGACCACTTCAGGGCCCGTGCCGTCACCAGGGATCACTGCTATATTATATTGTCTCTGTGTCATGGATTCACGCGCGCCTTTTGTTCAGTATATATGACATAAGCCCACCGGCCTTGATCAGTTCCTGCATGAATGACGGTATCGGGCTTGCTGAAAACCGCTTTCCGTTTGTATGGTCCATAATCTCGCCCGTATCTTGGTTGACGGAAATGCGGTCACCCTCCTCGATCCCCTGGAACACGCCGGGGGATTCAAAAATCGCAAGGCCCATGTTGAAGGCATTTCTGAAAAATATGCGGGCAAAGCCTTCTGCTATCACGCACGAAATACCAGCCCCTTTTATCGACATAGGGGCATGCTCACGCGAGGAGCCGCAGCCGAAATTCTTCCCAGCAACTATTATATCTCCCGGCCGGACCTTTTCAGTAAATTCGGCATCCACCCCTTCCATACAATGCTTACCAAGTTCTTCCACGTCTGTGGTAACAAGATAAGGGGCGGGGATAATCACATCCGTATCGATATTATCGCCGAACTTCCAGACTCTTCCTTCTATTTTCATCCCTTTAGATCATTCCAATCCACAATTTGGGACAATTTCTATTCATTACAGCTCTTCCGGGCTCCCAATTCTTCCCAGCACAGCCGATGCGGCCGCCACAGCAGGGTTGGCAAGATAGACCTCGCTTGAGGTGTGCCCCATGCGGCCCACAAAATTGCGGTTAGTGGTGGCCACTGCCCGCTCCCCAGGCCCAAGGATTCCCATAAACCCTCCCAGGCATGGTCCACAGGTAGGCGGGCTCACAATTCCCTTGGCTGAGAGAAAAACCTCCAACAGCCCTTCGGTCATTGCCTGGCGGTATATGGTAGGGGTTGCAGGTACTATAATAAGACGCACGTTCTTGTCAATGGTTCGGCCTTCCAGGATACGGGCCGCAAGGCGAAGGTCCTCAATACGCCCGTTCGTACAAGACCCGATCACCACCTGGTCGATCAAAACCGTTCCTGCTTCCGAGATACTCCGGGCGTTCTCAGGAAGAAACGGGAATGCGACCTGTGGCTCGATGCCGGAAACATCATATGTTCTTACATCTGCATAGAGAGCATCAGGATCACTCGTATAGCATTCAAATGGGCGCTTGGCTCTCGGCTTTATATAATCGAGTGTTGTTTCATCCGGGGAAATGATTCCATTTTTGCCTCCCGCCTCGATCGCCATGTTGGCCATGGTCATTCGGTCGGCCAATGGCAAGTTCTTGATCGCATCGCCCGTAAATTCCATGGCCTTATACGTGGCGCCGTCAACCCCGATGTCCCCGATCGTGTAAAGAATGAGGTCTTTCCCTGTCACCCATTTGCCGGGCTGGCCATGATATATGAACTTGATCGATTCCGGGACCTTAAACCATGCTTCGCCGGTAATCATGGCCGCTGCGATGTCCGTACTTCCAACGCCTGTTGCAAAGGCGCCCAGGGCACCATAAGTGCACGTATGACTATCCGCGCCGATCACCACATCTCCGGGCAGCACCAGGCCTTGTTCCGGCAGGAGCACATGCTCAATTCCCATTTCACCAAGTTCAAAAAAATTTTTGATATTATATTTTCCGGCAAAAGCGCGCATCGCCTGTACCTGAATAGCGGACCGGACATCCTTATTGGGCACAAAGTGGTCCGGTACCAAGGCGATTCTTTCCTGATCAAACACGGATCCTGTACGTGATTTTTCAAACAGATCAATAGCAATGGGAGCCGTGATATCATTGGCCAGGGCCATATCGATGCGAACATTGATGAGTTCGCCGGGCACCACCGTCTCCCGCCCTGAATGGGCGGCCAAGATTTTTTCCGTGATTGTTTGGGGCATATCTACACGGGCTTTTCGTAAGGAGTATCGTCGGGCCCCTTATCGGCAGCCGCTTCGCTTCGGCGCTTCTTGCGAAGCCACAAGGTAGTGAAAGGACCTGAAAGGACATAGCACAGCATAATAAGGAAGCAGGCAATGCTTGGCTCTGCCGCAATGATGATAAAAAACATGACAATAATAACCAGCATGTTGAATCTCATCTTTTTAAACAGCTCCATATGCTTAAAGCTGTAATACTTGATAGTGCTGACCATCAAAAAGGACAAAACGTAGATCATGATCAAGATCGTTATGTGCTTGGTAGTCCCTGTCCCGCCAAGACGGTAGTAAAGGAGAACCGTAGCAGCGATCATGAAGGCGGCCGCCGGGATCGGAAGCCCATTAAAGTAATCGCTGCCGATCACATGGACCTGGGTGTTGAATCGTGCCAGTCTAAGCGTACCGCAGGCCACAAAGATAAGTGCCGCCAGCCATCCCAATCTTCCGAATGGCTGAAGCGCCCACAAGTAAATCAGGATGCCGGGCGCTACGCCGAATGAAACGGCATCACACAGGGAGTCGTATTCAAGGCCGAACCTGCTCACGGTCCGCGTTACCCGGGCGATCTTGCCGTCCAATCCATCGAAGATGGCCGCTATCATGATAGCAACGGCTCCCTTCAGGAAGTGTCCCTGGATGGCAGCCACAATGGCATAGAAGCCGCAAAAAAGGTTCGCGGAGGTAAGAAGATTAGGCAGAACATATATCCCTCGCCGCGGTCTCATTTTATTTGAATGGTTTTTTCTCTTCATGATAGATCCCCCAAAATCGATGTCCCGGCCAGGACCTTATCTCCTACAGACACAGCCGGTACGGTGTCCGGCGGAAGATAAACGTCCAGACGAGAACCAAAACAGATCATACCAAACCGATCCCCGCGACTCAAACGGTCACCCTTGCGTATCTTGCAGATGATCCTCCTTGCAATGAGCCCTGCAACTTGGACCACTATTAGCTTTCGGCCACGGCTTATCTCAAGGCTCACTGCGTTTCGTTCATTGTTTTTTGAGGCCTTGTCCAAGTTAGCTGAAAAGAATTTGCCCGGATAATAGTTAACATCAGTGACCGTGCCGTCGTCAGGTATTCGGTTTACGTGAACATTGAATATCGACATAAAGATGCTGATCTTAAGTATTTTCTCGGCGGCAAAATCGCTATCCTGCACAACACTTACCTCCACGACCTTGCCGTCGGCCGGGGAGACTACGATCCCTTCTTTTCCCGGAATGACCCGTTCCGGATCCCTGAAGAACAAACAAACAAAGGATGTAAATAACAAAAAAAACAGGGCCAGCACATATAATCCCAAAACAGCAATAATAACTGTCGCAAAGGCCGATCCAAGTATGAAGGGATAGGCCTCCCGGGCGACCGGACCGGACCGCTCAGAAGAAATCATTAAATCCTCAGTAATGCATCAAAATATTAATTATATCTCTTAAGTTTTCTTTGTCAATAGCCCTGCAGTTTTTCAAGTTTTATTTCAGCATCCGATTTTCGGATATAACGGGGTACCAGCCCGGCAACATCGATAATCCGGCCGTCCAGGATCTGTCTCATCCCGATGTAAGCCGCCACCGAGGCCCTGACCGTGTTTAGATACGACGGTGCAAAGTGCGCCAGGTCCCCGAGGGTTTCTCTTATTAATCCTTCATATGCAACCGCGCCGTCGCCTACAAAGAGACACGAACGTTGGATCTGCTTGAACCATTCTCCTGGTTCTGCGGCACAATCTTTGATCACTCTTTTCCACTTCATGTAATCGGCACATTCATAAAGGGCTGTGTATATTTGTCCTTTACGGGCATCCAAGACCGGGCAAATCAGATGGGGAAACAAAGGAAACTGGTAGGCCAGGGCTTCTAAAGTAGATACACCCGCGACCGGTTTTTTGGTCGCAACCCCAAACCCCTTAACAGTACTGATCCCGATTCGCAGACCTGTAAAACTTCCCGGACCTGTGGTCACGGCAAATCCGTCACAGTCCGCAATGGACAGGCCTGCCATCTCAAGGGTCGCGTCGACTGCGGGCATTAAACGCTTTGCATGTGTATGTGCGCCGGTCACCGCCACTTCAGCTAATACCGTATCGTTTTCGCAGACGGCCACGCTCCCCGTCCGGCTGGATGTATCAACTCCAAGGATTTTCATCACGGCGGACCTGCGGCTTTCAGCTTTGAGCTTTGAGCTTTCAGCTTTGAGCTTTTTTGTTTCATTACAGGCTTTTCCCCAAGGGCAATCTTCAAGACCTCGTCCACGTGACTTACCGGCAAGAAGACAAGTTTGCGCTTGATGTTTGAGGGAATTTCAACCAGATCCTTCTTGTTTTTTTCCGGGATAATCACCTTGCGCACATTGGCCCTGAGCGCGGCCAACGCCTTTTCCTTTAGCCCACCGATCGGAAGTACACGTCCACGGAGAGTGATCTCTCCGGTCATGGCCACATCTCTGTTTACCGGTTGCCCGCTCAAGGTCGAAACCAGCGCCGTGGCCATTGTAACCCCTGCCGAAGGCCCGTCTTTTGGAATCGACCCTGCCGGAACATGTATATGGATGTCAACATCCCTGAAAAAATTATCTTTAATTCCAAGGGACTTTAAGTTGGAGCGGGCATAAGTCAGAGCAGCCTTTGCAGATTCCTGCATCACATCTCCTAATTGGCCCGTAAGGATCAAGTCACCCTTCCCTTTCATTGTAGAGGCCTCTACATACAGCACCTCTCCCCCGGCCTGGGTCCATGCCAGCCCTGTGGCAACTCCAACCTCATCCGACTTTTGTTCCAATTCGGGGAGGTATTTCGGCACACCCAGGTAGCGGTGAAGATTGGCACGGGTGACGGTGAACAGGCCCTTTTCGCCTTCTGCTGCTTTGCGGGCTACCTTGCGGCATATGGTGCCGATCTCCCGTTCCAGGTTTCTGAGACCGGCCTCCAAGGTGTACTGTGATATAATATTTTGTAGCGCCTTTGGGCCGATCCGTACATGTTTTAAGGTAATACCGTTTTCCTTGATCTGGCGTTGTATTAAGAATTGTTCGGCAATAGCAAGTTTTTCTTCTTCTGTATATCCGGCAAACTCTATAATCTCCATCCGATCTTTTAATGCCGGGTGGATAGGGTCGGCCAAGTTAGCTGTGGTTATAAACATAACCTTTGACAAATCAAAGGGGGTGTTCAGATAGTGGTCGCTGAAGCTGACATTTTGTTCCGGATCCAGGACTTCCAGTAGCGCAGCGGATGGGTCCCCGCGAAAATCAACACCGATCTTATCTACTTCATCCATCATGAATACAGGGTTGTTCGTACCGCACTGCTTCAAGCCTTGAATGATTCGTCCAGGCATCGCTCCAATGTATGTGCGGCGATGTCCGCGGATTTCGGCTTCGTCCCGAATGCCACCCAAGGAGATACGATAGAATTCACGGTTCATGGCCCTTGCAATAGATCGCCCCAGCGAGGTCTTCCCTGTTCCCGGGGGGCCTGTAAAACAGAGTATCGGCCCCTTCATCTGCTTATTGAGCTTCCGCACGCTCAGGTATTCTAAGATACGATCCTTTATCTTCTGGAGATCATAATGGTCCTCATCCAGGACCTCCTGGGCCTTCTTTATGTCCAGGACTTCTTTGGTCGATTTGTTCCAGGGAACCTCAACCAGCCAATCCAAGTAGGTACGTACAATGGAGGCCTCCGCAGCATCCGGGTGCATCTGCTCAAGACGCTTTAATTGCTTGAAGGCTTCTTTTTCAGCCGCCTTTGACATCTTGGCCTTCTTGATCTTTTTGGTATATTCTGAGATCTCCTGGGCCTTTTCGTCAATATCTCCTAACTCTTTGTGGATGGCTCGCATCTGCTCCCTGAGAAAATATTCTCGCTGGGTCTTAGAGATCTCTTCCCTGACATCGGACTGGATCTTGGCCTGCATGGCAGAGACTTCCAGTTCCTTGCCCAGGAGTTCATTGACTCGATGAAGCTTCTGAATAGGATCACTCATCTCAAGAATCCCCTGGGCTTGTTCTACCTTCAACTTTAGATTTGAAGCTACCAAATCCGCCAATCGCCCGGGCTCGTCAATTCCGCCCAAGATAGCACTCACGTCACCGGTCAGCTCGCCTCGCAAGTCAAGAATCTTTTCCGTCTGTTCACAGGCATTGCGCATGAGCGCTTCAGCCTCAACGCCTATGTTCTCTGCCGCCTGTTCGGAAATCTGTTCGATTTTGACCTGGTAGAAAGGCTTTGTTTCTGCATAATCTGCTATCCGGGCCTTGGCTAAGCCCTGGACCAATATCTTGGCTCTGCCGTCCGGAAGCTTGAACATGCGTATAATCATGGCCACTGTGCCTACCTTGTAAATTTCCTCAGGGCCGGGGCTCTCAATCGCAGCGTCGGTTTGGGTAGACAGAAGAAGGAGCCGATCCTTGGCCATGGCCGCGTCTACGGCACGAATCGACTTATCTCTTCCGACAAATAAGGGAAGGATCATATATGTAAAGACAACAACGTCGCGCACGGGAAGAAGGGGTAGTGCATCCGGGATATCTACTGCTTCACCGTCTTCTTGTATGATGTCAATGGAATCGATGCTATCTGTTTGTGCCATGCAGGTGCCTCCGTTTACTCATTCGTATTTGTAATGGGTTGTGGCTGCTTGGGGCGAAACCACCCAACTTCAGATGTATAATATAAAGCATCTTGTCTTGATGACAACAAAAATCTTGATTTTTTGACCTATTCCTTATACTTATCTTTTAACTATTTGTGATATCTTGCTTTTGACCTGGTTGTTGCCCAAACAGTCGTGCGATCAACCCGTTTTTATGGGGCCGTTGGATGAGATCTGGATTGGGGCGATCCGGGCAACCGCCTGTTCATACATATTAATGAGAACCTTTTCTACTCGACATTGGTTTGGGCACATGATGTCTTTTCCTCTATTCCGAGTCTCCCGGGCTGGTGTTTTTTGTGACTTATCTGCGGGGGCATTCTTTGCCCCCTCCGCATTCTCCCGCAAGCGGGAGCTGCGGTCTCCCCCACAGATAAGTCGCGAAAA
>JABXJX010000010.1 GCA_013375375.1 Desulfobacterales bacterium | reverse complement strand
AGGTTGGACGAAGCGATCTCGAGTTATCAGAAGGCCATACAGCTAAAAGCAGATTATGTCATAGCATACAACAACCTTGGCGCCGCGTTTAACGGTCAGGGTAAGTTAGGCGAAGCGGTCTCCTGCTATCAAAAAGCGCTGCAATTAAATTCGGATTACGCAGAGGCATATAACAACCTGGGTAATGCGTTTAAAGATCAGGGCAGGTTAGACGAAGCGGTCTCGAGTTATCAGAAGGCGCTACAGTTAAAACCGGACTTTGCAGTCGCACATTCCAACCTTCTATTTAGCTTACACTACAATAGCTCTATTGATACTGTTCAGTTATTCACAGAACATCAGCAATGGGCCGCACAGCATGCCGCACCATTGGCAGCCACGATACGACCCCATCTCAACAAAAAATCACCAGACCGGCGTCTCCGCGTTGGTTATGTTTCACCTGATTTTTGTATGCATTCTGTGGCCTACTTTATAGAGGCCATACTTGCTTCACACGACTGCTCTGCTTTCGAGGTTTTTTGTTACTCGGATGTTGTCGGTCCCGATACGGTTACAGATCGTTTTAAGGGTCTGGCAAGCTGTTGGCGGGATATTGTCGGAATGTCCGACGAACAGGTGGCTGACCTGATACGTGACGACCAGATAGACATTCTCGTCGACCTTGCGGGACACACTGCCTATAACCGCATGCTCATGTTCGCCCGCAAACCAGCTCCGGTCCAGGTAACCTATCTTGGCTATCCAAACACCACGGGTCTTCCAATCATGGACTATCGAATCACCGATACCTGGGCCGACCCCTTACATAAGACGGATCGTTATCATACCGAGAAACTGGTGCGGCTACCGCACGGGTTTTTATGCTATAACCCACCCAATGACGTTCCAGAGGTTGGGAAGCTGCCTGCGGTTGAAAGGGGAAGGGTCACCTTTGCTTCCTTTAACAACCTTTCCAAGGTGACCCCAGAGGTAGTTGCCTTGTGGTCCTCAATTATGACGGCAATACCCAATGCCCGGTTGATTATGAAATCAAGAGCTCTTGCTGACACAGGAACGCGTCAGCGTCTCCAAGCGATGTTTGCTCAAAATGCTGTTTCTACCGACCGAATCAAATTGATCGGCTTTTTACCTCCTTTTGCCGAGCATCTGTCACTTTATAATGAGGTCGATATCGGCCTAGACACATTCCCGTACAATGGGACGACGACTACCTGTGAAGCCGTGTGGATGGGCGTACCGGTCATTGTACTGGCAGGGGACTATCATGCTTCCCGAGTGGGAGTGAGCCTGCTTTCTAATATCGGGCTAACTGATCTGATCACGGAGACATCAGATGCCTATGTTGATACTGCAGTGCGCTTGGCTGGCGATCTCAATTGGCTGCAACAGATGAGGACAAATCTGCGCCACATGATAACCCGATCGAATCTGACCGACGCGCAACGGTTTACCGGCTCATTAGAGGATGCCTATCGCCAGATGTGGCGATGCTGGTGCGAAAAATCAAACAGTTCCACTCTCGGCAGTTCGGCCCAAACGCGATATACATTGATTCGAGGAGGCGAACAAAAGGGCCAGGCAAAAAGAAAACTGCACGTTGGCGGTACGGCATTTTACTCAGAATGGGAAGTAATCAATGCTGTGCCTGCTTCCTATGTTGATCATCTTGGCGATGCCAAAGATCTGTCACGGTTTGGTGATGAAACTTTTTCAGAGATTTACGCCTCACATGTGCTGGAACACTTCGATTATGTAAGCGAACTTGATGCAGTCCTCAAGGAGTGGGCCCGTGTGCTTCAGCTCGGTGGCAAGCTTTACATCAGCGTTCCCGACATGGACAAACTTGCCAATCTGTTTCTAATGAAGAACAAGCTAAGCTTGCAGGAACGCTTCCACGTAATGCGAATGATGTTTGGTGGTCAAACCAGCGCCCATGATTACCATAAGGTTGGATTTAACCGAGAGATTCTGGAATCATTTCTGATAAAGGCAGGGTTCATTAACCTGAGAGTGGTTGATGATTTCGGGATCTTCAAAGACACCAGCACAATGAAATTTCACGGGATCCCAATTAGTCTCAATATTGTGGCCCAAAAAGCTGTGGTTCCACCCGGAGAAAACAGGTGACCTTTGTGGGTCAGACAATGTAACCCCAAATAGCAAAAGAGGATTCAGTATGGAAAAGATACTCGTTGTACAATTGAGTCGAATGGGAGATTTGGTTCAAACGCTTCCTTTGTTAAAAAGGTTAAAACAGGAAAAGGCAGACTGTGAAATTTCGCTGATGTGCGTACGGGAGTTCAGTGAAGTTATAGGAAATAGCCGGCTGGCAGATCGATTGATTTACTTGCCCTTCGGAGATGTTAAGAAGGTGCTGAAGCCGGACGATCAGGTAAATCTTTCAAACATAGATCCCATACTGGAGATCCCCGAACTAAGAGAAGACTATGATTTTATCATCAACTTAACTCATACATTAGGCTCGGGACGCATTTGTGAAAGGGTTAACGGAAAAAGGAAAACCGGACGAATCAACGCACATGATGGAGAGATCAGGCTCTCGGGTGATTGGGTAAAATACCTTTTTGCTTTTTCACGGAACAGAACCCAGAATCCTTTCAATCTTGTTGATATGTACGTGGGGATAGGCGGCATACCACAGAAACCAATAGAAGATTATCTGGAAGTTGCGGCGGATGATCGTGACAAAGCATACGCGCTCTTGAAGGCAAATGGCTACGAGGAGAAAGGCAGATTAATCGCTTTTCAGATGGGGGCAAATAAACTTCACCGGGCATGGCCGGCAGACAATTTTGTTTTACTTGCCGATCAGTTAATAAAACGTACGGATGTTGAGATCGTGCTCCTGGGGAGTGAAAAAGAAAGAGAAATAGGTGACAGGTTCCAAAGGCAAGCTGAGTTTCCTGTAATTGACTTGATTGGCAAAACAGGCCTTGCTGATTTGCCTGCCGTAATCGAGCACTGTGACCTTCTTATAAGCAACGATACCGGTCCGATACATATTGCCGCAGCGGTCAAGACAAAGGTTTTGGGGCTGTACTTTTCAACAGCCTATTTTTCAGAGACCGCGCCTTATGGAAAAGGCAACGTCATTATCCAGGCAGAGCTGCCGTGCTCCCCCTGCCATGAAAGAGAAATGTGTGAAGAGATGGAGTGTAGAAATTATTTGAGTGTCGAGGCCGTAAGCCAGGTCGCGGAGATGATTCTTGACGGAAAAAGTGATCTAAGCTTTGATTTTCCCAACTTATCGGTATATCAGTCCGGCTTCCTTTCTAATGGCACCCTTGTCTATGCGCCGATATCGTCAACTATTTCAGAGCAATATCAAGCGGGATTCATGAACAGGGTAATGTGGGAGGCTGCATTAGGCCTGGAGCATGATAGATCCTTTGTTGAGGAGCTGATGCCAAGAATGAGGACCGTAGATGGATTCGCCGCGAAGGTGGAGGAGTACAAGAAAGGATTGAATCGCTTGATGGAAGAATATTCTCTGGGAATAAAAGCAGCCCAAAAAATTATAAAAGAATTTGGCAGAAGACCGATAAATCAAGCCAGGGTTATATCCTTAGCTGAGGATCTGGGCAAAGTTGAGACGAATATCTCAAAATTAGACGGCTCACTCGGCATGATTAAACACTTGCATAATATTGAAATCATGGACATGGATTTTGTTCAATATCCTGAGCTTGCCCGTCAATTTAAAGATAAGTATTCGAAGCTTTGGGGAATTGCGAAATTGTTTATAAGAAATTTGGAAGCTGAATTAATTCCTGAACCGGACAGGCCGGGATACAAAAAAGGAAACTAATCACGAAAGCACGAAAAAGACAAACTTCACTCTGATGGAGAAAGAAAATGGTTAAGAAAAAGCAGAAAAGGGATAAAAAAAGAATTTCTCTGTGCATGATCGTGAAAGACGAGGAAAAATTTCTTCCGCAGTGTCTGGACAGCGTAAAGGACCATGTGGACGAAATTGTTGTCGTGGATACGGGGTCCACGGACCGAACCGTTGAAATAGCCAAAAGCTATGGAGCCAAGGTATATCATCACCCATGGGAAAATAATTTCAGCAAACATCGTAATCAATCTATTTCCTATGCAACAGGGGACTGGATACTAATCATGGACGCGGATGAGGAATTGGATGCGGAAACGGCACCTATGCTGAGAAAGGGTGTGGAAGAAGCCCTCACCCCCGTGTTTCTATTTAACGTAAAAAGCTTTCTAAGTAATAAAAACTATCACACTGAAGGGACGTCTGCAAGGCTTTTCAGAAGCGGCCTTGGTATCCACTACCAGGGATACGTCCACAACCAGTTGATTTTTAAAGACAAAAAAGCGACACATTATCCCGTAGCTATCTGGCATTATGGCTATGACCTTTCTCCTGAGCAGCTTAAGGCAAAGCGAGAGAGGTCGCTGGCCCTTCTAAATAAACAGATCAAGGATTTCCCAGACGACCTCCCCACGCGGCACCACCTGGCCATGACCTGGCTGTCTTCCAAGGAATATGAGAAGGCGTATCAGGACGCAAAGCTGACGCTTGATATGATGGAGGCACAGGGAAAAATAGACACCAATTTTTCCTGGACATACTTTATTGCCGTGATGTCATTAATCAACCTCGGAAGAATCGATGAGGCAGAGACCCTCGCGAATGAGGCACTTCGATTTTTCGATAAAAGTATCGACATCCATCATTGTATTGTCCAAATTGGATTTGTAAAGAAAGACTATAATAAGATACTTAAACATGGGAGGGAATTCTTCAGGCTCCGCGAGGAACTTTGTGAAAACTTTTCGCAGTTTAAGTCATTTCAGTTTGAAACCGCTCACAAAGATTGGATCGTTTACCGAGCTATGGGATATGCCCATATATATCTCGGTCACCATGATGAAGGGGTGGATTTCTTGACCAAGGCGGCAAAGAGCGCTCCCGCATGTGACGCCGACACCTTGAGGCAAGAAATCGGGCTGAATTTGGTACTGTTAAAGGAATGGGAAAAGGCGACCTGGTTTTTGGATGAATTGCCACGAGAGGAACGACAGTATAAGCATGGCCTTATGGAGCTGGGCGCAAACTATGAGCGCTTGGGCCGACTTGATGAGGCAGTAGCGCTATATAATCAAATTGAAAGCACCTTTGAAGAGAACGCGGGAATTCCTTTTAAACGGGGATCGCTCCTCCTGAAACTGAACAGATATGATGAGGCCGCAGCGGCCTTTGAAAAAGCGGCAAAGAGAAGCCCGGATTATGTTGATGCCTGGATTAACTGGGGCCTGGCCCTGGAAGACGGAGGGGCTAAGGAGATAGCCGAGGAAAAATACCGCGCCGCTTTGGCCATCGACCCGGATTCGCCGAAGGGCAATCTCAATTTGGGCCTTTTCTACTTCAAACAGGGGGATTATGCGCGGGCAAGGGAATATTTGGAAAAGAGTGCGGCCGATTTTGCCGAAAATGTTTACCTTTGCCTCGCTCTTTCAAGGGCTTACCTTGAAACAGGAGAAATAGAGGCCATGGTTGGAACCTGTGAAAAGGCGCTGCGCTGTCTTGATTTGCCGTCAGATTTTTTGATAGAATCGATTTCCCAACTGGCCGAGCTTTTCCTTGGTATCGCGGGAAAACTCTTAAAGGAAGATCGCTTGAAGGCCTTCGACCTTGCCCTTGAGATAGCACTGCTTTTGGGGCCGGAAAGGGGGGATGCGCTCACAGGATTGGCACAATCAGCCTTTGGCATGGGTGAATACGAACGCGCTGCAAAGATCCTGGAGGCGGCCCTGGCCATAGATCCCAAGAACCCGGAAAACTTGAACCTTGTACAGATAATGACAGAGAGATTAGAGAGTGGTGAGCTCAGCTCCGCATAGCTCCGCTGAAAACTGCCCACCTTAAAGACGTTTCCCATATCCCTCCATAAAATACCCCCTCGAAAAAATCCTAAAGTGAATCCCCTGTTCTTCCGATAAAATAATCAAATTTGAGGATTAAGTCCGTTCAATTCATGAAGAAAGGAGGGATGATATTACCAGTAGCCAGAAGACAGTAGTCAGTAGACAGAAAACCATTTTGGCAGGGATGCCAAGGTGCTCATAGCTGACGGCTGATAGCTGACAGCTAGGGCAAAAAAACAGGCATTAAGTCACTAATGACAAATGACCAGTGACTAATGACCAAAAATCAAGGAGGATAAAACT
Organism: Desulfobacterales bacterium; assembly: GCA_013375375.1. GTDB lineage: Bacteria > Desulfobacterota > Desulfobacteria > Desulfobacterales. The sequence goes on along the minus strand of JABXJX010000010.1, from coordinate 28,806 downwards.
ATGGGACTTAGAATTCAACACAATATCGCGGCGATGAACGCTCATCGCATGTTGAGTATTTCCGACGCCGGGCTGGCCAAATCTCTTGAAAGGCTTTCGTCCGGTTATCGGATCAACCGTGCGGCCGATGATGCAGCCGGTCTGGCTATTTCGCAAGGTTTCCGCGCGGACATAGCCAGTTTTGGTGTGGCTTCGCGTAACACCTCTGAGGCTGCTTCTCTGCTTCAGGTTGGTGAGGGCGCCATGGACCAGATAGGCAACATGCTGACCCGCTTGAAAGAGCTGGCCACCCAGGCTGCATCAGCCAATGCAGGAGCCAACCTGGACAAGCTCGAAGCGGAAAAGGAAGAGTTGGTCGAAGAAATCGACCGGATTGCCAACGTAACCGAATACGCCGGGTCAAAGCTCATTGACGGAACGTTCGGTACGTATTCGGCTGCATGGGGTAACGAACTTGTTGATACTACGTATGACCTCGATACAGTTAATGGTAATAAATATTTATATACTGATACTGGCACCAATACCGCCACTGTTAGTTTCACTTTTGCCTCCGATGTGGCTGATCTTGTTGCGCAGACATACACCCTTGCCACAATGGGTGCCACATTGTCTAGTGGTGTTTCTGCAACTGGCGGAACAAATAGTGTTGTCTATGTGGGGACGTACAATGCAACGGCCAAGACACTAAGTTTCAGTGATATCGGTCTGACCGTAACCGGAGAGAGCGCTTTAACCACTACAAGCCTTGCAGGCGACACATTTGCGGTGTCTGATATCGGGTATTCATCTATGTCGGTATCGAACACTACCCCGACCGGGACCTGGTCAGTAACCAGCGCCACTGCAAACTCTATTACACTTACTAACTCCAGAACCAGTGATGCCCAGACCGTGACCACTGTAGATGGTTCTGCGCAGACTGTTGACTTTGATCAACTTGGTATTAAACTCACTCTCAACTCAGGGTATGCGGATGATGAGTTTGACACCCTCAAATTTGTAGTCAGCAGCAGCGGTGCCTCCACTTTCCAGGTGGGCGCAGGCAACACCGCTAATGACCGGGTCGACATCAGTCTTGGGGATGCCACCGCGTCCGGCCTTAGCATAGACGCTCTGGATTATACCACTGCCGCCGGCGCACAATCTGCCCTTGACACAATTGACTCTGCTATCTCGACCCTGGTAGGAGTTAGGGGTGGTGTAGGCGCCGCCCAGAACCGGTTGTCTTATGCTGCTGCGAACCTGGCCACGACCATTGAGAACATTCAGGCTGCTGAATCGGTCATCCGTGACGTGGATATGGCCGCTGAGATGACCGCGTTTACCAAGAACCAGATCCTGCTCCAGGCCGGTACTGCCATGCTTGCCCAGGCGAACATGGCACCGCAGGTCGTGCTGCAGTTGATGGGGTAATAGGCTAAGGGCTGATTTTAGCGCATAGCGCATAGCGCAAAGCGTGAAGGCTCAAAGCAGGCAATAAACCTCAAACCAAGACCCCGCTTCCTGAAAGGGAGGCGGGGTTTTTTGGTTGGGGCATATACTTGGCAGGTATTTTGCTGTGTTTTAGTCTGCCACTCTGCCACAAAAAGACTAAACATTTGGGCTGGCTTTCACGATAAATGAAGAAGTACGGCTTCGATTGCTCTTTTAAACCTCGAAGTTCGATAAAGGCAAGCCTCTCGAAAGAGTGGGACGCAAAGTTACAGGCCTACATCCCGAGCTACCGGGATATGGCGGCTGAATTGCCGAAACGTTTAGTGTATTAAGCCCACTCTTCTTTGTGAAGGGTGGGCTTTTTTGTTGCAAGGGGGGTGCTATGAAAAGGATAAAAATAAAAAGTATAGCATTTGCAATAGCGGCGTTGATATGTGCAACCACGATAGCGTTAGTTGTATCGACTGCCGTATCTGCAGAGGCACAAGCTCCGGAAATCGAGTGGGTCAGGCAGTTTGGGACAGGCGGTCATGACTCCGCCTATGAAATAGCCCCGGACTCATCAGGAAACGTCTATGTGACAGGGTATACGTACGGTATCTTTCCGGGTCAGACCTCTGCAGGATATCGCGATGTATTCATTGCCAAATACGATGGCGCAGGGAACCAGATCTGGCTCAGGCAGTTTGGAACGAGCAGTTGGGACCTCGTCTATGAAATGGCCTTGGACTCATCAGGAAACGTCTATGTGGCGGGGAATACTTACGGTATCTTTCCGGGTCAGACCTCTGCAGGATATTACGATGCGTTCATTGCCAAATACGATGGCGCAGGGAACCAGATCTGGCTCAGGCAGTTCGGGACGAGCCATGGGGACTTCGCTCGTAGAATAGCCTTGGACTCATCAGGAAACGTCTATGTGTCGGGGGGGACGTGTGGCGGCACCTTCCCGGGTCAGACCTCTGCAGGAGATGACGATGCGTTCATTGCCAAGTACGATGGCGCAGGGAACCAGATCTGGCTTAAGCAATTCGGGACGAGCCATCTTGACTATAGTTCTGCGATGGCCTTGGACTCATCAGGAAACATCTATGTGTCGGGGGGAACATACGGTACTTTCCCGGGGCAGACCTACAATCAAGGAGGTTATGATGTGTACGTTGCCAAGTACGATGGCACAGGTAATCAGCTTTGGCTCAGACAGTTCGGATCGAGCAGTCATGAAATAGCTCATAGCATAGCCTTGGACTCCTCAGGAAATGCCTATATGACGGGATATACTGCAAGCACCTTGCCGGGTCAGACCTCTGCAGGAAGTTACGATGCGTTCGTTGCCAAGTACGATGGCGCAGGTAACCAGCTTTGGCTCAGACAGTTCGGATCGAGCAGCGTTGTCAGCGGTTATGGAATAGCCTTGGACTTCTCAGGAAACGCCTATGTCACAGGGCAGACTTACGGTATCTTTCCGGGTCAGACCTCTGCAGGATATAGCGATGTGTTCATTGCCAAACTCTCTGGTCAAGTGTCGCAGAATCAGCCTCCCATAGCTGATGCTGGCGGACCTTATGCTGGTGACGAAGGCGCTGCGGTTACCCTTGACGCTTCAGGTTCGACAGACCCTGACGGCACGATTGTATTGTATGAATGGGATTTTGATGATGATGGAATATATGATGCGAGCTCTGCGTCACCGACTATCACCCACACATGGGGTGATGACTATACAGGCAGTGTTACCTTAAGAGTGACAGACAATGGCGGGCTTACAGATACAGACATGACAACTGTTAATATTTTCAATCTTCCGCCAACTGTCAGTATAGATTCTGTTGAACAGCCTGAGCCGGAATTCATACTGCCGTATCACGAACTGACATTCCATGGCAGTTTCACGGATCCAGGATGGTTGGATACCCATGAGTCTTATTGGGATTTTGGTGATGGGTCAGGTGATGCCGGTACTCTCGAAGAAGAAAATGAGCAGCCGGATGCCACCGGCACATGCACAATGACATATGCATATTCAGCACCCGGATCCTATACTGTAACTTTGACAGTGACGGACGATGATGGCGGAGTGGGAGAAAGCACAACAACCATCACTGTGGCGAGCCCTCAAGAGGCTATAGGGTCAATCGATGATTATATCCAGGATTTGCCGGCTGATGTGTTTAAAAACAATGCCGCTCAACGGCAAAACGCCCTGTCCGAGAAACTTGCTGATGCGATTGCCTTGATAGATGCAGGCGACTATCAGGATGCGATAGATAAATTACTGAATGATATCAGAGCCAAGGCAGATGGTTCTGTTGGTGGGAACCCCAATAATGATTGGGTCACGGACCCGGAAATCCAGCAAGAAATAACCTCTTTGGTTGATATATTGGTGGCCTATTTACAAACATTGCTGTAGCGGGACTTTTTTGACAGGATGTACAGGATTTAGTGGGAGGGGGTATAGCGGCGGGGTCATTCATTCAGCATGTTTGAATAAATCAAAAAGTTTCTGTTTAAGATTATCTATTACCGGCTCAAATGGTGGCAACTCAAGGACTAACGGGCCTAACCATTGCTCCCAAGTCTTAGCCACATAATCCAACAAAACTTTATCAAAAAATTTCTCTGGTCCGCTGAAATCAACCTTCCGAACTTTACACTTTTCTAAAAAGAGGTTTGGTAAAATCTCCATCCTCAACGGACCTGGATAATGATTCAATATTTTCCAGAGGTCATAATAATCTCTTGCTCGTGATCGACTCCAGCCACGGCCTTCCAGTTTTTGGAGGTGTTGCAATATGGCCCGCATTTTCTCGGCTACGATCTCTTCAATTGAATACACAAGGATTTCCTGAAAAATCTTTTCTCCGTAACCGTGAATTATTTGCCTTCTCTCCGGTTTGATCTTTACCGGCTCATCCACAGTAATCTCAATCATCACCCTTATCAGAAATTGGCGATGCCAGGGAAGTTTGCCTCTTACGATAAAGGCTTCCTGATCACCGGGATGAGGCTCCTTTTCCGTATATCTCTCTGCCTTTAGTTCCAGGGGCGAGAATTTCTGGGCTAATTCAGTGGCTAACCTGCAAGAGCGCCGTATTTCTTCCTCAAGTTCATTTTTCCTTTGGGTGCTCTTCTTAGCAGTAAAATCAAGGTCTTCTGAAAACCTGTACTCGCCAAAGTAGCATTTCTTCAAGGCTGTTCCACCTTTGAGAATAAGTCCATTTTGTAATCTCTCATTAACTCCGATGCCGGCCAATACCCAGGAAAGAATATAATCACACTCAATTATTTCCCATGGTAGTCCTGTGTCTTCCCTTGCTTCCTCGAGCCTTTTTCTTAAGGGTTTCATCTCACCACCTTCCCCGGAAAGTTTTCCTGAATCATCCATCTTTTGTTGCAAGGCCCCTTTCTGGGACCGGTGGGGTCAAGAACACGGTAACCCTTAATAGGAACATCCTCAAGCCTCTGTAATATCGAATCCGCTACTCCCAGCTTTTCGAATATCCAACCTAATCTCTTAGCAACAGCAGCACCAAGCCGTATGGAATAGTCAACCATCTTATCCAAATCGAGCTTAGAGAATTGGGATTCAAACGCAGAATAAACTTCCGGCCAATCACCAAAATACTTAGGAGCAACAAGTCCATCTATGAGTGTTCTTTCAGGGTTCGTTATTGTTACCTTAGCCTCCCCAACCCAATAGTCCTTAGCGCCAAAGAATCTTTCAGGCTTTATTCTAACAAACTCGTAAATGACACCATTTATTTCTCGACTGGAACTTCTTTGACTCTTCTTTAGTCTCTTGGCAGACCTTGATACAACAATTGCTTGCGTAGTCGTAACATATACTCTTTGCGGTATTTGTTCTGTCATACCATGAAAATGCATAGCAGACCAATGACTTATGGCAGCCGGATGAACCAAAGCCATAGCAATCTCAAACTCATGGATAGGAGTCATACCCGGAAAAGAAGAGGAGATAATATAGAGACCCTTCTTGAGACGAACTATCCAACCAGTATTTGAGAGATGGTGTAAAGATTCAACTACATAGCCATTTGCTATTCCACAGGAAGATGCAGACTTTCGTGCGTCCTGTACGGTAAATATACGCTTCCACTCTTCGGATAACTTTCTCACCAGCTCTACACCTAATCGAGTATGCTTTTGATTATTTCTTACATTCATTGGAGTCCCTCCAATTATCGAAATATAATATCTACCCCGCAGTTATTAGATATAATACTATAAAAATTGGAGAACGTCAAATTATATTTACAAAAAAGCTAAATGGTCCTTCATTGGCAATCCAGGCAATCCAAACCAGCTTGGCAATGACTGACAGGGCGGAGGAACCTTTTTGTTTGTCGCAATCTCCCGACAAACAAAAAGCGCTTCCTCTCTGCGTACTTCGCGCCTCAGTGGTGAGGGATGTTTCTTTTGTCAGGACCACCTGTTTGGCAGGTATTTTGCTGTGTTTTAGTCTGCCGACGAGAAATTCAAGTTTTCGGCAAAGTTTTCCGATAGATGGAATAAGGACGGGTATATCTTGCCGACCCCTAATCAACAGGAAGAGGTGAAGATATGGCCCAAGGAGAAGGAATATGGCACTGAGCACGCAACTGATAGCCGGGCTTTCAAGCGGTTTTGACTGGCGGAGCATGATCGACCAGTTGATTGCGATCGAGCACCGCCGGGTCGATCTGGTGGAGGGCCAAAAAACAGAATATCAATCAAAACTTAGCATACTCCAATCGATCAATACCAAGCTTTTGGCCTTTAAGACCCAGGCAGATACCTTAAGCAAGAGCGATGCGTTCAATGTGTTTGCGACTTCGCTCACCACCGATTCCACGACTTACAAGGCCTCGGATTTTCTGAGTGTTTCCACCAGTACCAGCGCGGCCCCCGGCACCCATACGATTACGATGGGTTCAAGTTCGCAGGTGGCTCAGACCCGCCAGATATCGTCAAAGAGTTTTACGACTTATGACACGGCCTTGGGGTTACCGGACGACTCGGAGTTTGTTATTAACGGCAGGGCCATCAAGGTGGATGACACCGACGACCTGATGGACATACGCAACAAGATCAACAACCTGAATACCGGAACAAACGCGACAGGGGTCACCGCTTCCATCCTGACGGTTTCTTCAACTGATTATCGCCTGATACTGACCAGCGACGAGACAGGCGAAGACGCCTTCAGTATCCTGGATGCCAGTGCGGATACAGTGGACATCTTGCAAAATAGTTCCACAAAGCCCGGGTTGGGATTTTTGGACAGCACAACTCCCACGATAAAGAATATTACCAGCGACGGGGCAGAGTCCGACAGGTTTTCCAGCAGTGATGTGGCGGTCGGCTCACTGCTTGGTCTTACCAATGCCCAAGAGGGCATCGATATAACCGTAGGCACCACCAGCACGCTTGACATTGATCTGGCCGTTGATTCTCTTACAAGCATTGCCACCAAGATTAACGCACTGTCAGGCGTCTCTGCTTCCGTGGAGAGTGTTACCGAAGATGGAACCACCAGATACTACATAGATATCAGCGGGACAACCAATTTTGGCGACAAGAACAACGTTCTTCAAACCTTGGGGATTCTGGTGGGAGGCCAGAGTAACGTGGCTGAGGTGCACGCCCAAGGATCAATCGTGAATACTGATGGGGATGCTGTGACACAAATTACAACAGCAACCGTCTTAACCAACCTTTGGTCTAACGAGACAAATTCCAATGTAGCAGTGGGAGATAAAATTACTATCAAAGGAACAAGGGGAGATGGTTCAGTAGTTAATTTCGATTACACCATCGGAGCGGGAAATACGATACAGACACTTCTTGACCAAATTAACAACACGACCAATGGTTTTGGCAAAACCGGCTCAAGGACGGCCACGGCCAGTCTTTCTAGCGGAAAGATTGTTATCGAAGACGATACCCCCGGAGACAGCCAGTTAAGCCTTACTCTTGTTGCTAATAACAACGGTGGGGGTACACTTGACTTTGATACCATCTCAGCCACAACCGAAGGTTACAACATGGAAACCCAGGCGGGGAAGGATGCAAATATCACCATAGACGGTACCACGATCACCAGTTCCAGCAATATCATAGACGATGTCATCGCCGGGGTGACGCTGAATCTCCTGACCGTGGAGCAGACCAAGACAGTAACCCTTACTATATCGCGGGACTATGATGCCGTAAAATCCTCTGTCCAGACTCTCCTGAACCAGTATAACGATGTCATGTCGGACATCAATGAGCAGTTCGCCTATGATGAGGAGACCGGAACTGCCGGGCTCCTTCAGGGAGACGGCACGCTCAGTTCCATAAAGTCAAACCTTGTAAATATCGTTGTGAGCACTATCACCGGCCTTCCCTCCACCATGAATGCCCTTTCACTCATAGGTATTACATCTGACAATGACGGGATGCTTTCTATTGACGATGATGATTTTAAGGACGCATTTGAAGACAATTTCAATGACCTGAGAAGGATTTTTATTGCAGAGGGTTCCACAACGGACGGTGACATCCAGTATATCAGCCATACCAGAAAGACCGTGGCAGGTGATTATGCCGTCAAGATTACCCAGGCGGCTGAACAAGCGCAGACAACCGGCACTGAAATCCTGACTAGTGGCATTGGAGCAACAGATATAGAGACCCTTACCATTACTCAGGGATCGAAGACAGCAGCCATCACTCTTAACGGTGCCACGGGTGAAAACGGCAGCACCATCGATAATATCGTTAATGCCATTAATTCGGAACTTGACACGGAGTATGCGCAGAGCATCATGGGGAATGTGAAGAATACGACCGATGCAGCGCAGGAGAACCCTATTACGAGCAGCACAACATGGGATGCAGTGTACAGCGGCGGCAGCTCAGCCGGGCTTGCAGATAACGATGTTATCAAGTTTACGGGACATAAGAGCAACGGGCAGGAAGTCAGCGGGAGTTATACGATTTCAAAAGTGGCCGAAGATACGGTGCAGGGGTTGCTGTCGGCCATTGAGGCTGCATACGGCTATGAGGTATCAGCGGGTATAAATACGAATGGCTATATAGTTGTTACCGACAACACCACGGGCAACAGCCAGCTTTCAATATCTCTTGATTATACCGATGCCCATAATCTTGATTTCGGGGATGTGACCGCATCGAATCTTGTGGGCAGTGTGAGGAATACAAAAAATGCAGGGGCCAATGCGATCGAGGCAACTGATACATGGGACGATATAGACGGCGAAACACTCGCTGGTGGAGAATGGGTATACTTTAGCGGACACACAGTAGATGGTAATGCTGTGGAAGGAAGCTATCAGGTGAACAAGGCAGATGCACTCAGTATTTTCCTGGGCCAGATCAAAACGGCCTATGATAACGCTGGTGGGAACGTTACAGTCGAAATTCAAGATGGCCGTATCGTGATTAAAGATGGCACATCAAACAGTACTTTGGGAATAGAAATATTTGAACCGAGCGGCGGCGGGGTCGATTTTGGAACCCTTGCCGGCGGTGTCACAGGTCGCTATAGCGTTGGTGTCACCGCTTCAAAGGATGCAAGCGACCATCTGGTCCTGACGCACGATGGATACGGGAGCGGTGCAAGTTTTACCGTAGAGGTCAGTGGTACAGATCTTGGCTTGACGGACAATGCAACGCACCAGGGCGTTGACGTGGACGGCACCATCAACAGCGAGGACGCCACAGGATCTGGGCAGCTTTTGAAAGGTGACGCGCCGGGAGAGGGTGAGACAACGAGCGTAGAGGGGTTATCTGTTAAGGTGACGCTTACCTCTGCCCAATTGGCTTCTCAAGGAGAAAACCAAGGCAACGTTAAAATTACCATGGGGGTTGCCGAGCTGTTTGACAGGGTGCTGTATGATATTACCAACGAAGCGGATGGTTACCTTGACTACAGGCTCGAGTCCATGGGGGACAGGATTGACGATCTTGAAGACAACATCGAAGAGATGGAAGCAAGGCTTAACCGAAAGATGGAGACGATGATCAACCGGTTCGTATACATGGAACTGGCCCTGGCCCAGATACAGAACCAGAGCAACTGGTTGGCCGGACAGCTCAATGCGAGCTGGAGTGGTTGGAGTTGGTAAATGGTCATTAGTCACTGGTCAGTAGTCATTGGTCATTGGGGGATCATGAATCGTGTAATCGCAGAGTGCATAGAGCATGGAGCAGAGCAAAAAAACACTATACGCTATGCGCTCTGCCCTATGCGCCAACGGATAATTGATAACAAATAACGGATAACAAATAACGAACAAAGGGAGGATGCATCAATGTATGGGAACGGGGTTAGGGCCTATCATGAAACGAATGTGCTTACAGCAGATCCCAAGAAGCTGGTTATCATGTGCTATGAGGGAGCTATCACCAACTTGAAGATTGCCAGGGAAAGGTATTTGTCCGGAAAATACGAGGCCAAGGCAAAGGCCATGCAGAAGGCACAGGATATTATCAGCGAATTGATGCAGGCCCTTGATTTTGAAAAAGGCGGTGAAATCGCAAAAAACTTAGATACCCTATACAATTACATGCAACGTCGCCTGTTGGATGTTGAGGCGAAAAGGGACACCAAGGCGGTTGACGAAGTTATCTGCATGCTTGAGGAACTCAAGGAGGCCTGGGAAGAGGCTTTTTATGGGGACAAAGAAAATATAAAGGCGGGCTCCTATGTGGCTGAGGAATCAAGCGGGCAGGTTGTGGGCGCAACACAATGAGGATGGGAATGATGAAAGTTGAAGAGATTTGCAAGAAATGCTGTTCTCGATTAAAAGAGAAGATCGAGCTGTTGAGCAGCTATAAACTGGCTACATCAAAGATCAAGGAGACGCTTGAGTTAAAAGATCTTCGGCGTTTGGGTCGTTACCTAAAGGAGCGCCAGAGGCTTATTGACAAAATCGAGCAAATTGATAAAGAGGTGAATATGCTCACCAGGGAGAATGGCTTTTCAATAGAGAAACTGTCGGAAAAGGCCAGGGATTTGTTCAGGGGCTATGTTGACCGGATAAGGGATGTTTTGGAATCGCTTTCCGGTATAGACAAGGGTTGCTTGGATCTGGCCCGGACTGAACACGACAGCGTCAAATCCGAGATATTGAAGATACAACAAGGACGTCGTGTGGTTAATGGATACAGGCAGGCACGCCGTCAAACCCCGAGATTTTTGGATATGAAAAGATAACTATACGAGGGGATGACACCATGTTAATTGACTCGGTTTCTGCAGGAAAGCTTCAGGTAGAGAGTCAGTCGGCTGATAAACCGAAGCCGAAAGCTGCAGAACCAGAAAAAACATCATCCGGGAACAAAGAAGAGAGGAAGCCGGATGCTGAACTTCTTCAGCAGATGTTGAATGTTGCACAGGAGCATTTTCACATCCGGAACATCGGACTCGAGTTCTCGGTTCATAAAGAGACCAACCGGATTAAAGTGACGGTGTTCGACAAAGATACGGGGGAAATGGTCCGGGAAATTCCGCCTCAAGAGGTGTTAAACTTAGTGGCAAAGATTGACGAGATGATGGGTATCCTCTTTGACAAGAAAGCCTAACCGGATAGACCGAAACAAAAAAAAAATAAATCTATCACGAAAGCACGAAAATACGAAGACACGAAAAGAGGAAGTGAAAGAAGTTTCTTCTCCACAGAAAACACTCCACCTTAGCTCACTTCTGTGCTATAATTTATTAAGACATTCGCGTTTGACCCTATTTTGACGGTAATTAACAAACAGGTAATGCCCGCATGCAAGAATCTTCAATCAGGAGTATAATCATAGATGATGACAAAACGATCGGCGACATCCTGAAGGATTTGATCTCAAAGGAGCATGCCTCGGTCGAGGTCTTCAACGATAGTTTTGAGGCCATAGAGTTCATCAAGAGAAACCCTTTTGATATCGTCATTACCGACCTTGTGATGCCCAAGGTTGATGGCCTTGAGGTGTTAAGCCAGGCCAAGGCGATTAATCCCGAGGTGGTCGTTATCATCGTAACAGGGCACGGGTCACTTGAATCCGCTATTGAGGCCATACGCGGGGGCGCATATGATTACATCAAAAAACCTTTCAAACTCCAGGAGATGGAGATTGTATTCAATAACGCGGTTGAGAGAGTCAAGCTGATACGGGAAAACGCCCGGTTACTCAAAGAGTTAGAGAATGCCTATGCCCAACTGGTTGCCGTCAAGGAAGAAAAGGAAAAAGGCGATTATGAGCGGGAAACGGAACAGGAGAGGGCTCGGCTCAATTTTTTTGCCAGCAACCGGCCCGGTCTTCATCTTGTGCGCAATGCCTCGACAGGGGAGTCCAACTATTTTGAACAACTGCAAAATATCGCTGCGCTGAAAAAAGACGGATTATTGACCGAAAAGGAATTCAAGACCTTAAAAACCCAGATCATCAAATATCTCGAAAGTTCTACGACCTATTAAACCGCAAAAGTGAGCTAAATCAGCCTTGAAACTACATGAGTGAAGAAACCCTGAACATATTGGTTGTTGATGATGATGAAGCGATCCTTGAGGTTTTCAAGGATTTTTTTGACAGGATCGGAACCTATTCGATCTTGACCGCCCAAGATGGGGTGGAAGCCCTTAAGATCCTTGAGGACAGCAAGATCGATTTTTGTTTTACAGACATCAATATGCCGGGGATGGACGGGATAGAATTTGCCAAGAAGATTCATGAGATAGACAATACCATACCAGTTGTTGTTATGACCGGATATCCTTCTACGGATACCGCGATAGCTACCCTGAAACACGGCGTGGTGGACTTCCTGGTCAAACCGTTTCATGTCAATGAAATAGATCTGACGATCAAGAAGGCTTTAGAACAAAAGGCCCTCTTGATGGAAAACATGCTTTTAAAGGAGGAGATTAAAAAGACGGAACATATTGCCCGGCTGAATAAAGAGCTGTCCGACAGGGTGAGCGATCTCAAGATATTGAACATGATTTTGCGGAAGGTGGACTGGGTAACAAGCAGCTCGGGCCTTTTTGATCTGATCGTTAAGCTCTCCGCGGATATAACCAATTGCAACGAAGTCCATTTCCATATATTAGACGAGACTTTGGGACAGCCGACACCTATAGCCTCTTTTCATAGAGAAGCCGAATCCGGCGGCAATGACGTTTCGGACAGACAGGTCGATCGAACCTATCGGCTCGGGGAGAAAAATGGTTGTGTCGCAGATCTTATTGCAAAGAAAATCTCCGAAGGGGTCCCGCTTATTGTTGACGGTGGTTATGACAAAGCACTTTCGGATGCGAATATCTGTTCGTTAGTTGCCATCCCCTTCCAAATTCGAAAAAAGATGTTTGGCATGCTGATCGCCATTGCCAGGAACGGATCAAAGCCTTTTACTGAAAAGGATCTGTATTATCTGAATTTCCTGGCTGAGAGGGCAACTTTTGTGATAGAGAATATCGCTCTTTACGAAAACATCTACGAGAATCTTTTCTCTACCCTTTATGCCTTCGTAGAAGCGATTGAGGCGAAAGACCCTTACACCAAGCAGCACTCGAGTCGGGTGACCGAATTTGCAATAAAAATAGGTAGGGAGATGAGATGTTCCGATGAACAACTTGAACTGTTAAATTTTTCGGGACACTTACATGATATCGGCAAGATCGGCATTCCCGACAATATCTTGCTGAAACCCGGCCCTTTGACCGATCAGGAATATGACGCCATTAAAGAGCATCCCTTAATCGGCGCGAACATTGTCGGCCACCTGGGCCTTTTGACCGGTGAGCAGGAAATCATTTTGCATCATCACGAAAGATGGGATGGGAAAGGATATCCCGATGGCCTCCAGGGCGAATCGATCCCTTTTCTGTCCAGGATTCTGGCCGTAGCCGATGTCTATGATGCCATGGCCTCCGACCGTTCCTATCGGGAAAGACTCCCTGATGATGTTGTGCTCAAGACGATCCAGCAAAATGCCGGCATCCAATTTGACAAAGAGGTTGTTAAGGCATTTATGTCTATCTATAAAAGGGGCGAGTTTCGCGAGCATGATATGGCCTCCTCCGATACCGTCCATAATGAACCGCAATAGTGAGTGCATTCCCCTCAAGCTATACCGCACATGGGGTCGTCTGAAACACTCATGGCGACACCTCGAGCCCTGTCCTGTCAGGTTCAAGCCCCCTGTTTATCCGGTTATAATTATAGTGTTCGTGGCCGGTTGTTTTACTGGAAGAGTATTCCCTACATTATCAGTTAGTTGGCTGACACACGAAAATTGTCGTGGTCAAATGCGTGATAAAGAAGCATAGCGCATAGAGCATGGTGCCAAGTAAAAGAAAAGTAAAGATACGCTATGCGCCATGCGCCATGCTCTATGCGATGCGACAGCGGTTATGAAATGTGGTATAACTATTGCATATTACGTTCATTCATAGAGACAGAGAGCATGGCCGTTTAAAGTAGTTTTTCAATGCTCTCCCAATGAACCCAAACCCGGAGGAAAACATGGAGGAGTCCCAGAGCCAAGAGAGAAGAGAGTATGTACGGGCGCCCTTATTTGTCGATGTTGAGTTTGCAGTTGTGAGCAGGGATGAGTACGAAGCTGTCAGGCAATCTGAACAGCAGGCCCGACGCCGGGCAATCTTCTCCTTTGATCAAGGAGGGCAACATGAGGCTGATAGTTCTTTTTATTCAGGCATGGTTGACTTTTTGATCGACATAGATCACAAATTGGATCGCATGTTAAGACTCATGTCCAGGCTCTCCGGCCTCGAGTCGCCGGCTTACAGTGATGACAAGGGAAAGGGAGATGAGGTTTTCTTTGCCGGACAGGGTTTAGATATTAGCGGCGCCGGGATGGGTATAATATGCGATAAGGCTTTGGAGGAAGGGCAGATCATTAAGGCAAATTTCATGATCCCAAGATTCCCTGTCATACCGTTGGTGGTATTTGGAGAAGTTGTGCGTGTTGCGCCGGTTCAAGAGGGAGGCAGGCAGCGCTTCAATGTTTTTCTGGGGTTTATTGATCTGGATGAAGAGGATAGAGAGAAGATTATCTCCTATACATTTCAAGTGCAAAGAGATACAATCCGAAAAGAAAAAAAGAATAACAATACATAATCACTCACGGAGAAACTTGCGAAAAATTGATATACAAGAGCCGGCATCGGAAACGGATCGGCAACTGCTGAGAAGACTTGCTGACGACTATTATGGCACTTTCCTGGTTCGAGTCATCGAAGGAGTAGTCCACAACCTCAATAGCCCGCTTCAAGTTCTTTATATTCGATCTGAACAATTGGAGCAGGGTCTGCAACAATTACGGGATACCCTGCAATCGGAAGCCTTGCCTGAGGCCGAGGAATTAGTGGGCCGCATGGAGGAAAAGGTCAAGGCGATCTCAACGAAGCTTGACGATTTGAATGCCCAGTTGATGCACCTTACAAGTGATTTGATCGCTGAAAGGCACTCTGAGATTGGGGACGTTGAGATCAATCGAGTCATAAAGGACTCTCTTTTTCTCCTGAATGCGGACATGTTTTTCAAGCACAAAGTAAAAAAGACTCTTAGGCTGGATAGAAACCTTCCGGTATTGACAGGGCGGAAAACAGACTTCTGTATTATTGTTTTGAACCTTATTCAGAATGCGCTTGAGGCAATGGTCGATGCTCAAGACAAAAACCTCACCATTGAAACCTCAGGCCAAGATGACAAGGTGATCATCAGGATTCAGGATACGGGTTGCGGTATTCCTGAACAGGACCGTGAACACATATATGATGTATCCTTCACGACTCGGAAATGGGCCGCGGATAAAGGAAAGCCGGGTCTCGGCCTTGGCCTTTCACTTATATGTTTTTTGCTTGAGGATTACAACGGAACCATTGCTTGTGAAAGCGTTGCCGGGAAGACTGTTTTTACCGTGAAAATTCCCTGCCGGGTTAAGTAGTTAGCAGTCATTGGTCAACGGTCATTAGTTAACAGCCCGTTAAGTCCGTTTGCTCCTGTCAAAAAAATGGCAGTATTGCTTTTAGGGAATGCGTTCGCTATTGCGGTTCAAAGCTCCCAACAGAAAGACGGCTTTAAAGATTTGGACTATTCTGCCGATATATAAGAGCAACAGGATATTTTGAGTCTTTAGGAGCATGGCAATGGAGAAAACACTCTATTCCACGCCGGAGTTAGCCCGATTTCTGGGTATATTTCATACCACCGTCAGGCGATGGATCGAGCGAGGAAAGATAAAGGGTATCAGGGTAGGAAGAAATTATAAGATCCCTGCCGATGAAGTGCTCCGAATACTGGATGGTCATAACCTGCCCCTTCCTGAATCATTACGCAAATATAAACTCAAGCTAATGAGCGAGGGTGAGGGCTCATCCTCGGCACGCCGGCATGCTTCTGCCCTGGAAAAGCTTCTAATCGTTGAGGAGATAGAAGATCCCGCCATTATATGTCGCAAGAAGGCTATCATAGGCGCCAACGAGGCCTTTGCAAATTTGCTGGGATATTCCCAGGCTGATCTGATCGGACGGGATGTTGCCGAAGTCGTAGATAGTAATTTTCAAGCAAGATTGGTCGATTTGGCTCAAAAGCGCTGGGAGCATCCTGGTCAGGGGCGCCCACATTATAAAGCTTGCTTGAAGACGGAGACGATGGGGAAAAAGAGGGTTAAGATTTCAATCGACTCCCTGAAGCAGTTACCGGATGCTTTTCTGCTGATCGTAAGAGAATACTGAAAGTGTTTGCTTCAAGAACTTTAGGCACTTCGAACTTCTATAGATTGCAATATGGTTTTTACGGAATTATCAGACCGAGATTTTAACAGATTCAGTGCCCTGGTTTATGAAAAATGCGGGATCAATCTTCATGAGGGCAAGAAGGAGCTGGTCCGCGCCCGGCTGGGCAAGCGGCTGCGTGAAACTGGTTTTAAGGATTTTAATGCCTACTATAGGTTCGTGACCAAAGAGGATGTTGGGGATGAGCTGGTGTACATGCTGGATGCGATCTCCACCAACCTGACCAGCTTTTTTAGAGAAGAAAAGCACTTTGATTTTCTGAAGCAGGTGGTCTTCCCGTCCTATGTGGCAGGCAAAAGCGGAGTACGTTTCCGCAGGCTCCGATTCTGGAGCGCAGGGTGTTCAAGCGGGGAGGAGCCCTATTCTCTGGCCATATGGCTGTCGGAATATTTTAATACAAGCCGGGGTCCTGATATAAAGATTCTGGCGACCGATATCTCCACAAAGGTACTGGGGCAAGCCAAGAAGGGGATCTATCCGGCGGTTAGGATTGAAAAGGTACCGATCTCTATGGTCAAGAAGTATTTTCAAAAAGGCCACGGCAGGCAGGAGGGTTATTTCAGGGTTAAGTCATTATTAAGACAACTTATTGAATTCAAGCGGTTTAATCTTATTGAGCCGTTCCCGTTCAAAGAGACTTTTAATCTGATAATTTGTCGAAACGTTATGATCTACTTTGATAAAAAGACCCAGCAGACCCTGGCGAACAAGTTCTACGATGCGCTGCTTAATGAGGGTTATCTCTTCATCGGACACTCAGAAACCCTGACCGGCGTTGACCATAGGTTCAACTACATCAGGCCGAGCGTCTATCAGAAGCTATAAAAGGGGCAATGTGTTACCGGGTTTCTCGAGTTTGTAAGGAACCATAGCTAAGGAGGGCTGAGATATGGATTTAAACATGAGGGTATTGGTGGTTGATGATTTTGCCACCATGCGGCGTATAGTAAAGAATGTTCTTAAGCAGATCGGTTTTACAAACGTATTAGAAAAGATATTTTAGCAAAAGGGGGTATGCTAAATGAATATCGACAAGGTCAAGGGCTCTACCCACCCAAAACAGCTTTATACAGATCGGAAGGCAGAAGGTAAAAAGAGATTTGAACAGATCTTGAACAATGCCGTGGATAGCGTTGCCCGTGAGGGACATAATGCAGGCGAAGTTTCTCCGGTAAAAGGCGTGGAGTTGCCTGCGTCATGGGGTCCCGGAAACGTGGAGCATCTGGTCTTCAAACAGGCTTATACTATTCTCGACTTGCTGGAAGAATACTCCGAGGCCTTAAATAACCCCCATATGACCTTGAAGGGAATTGAACCGATTGTGACCCGAATAGAGCAGGAACTCAAAGGCTTTGACGTGCAATCTATAGAGAATTTAGGCCAAGATCATGAGCTTGTAAGGATTATAAATGCTATAGCCGTCACAGCCGGTGTTGAAACCATTAAATTCCAGCGTGGCGACTATGTTCCGTAAATCTCGAAAGAAAACAAACCTGTTCGCTTGTACCCTTCCAGTCGACGCGTTTCCAGCCGTGCAAGCAAAAGCGTAAACAGCAAAATCCCACCTCAACATCTTCATTATGGCTATTTGTACAATAGCCTTGATAATCTACTTGAATTATGATTAAATTAGGTTTATAAATCGATTGGGTTTAAATAGATTCGTTATCCGAAAATCAAGTCTAATGATGCCGGATCTCTGATGCCCGATGCCGGATGATAGATAATAAATATTTGATATTTGATAATGGATATTTGATAATGGATAACGGATAACTAATAACGATTTACGAATATGACAAAAACGATGCAAAAGATCTTGATAGTAGATGATGACCTCGAGATTCTGAAAATCATGGCAGAAATCCTGAGAGAAGGTGGCTATTCAGTCGATACGGCCGCAGGCGGGCTGGAGGCCATAAGGTATATTGATGCTGAGTTTTACGATCTGGTTATCACGGATCTAAAAATGCCCGAGATTGACGGCATGATTGTCCTAAAACATGTTGTTGATCAATCGTCCGACACGATATGCATCATCCTAACAGGTTATGGCAGCATTCAGAATGCCGTTGAAGCCATCAAGGCGGGGGCGTTTCAGTATATTACCAAACCCATCAAGTCTGCCGAGATACTGACGGTAGTGGAAAAGGCTTTGGGATACAAACATTTGGAGAGAGAGAACATTCTCTTAAGGCAACAGCTTAAGAAAAAGTATCGATTTGAAAACTTTGTTGGTGACAGCAGGCCGATTCAAAAGGTGTTTGAACTCATAGAAAAGGTTGCTGATACAGACAGCACGGTATTGATTACCGGGGAGAGTGGCACGGGAAAAGAATTAATAGCCAAGGCCATTCATTACAACAGCTACAGAAGAGACAACCCCATGGTTGTTATTAATTGCGGCGCAATACCTGAAGAGCTTTTGGAAAGTGAGCTTTTTGGCCATGAAAAAGGAGCCTTCACAGGCGCGCACAAGGCTCGCATCGGCCGTTTCGAGATGGCAAACGGGGGGACAGTTTTCTTAGATGAGATTGGTGATATGAGTCCCAACCTTCAGGTTAAACTGTTAAGGGTGCTTCAGGAACATCAATTTGAACGGGTTGGGAGCACGAAGACCATCAAGGTCGATGTGCGCATTATTGCCGCAACTAACATGAATTTGATCAGTGCAGTCGACAAGAACACATTTAGGGAAGATCTTTATTACCGACTCAATGTTATTCCAATAAAAGTCCCCCCTTTAAGACACAGAAAGTCGGATATTCCTTTGCTTATCGATTTTTTTATCAAGAAGTTTAACAAAGAGAAGAGAAAATATGTAACGGGATTTACATCAGAAGCGACTAGTATCCTGCTCGAGCATGATTGGCCCGGAAATGTGCGAGAACTTGAGAATCTGGTAGAACGCGTTGTTATCCTTTCAAATGGTGATGAGGTTGGGTTAGAGGATATCCCTGAATCTATCAAAGAAGGAACTAAAACGATCGACCATGTTAAAGTCGCCATCCCCAAGAGAGGGGGGGTCCCTTTTGATGATGCTGTGGAAGAGTATGAGAAGCAATTGATTTTGCAGGCCCTGAGTGAGGCGAACTGGGTCAAGACAAAGGCGGCAAGACTGCTCAACATGAATCGCACAACCCTCATCGAAAAGATGAAAAGGAAAAAACTTTACAAGCCCGCCGTTGGTTAATTAAGTTCCGCCTGCCGTCGTCAAAAATTTGACAGCCCTGCTTTACGAAGGGAGACCGTTGCATAACCCCTTTTCACTCCTTTGTATGAACTTTTTGACCCATGCACGGGCTTGCTCACTAAATCCTAAAAACTCGGCCCAAGGGCCTCAAACAGTTTAGGATTTGCCCACTGGCGTGGGCCGTTCGCTTCGCCCGGATGGGTGCCCCAAAAGTTCATAATTACCGCTCAAATGAGTTATGCAAAGGTCTCGAAGATATCGACAAGCTGTTGCCCAAATAACATGTCAACATCAGGCACAGACGGCAACTTCTTTTTATTATTACCTCTTTTTCCCGGCCCTTTCCCAGCCCTCAAATATTCACAAGAACTTCTCTTGGCACAGTAATTGCTGAATATCCTATCAGATAAGCATCTTTAGATCCCTTACTGAATTTATTTAGGGGCTTTGCTCCAATTAGGATATTGGAATAATTATAAAAATTCCAATCGCTACCAACAGCGGACAACCGGCATGGCCAAATTTTGGCAATGTCAGCCAATGGTTGTCCCGCTGGAAGCGGATCTGTTGTTAATGATTCTGTAACCTAACTGATTTTCACGGGAAATACTCTTTTGGGCCAAATTCGACACAAAGTGAAGCTTGCGCTAAATCCAGACTATTTTGTCGCAGGCTTCACTTCGTGTCAAGGCGTGAGCCGCAAATCCAAAATCCGAAATGCTATAATATGGATAGCCTTAGTGTTGAGTCTTATGGTGGCTCAGGATGCTGCCCCGCGGAGCTTTGCCGTGATTCATGAGGTGTTGACCAAATCGGAAAAAAACGGGTCCAGCATAATAATCAAGCTAAGAGGGAATCCCACCTACAAGGTGATCGGGCTACAGAAAAAAGAGATCCTGATTGCACTAAAGGATACCAGGCTTTCCAAA
Organism: Desulfobacterales bacterium; assembly: GCA_013375375.1. Taxonomy (GTDB): domain Bacteria; phylum Desulfobacterota; class Desulfobacteria; order Desulfobacterales. The sequence continues at coordinate 8,431 of JABXJX010000010.1, read as the reverse complement.
GGGCTTCCCAGTAAAGAGGTCACGGATGAGGGGCTGATACATAGGGTAGAAATGAACAAAAGGCCCAACAATGTGATCTGTTTGCTTGTGAAACTACGCAAACCATATATTGGTATCGACCATCAGATAGAGCCAGGCAAGGGTAGGCTGCACGTCCGGATAATGGCTGAAGCAGGAACGCCGGGAGCCACATCCACCAAAACCTCTCCCAAGAAAGTTTTAAAACCGGATGAATCAGATTCCTCTCCTTTGCAAACAAAGATGCCGGCACCGTCCCCTGCAACTTTGAGTAAGGCAGGTGGTATTGATCAGTTATTGAACCCGGATGCCGGAGATAACACACCGGACACGGATCTTTTCCTTCAGGCTACCGGACACTTTCAGGCGGGCAGATGGGATGAAACGATCCGGATTCTCAGAGAACTCATTAAGGCATATCCCGGGAGCCGGCATTTAGAACGGGCTTATTTTCTCCTGGCAAAGAGTTTTGATCGTATGTTCGAAAAGAACATTTCAGATCATTTTATGGAGGTAACAAGACACTACCAGGCTGCAATAAGCAGATTTCCTGATTCTGTTTTTGTGCCGGACGCCATGTTGTCTATCGGGAACTGCTACGCTAAGGTAAAAAATTACTCCGAGGCCCTGGCATATTACAACCTCGTGTACGGGAATTATAAAGACTATCCAGCGGCCCCCGAGGCCCTGTTTCAGAGAGGGAAGGCCCTTGCCTCAGCTAACAAGCTGCAGGAGGCCGTTAAGACTTTTGAGCAGCTTGAGAGGCTCTACCCCGGAACACCGCTTGCCGACACGGCAAAGATGGAAAGGGCGAAGAGACTCTTTGATATGAACAGCTTTGAGCACTCCATTAAGGTGTTTGATGAAATCATAACAGAAGGGCCAAGCAAAGTTTATGAGGATCCGGATATTCTCCTGTATTCCGGCTATAATCACTATGAACTTGGAAAATTAAAAAAAGCAAGGGATCTCTTTTGTAAAATTTTCAACTACTATCCTGATATGGAATCGAGTCATTTGATCTTGACAAGGATTGCCGACACCTACCGTGATCGTGGCATGGAGAACAAGGCATTAAAATTGTACAATATGGTGTTAAGGAAATACCCCAATAGCGAAGGGAGCGCGATCAGCATGCTTCGTCATGCCGCGAACATAAAAAAAGTTGAACCCGAAATGCTGCATTTCACAATACCTACGGTACCTATTGAAGAAATGGCTCCCTATAAGAGGACTGCGCCGGAGACATATAAAGAGATCATTAAGGCCCACGGAGACAGCCCTCTATCTCAACTTGCCGAGCTAAAGTTTGCGATCAAGAAACATGAAGACAAAGACTATGATGGAAGTATCAATACCCTTAGAGATATCTTGGCCGAACATCCTGATACACCCTTGAGGGAGCAGATAAAGGTTGCTTTTCGAGCACCGTTGCAACACATTTTTGAAAGAGAACAGGAGACAGGAAATTATGGGAAAATCATAGGTTACTACGAACAGGTGAAGACCGACCTGGGCACTAAAGATATACCGAATCTCCTTTTGATACTCGGCGATGCATACAAGAGGCTTCATCTGTATGAAAGCGCTGTTACCGCATTCGAAGGGGCCGGAAGATCGTATACGGCACAAGATCAGCCGGCATCGCTTCTGTTTGGTTTGGGGGAGTCTTTCTACAATATACAAAAGTTTGAAGAAACCCTGCGGGTACTGAAAGACTTTATTACAAGATATCCTGAGGACAGAAGGGCATTAGAGGCATATTTCCTGATTGGGAATGTTATGCTGAAGCAAAAAAAATATGAAAAGGCGATAACTGCTTTTCATACTGCCATGCAGAAAAATCCGGATGAACCTTACAGGATCAAGATACTTTTGGCCATGGGAGATGCCTTAAACTATCAGGAGAATTATGACGAGGCATCCAGGGCGCTAAACGAAGCTGTTACGTTGATTAGTCAGAACAAGGCTGATTCGTTTCCAGGCACCTATGAGGCATATCAGCGGCTGGGCGAAACGTATCTTAAACTTGGAAAAAATGAGCATGCTGTGTCTGCCTTTGAAAAGGCGCTAAAGGCCGGCACAAAGGGCCAAGGCGACCACGGCGTTCAATTCAGGCTTGCTGAATGTTATCAAAGGCTCCGGCAAAGAGATAAAGCAGAGGGGATACTGAGTCGGATTGTGGCATCCGGGGACCCATTTTGGAGCAAGATGGCCGAGTCAAAGATCAGAGAGATGAATATAGAAGAATCTGTTGATAGGCTCAGTCGTACCTTGAAAACTTCTTAGGACCGAATCCGGATCGAGGATTTCCGTGCATAAAGGTAACATCTTACTCATAGAAGATATAGATCAAGAAAGGGCCTCTTTGTGCGAGGTCTTAAAGGGCGAGGGATATAGAGTTACAGCCGTCGGCAACGGTGTCAGTGCCTTAGAAGAACTCAAAGGACACAATTACGACCTTATTATCTCCGACCTTAGAATGCCGGAACTGGATGGCTTAGGATTATTAAGAAAGCTTAATGAAAAAGAGATCGATATCCCTTTCATCGTCATCTCAGGATACGGGACAGTAGAATCCGCCATTGAGGCCATGAAGCTTGGGGCCTTTGACTTTATTTTGAAGCCTTTTTCGCCAAAAGCCATGAAGACTGTTGCTACAAAGGCCATTCACAGCAGGATATCTTCTTCATCCCCCGGAAAAGATACAAAACCAGAGGCAGCCTCCATTATTACCAGGAATCGTCAGATGTTTGATCAGTTGAATTTGGTAAAGACTGTAGCCGACAGCAAGGCATCTGTGTTGATTCAGGGAGAAAGCGGTACAGGAAAAGAACTATTTTCTCGTTTTATTCACAACCAAAGTTCCAGACGTAATAAAACTTTTGTGGCTGTAAACTGTGCAGCACTTCCGGAAGGCCTTCTGGAAAGCGAACTTTTTGGACACGAAAAGGGGTCTTTTACCGGGGCGGTCTCAAAAAAACTCGGAAAGTTTGAATTGGCCCAGGGCGGCACCATGCTCTTAGACGAAATAAGCGAAATGAACATCCATCTCCAGGCCAAGCTGCTTCGGGTATTGCAGGAGTCAGAGATTGACAGGGTTGGCGGCCGGCATCCTGTTCCCATAGATACGCGTGTGATTTCAACTACTAACCAGGATATTGAAGCGGCCGTACAGGCAGAAAAGTTTCGAGCAGACCTTTATTATCGTCTGAACGTCATACCGATCAGACTACCGCCCCTGCGGGAGAGAGAGGATGACATACTACTGTTAGCTGATTATTTTATTAAGAAATACAACAAGATTGACGGTCGCAACGTCAAGGGCTTGACAAAGGATGCCGCGCGTATCCTCATGCGCATGCAGTGGCCCGGGAATGTAAGAGAGCTGGAAAATATTATGGAACGGGCCGTACTCCTATGTCGGGGAAAACTGATCGACAAAGATGACCTTTTTATAGGGGAGAATCCCAAAGCTGCCGGGGTGTCGGAATTCTCATCCGTACCGGCTGGTTCACTAAAAGAGATGGAAGAAAGGATGATCTTAAATACCCTTAACCAGACGAATGGTAACAGAACCCATGCTGCTGAGATCCTTGGCATTAGTGTTCGGACGTTAAGGAATAAGTTGAATGAATACCGAGAAAAGATGTCCGCTTCAGGAGGATTGTAACAAAGGCACGGAAATTGCTACAGAAGATAAAGATAAAAACGAAAGGAATCATCATGCCGGTTAAGTCTTTATTTGGAAAAACAGTTCACGCCATTGAGAGGTCTCTTGACATTACCAATAAGCGGCACGGGCTCATAACCAGCAATATTGCCAACCTGGACACCCCGGGTTACAAGGCGAAAGACATTGATTTTAAGAGTGCCTTGAAGGATGCCCTGGAGGGGACCTCGGTCGATCTTTCTCGAACCAACCCAGCCCATTTTGGTTCCAAGGTTTTTTATACAGAGCCATCCTCAAACGGCACAGGCTCGGTCGATATTGATAAAGAGATGTCGAAGCTTGCGGAAAACAATCTGCGGCACAGAGCAAGCGTAGAAGTCCTTTTAAGGAAATTGTCTAAATTAAAATTCGCCATATCCGAAGGAGGGCGATAATATGGATTTCTTTAATGCACTTCGTGTCAGTACAATGGGCTTAACCGTACAGAGAATGCGTATGAATGTTATTTCGACCAATCTTGCTAATATGTATACGACCCGCACCGCGACAGGGGGGCCGTACAGAAGGCAGATAGTCGTACTAGAGCCCAAGCCGGTTGAGGACTTTGAATCGATCTTAAGATCGGAAACCGAGTCGCTGTGCGGGGTCACAGTGGCCGGAATTGTGGAAGACCCGACTTCTTTCAGAAGGATGTATAGCCCGGGCCATCCGGATGCAGACAAAGACGGCTATGTCTATATGCCAAATATAGATGTCATAACCGAAATGACCGATATGATGCTTGCCAGAAGGTCCTATGAAGCAAACGTGACCGCCATTGGCTCAACCAAGGCAATGCTCCTGAAGGCGCTTGAGATTGGAAGGTAGGAGAAAAAATGAGTGATTTGAAGATTCAACACAAGATACAGCCCGGCCTGTATCAGGGCGACAAGAAGACCCGTGCCGGCCAAAAAAACTTTGGCGATGTCATAAAACAGGCCATAAAACAGGTGAATGATATGGAAATTCAGGCCGATCAATCTATTGAACAGCTTTTAAAAGGAGAGGCCGGCGTCCATGAGACCATGATGGCCGTTCAAAAGGCCGATATTTCTCTCCGCCTTCTGCTTCAGGTTCGAAACAAAGTTATGGATGCATATAGGGAAATCATGCGAATGCAATTCTGACGGCTTCATAAAAAGTCCATCTGCGGCGTTGCGCTTCATCTTTCGTCATTGCGATCCGCCTGAGGCGGACCTCATTCCTCAAAATTCGCGCGCCTTGCATCTGGAGCTTTTTACTTTGCCGTCTATTTTCAGACTTTTTACGACAGCATCAGTTTTGATTCGTGATTCGTGTAATCGGACACGGAGTGAAGCTTTGCGCTAAATCGTGAATCAGAGATCGTGTAAACAGAAAACGATTTTCGAATAACGAATGACCAGTAACCAAACAACGAACAGTGAGTTACTATGAAAACAACTGAACAGTTTAGTGAAGCGCTCAGGGTCATGCCGCTTTCAAAGAAAATCTCCATGGTCGTTATGCTGGGGTTAGTGGTGGCGGGGTTTGCATTGATGATTTCTTGGGTCAATCGGATTAATTATCAGGTCCTGTACAGTAATCTTGCCGACGAGGATGCATCCAGCATAATCTCCAAGCTAAAGGAACAGCACGTTCCATATAGGCTTGAAGGCGGCGGTTCGCTCATCATGGTTCCGGCAGATAAGGTCCATGAAACGAGACTTGTACTGGCTGGTGAAAGGCTCCCGAGGGGGGGTAACGTCGGGTTTGAAATCTTTGACAAGACAAATTTTAGTACCACCGAGTTCGTCCAGAGGCTCAACTATCAAAGAGCCCTTCAAGGGGAATTGTCCCGGACTATAGGTGAATTTAGGGAGGTGGACCACGCAAGGATCCTTATTGTGTTGCCGAAGGACTCCTTATTTATCGAAGATACCAAACCGCCCACAGCTTCGGTTTTGTTGAAACTAAGATCAAGTCTATCTCAGGACAAAGTGGCGGGAATCGTCCATATTGTAGCAAGCGCCGTTGAAGGGCTGGCGCCGGAGCAAGTTACGGTGGTTGATACTACCGGAAAGGTGTTGTTCAAAGGGCCTCACCAGGGGGATCAGACGGCCCTTTTTACCAGCAACAAGCTCGATTATCAACGTCAGGTTGAGAAAAAGATTGCGGGACGTGTTCAGAGTATGCTGGAGGGTATTGTAGGCACAGGTAAAGCCATTGTCCGCGTGAGTGCTGAGATCGATTTTGATCAAATTGATCTTAGTGAGGAAAAATACGATCCTGATAACACTGTGGTCAGAAGCAGACAACGCAAAGCAGAGTCGTCCGCAAAAGGCGGGAAAAATCCAACGACGCCGGCCTTGAATACCGGTCAGGCCGAGATTCCATCACAAGGAGCTGAACCAAGTACAAGGTCTCAAAAAGAAGATGAGGTTATCAATTATGAAATCAACAGAGTCACAAGACGGATCATAAAACCATCGGGCACAGTGACGCGACTTTCGGTGGCCGCAGTGGTTGACGGCACCTATGACGTAGTTACCAATGAAGATGGCTCAAAGACAAAAAAATATATTCCCAGAAGCTCAAAGGAATTGGGGGAATTTGAAAATATTGTCAAAAGGGCTATGGGTTATAATGCGGACCGCGAGGATCAGGTCCAGATGAGCTGTTTCCCTCTTTCTGTTTCCACAATCACGGAAGAAGTTCAGGCAGAAGAAGTGGTGGAAACGGGCTGGATGCAATACATCAAGCCGTACATCAAGCCGGCTATTAATCTTTTATTAGGGATTGTGGTATTTCTTTTTGTGGTGCGTCCGCTTTTAAGATCGGCCAAAGGGGTCTTTACAACTACCGGCATCTCGAGGACTTTACCGGCAACGACTGAGGGACTTGAGTCTGCCTCGCTGCCGGAATCCGAAGCAAAAACCATACGGGATAAGACGATGATGGTAGCAAAAAAAGATGTTGATAAGACGCAACAGGTGCTCAGAGGCTGGTTGGGAGAGAGATAATGCCGGATGTAAGGGACAGGAAAATGACGGGGGCGGAGAAGGCCGCAATATTTCTCATGATGATGGGGGAAGAGTATACCTCAGAGGTTTTTAAGAATCTTGAGCCGGATGAGATCAGCAGACTTGTCGCTAAAATGTCGGAAATCAAGTATGTCCCCGAGGAAGACCTGAGGCGGATCATGGAAGAGTTTCTTAACAAAAGTGAATCCACCGGTCAATTCATGGTGGAATATGAAACTTTTTTAAGGAAAGTGGAAGGCTCATTGGGCAAAGACAAGGCCAGGGCCGTTTATAGGGAGCTTGAGAAGAATAGGCAGGGCGACCCGTTCAGTTATTTTGAAAGTATTGATGCCAATCTGGTAGTTAACATAATCAAAGGGGAACATCCCCAGACGATAGCATTGATACTGGCATACTTGGAATCCAACAGGGCTGCCGCGATCCTTTCAGGATTGCCGGAGCAAATACAGGCAGATGTTGCAATGCGTATTGTAAAAATGGAACAGGTCCCCACGGAAGTTATCCAGGAAGTGGACCATGTGCTTCAAAAAGAGGTCAGGGGCCTGGGCGATTCCGGAACCAGAGACGTTGAGGGTACGACGACCCTTGCCAACATATTGAACGAGATAGATAGGACTACTGAAGAACAGATAATGTCGAGGCTTGAAGAAGATGATGAGCAGGTGGCCGAGGAGATCAGACAACTGATGTTTGTTTTTGAAGATCTCGTCAAAGTGGATGATCGGGCTTTTCGAGAGATCTTAAAACATGTGGATAGAGCGGATCTGGCCGTGGGCCTCAGGACTGCATCCGAAGGAGTTAAGGAAAAGATCTTCAACAACCTCTCAGAAAGGGCAGGAGACATGCTTCGCGAAGACATGGAGGACATGGGCCCTGTGAGGCTCTCCGAGGTGGAAGAGGCCCAGCAGAAAGTTCTAAGGGTCGCCAGGCAGCTTGAAGACGAGGGTAAGATCGTATTGTGGAAGGGGGGTGAAGATGTCCTCGTCTGATACCAATGCTGAGACCGGCGGCCGGGATCGGAAATTTGAGATTCCTGAAATGAAATCCTTTGATACTTCGGATTCCTCCTCGGATCCCGGTACACGTCGTAGCACATTTGAGTCCTCCTATACAGGGGTCAGTGATCGTGATACGTTTCAACCTATGTCCTTGTTTGAGGATAGGGAGAAGGCTATCGGGATTATAGAGGAGGCCCAAAAAAAGGCGACCGAGATCGAAAGTAAAGCCTATGAAAAAGGTTTTGCTCAGGGCGAAAAAGACGGCCTTGAGATGGGGGCCAAGAAGCTTGAAAAGATTTTTGACCGGATCCATGGCATCCTGGAGGATATGGTCGCTTACAGGGGGGAGTTTGTAAAGAAATATGAAAAAGAGATGCTGCGGCTGGTCTCTGCTGTTGCCGGGAAAGTTGTACAGGGGACGGCCAAGGTGGATAACCGGATTGTTCGGGAAACTATCCTTGAGGCCTTCAGCCTTGCTGCCGATCGTTCGAAGGTGACGGTAAGGATCAATCCCGAAGAGATTGAATATGTAAAAGAAATAAGGCCGGAATTTTTTGATCGCATCAGCGGGTTAAAGTCGATCACCATTGAGTCTGACCCGTCCATTTCCCTTGGTGGATGTTTTATGGAAACGGCTTTTGGTAATGTGGATGGCCGGGTGGAAACCCAATTGGACAAAATAGCCAATGCAGTTGAACAGG
>JABXJX010000090.1 GCA_013375375.1 Desulfobacterales bacterium | reverse complement strand
AGATCCGGCTTGTCCCTGTACGACTGTAATATCTCAGAGTATTTCTTTGGAAAATTCACCCACAAAACCAGCTTCCCGATATCATGAAGAAGCCCGGACAAAAACGCCTCGTCAGGAGCAGGATATGAGGTCTTCCCGGCAATCAGCTTAGACAACGTGGCGCACATAAGGGAGTGCCACCAAAAAGGCTTTAACCTAAAAAGAGAACCGTCCCTGGCATGGTCAAGAGCCGAATATGCCGTGGCACTAACGGCAATAGTGTTCATTGCGTCTCTGCCCAAAGAAGATACAGCCTCTTCAATATTGCTCACCCCGTTATGCGGCCTGTTACACGCGCAATTAACCATGCTCATAATCTTGGCACTTAACGAGGGCTCTTTGTTGACTATTTGGGATATGTCATCGATCGGATTTTCATCCCTGTTACAGGCCTCGATTAATTTCAAAACAATATGCGGAAGGATCGGCAGGTTTTTGGAGATATCTATTCCCTTAAACATGCGTCTTTCCCCGGGCCTGCCCGCCTCCGGGACATCATTTGATGCTTCTGGTAGATGTTTTTCTTCGGTCCTTGGTATCGGCTGCGGTGGGCCTTGCGGCTGTGCCTGCCGTGAGGCTTTGCCCGCAATTTCTTTTTCCTCCTTTTTTTTGGCGGTTAATTTTAAAGGTTCTGTTATAAGCTTAAGGGTCCTTGTCCAAAATAAGGACATCCCGGAAGGCTCCAGATCCGCAGGCCGGTCTTCCGCAAGTCGCTTGACTATACTTTTAATACACTTGGAGGCATTCGATTCAGGATAAAGCAACACAAGAGCCTGTTGTTTTTTAACAGCCTCCTCTACGTTGGGGTCTTGAAAAATAATACCGAGCGGCACAACATCTATGAATAGATATTTTTTTACTACTTGCTTGAATTTAGAGTAAACGTGCCTGGCAACAGAGGTGCTCTTGCACTGATTTACCACAATCCTCACCAAGCCCTTGAACCCGTTTAGACACAATATTTTTAACAGTGCGTATGCGTCAGTCAGTGAAGCGACTTCAGGGGTTATTATTAGTATTACTTCCGGGGAGGCGAGGCAAAAGGAGATAACATTTTTTGAAATACCTGCTGAAGTATCAAACAGAAGAAAATCGTATCCGTCCAGCTTAGAAAAAGATTGGGTCAGGTGTTCGATTTGGTCGGCTTCAAGGTTGGCTATCCTTTCCACGCCTGAGCTTCCCGGGATGATATCGATCCCTTCATAGTCTCTTATGATTACGTCTTCCAGGTCACGCTGGTACAGAATCACATCTTCGAGGTTATACTCTGGATAAAGCCCCAAGAGTATATTGACATTGGCCAAACCTAAATCCGCATCAAACAGGCACGTCCGGTAACCGAGCGTTGCCAGGTGCATGGCCAAATTGAGACTTATGGTTGTTTTCCCGACCCCTCCTTTTCCGCTTGTGATGGTAATTGTTCTGGTCATACGGACCCCATTCCTTTGCGAGGCAATTTTGAAACCAGTTGTAGTGAATATCCTGCCAAGATGGCCATTTTTTGAGCTATCAAAATAACATGAGGATATCGGAACCTCAACCGTTTTTCATTCTCAACCCATTTACCGGATCAAATGGAAATCTCCCTATAACCGGCAGTGTGTAGAATCGTTACACCATAACACAATAATTGTAACATTTTGTAACAGTAAAGTGCCCGGTTCCGTGGAGGTTATGGCTTTGATGCAATTACAGATATCGGTAAATCCATTGAAGAGGCCGCAAAAGCCAAGGATTCCCAGGAGATCCGAAAGCAGACAGATGAACTTTCAACCTACCTTGAGTCCGTTGAAGTGGTATATGAATAGTAGTCAAGGCCTTTAATTTTGAGCATTGCTTTAAGGCGGCACCTATCAGATGTCAGGAGCAAACCATCTGTCTCCAAAAAACAGGGGCAGTTCCGCGGCACAGACCGGGCCAACGATTACGTTCCAGGCTGTTGATTGTCTCAGCTCATTGCTGACGGCCGCGGCCAGGCCGGGGATTATGATCTCTTTGCGAGAATTGCCTTTCAGGACTCCCGAATTCTGGACATCTTTACTGATCTGCTCTGCCGTCATGGCCTCATAGATCAGGGCCATATCGACCGTATGTCCCTTTGTGTCCGCGAAAAGCAGAAAAAAAGGGCTTCTTGTTGTGCCCAGAATCGATGTCAGCACATCCTGAGTATGGATGTTGTTTCCCGAGACCAGGACGGGGCTATCATCGGCCGGTGCATTGATTTCCATCAATCCCACAGGTCCTGGCTGTGGAACCGTTGTGCAGGCAAATTTCGGCAGGATGTTGTCGGCATCAAGGGAGACTTGAAAAGAGTAGTAAAGATCTTCTGAGATCTCAGGACAACCCGCGGGCTTTTTCTCGCCTTGCTTCAAACCTTCGACGAATTCCCGGCAGGTCTTAGCACCGCACTCCGCGCAATCGGTTTGAGGGAGGTATTTCAGAAAATCGATCCTGTCTATATAATTATCAGCAAGGAGCATGGGTATTCTCAAGACACGCCCTGGCATCACCCACGGTATAGAGAGAGCCGGTAATACACACGGCATCCGAGGTGCTGGCCTCTTTAAGGGCAAAAGATACGGCATCCGGCAAATGCGGTATGACGACAGGGTCTTGTTTTAGATGACGCACAAATGACGCCAACTCGTGCGGGTCGGCGGCACGCTCATATTGGGGCCTCGTGAGGATCATGCGGTCGGCAACACTAGAAAGCTCGCGTAGCATGGGCTTCCAAGCCTTGTCCTCTAAAATGCCCACCACCATGGTCAACCGGCGGGATATTGTTCCGTTTTCCAGGAACTTCTTAAGCGTTCTCACCGCGGATGGATTGTGCGCACCGTCCAGAAGGATGAACGGCTCCTTTGAGAAGACCTCAAGACGCCCGGGCCAGCGGGTAGCGACAAGGCCGGAATAGATCGCTTCGTCCGTAAGATGAAGCCCTTTTTCCAGGAGGAGTTCCAGTGCCCCAAGGGCGAGCGCTGCATTGGCAACCTGGTGGTCACCGATCAGTCCGATCTTGATCTCGGGCCATTGGTGATTCATGCCCAGATATGTGAAAGTCTCTCCATTATCTTTACGAACCCGGATCTCTTTGCCGAGCCTATAAAGGGGCGATCCCTTTTCTGCGGCGGCCCGCTCTATGACCTGCAATATGTTTTTCTGCCTGGCGCCCGTGACAACACCGGCACCCTTCTTGATTATGCCTGCCTTCTCGCGGGCTATCTTTGCCAGGGTGTTTCCAAGATATTCCTGATGCTCCATGCTTATATTGGAAATAATGGTGACCTCTGGGCGCAACACGTTTGTCGCATCATATTGTCCACCCATACCTGTTTCAATGACGGCCCAATCGACCCTTTGCGAGGCAAAGTAATGAAAGGCCATAGCGGTTGCACACTCGAAAAAGGTCGGGGGCTCCCCCTGGGTGTATATCCGCCGGACTACTTCCGCGACTCGTGCCACATCTTTATTCGATATTGGAGATCCGTTGATCTGTATTCGTTCGTTAAAACGAACAAGATGTGGGGAGGTGTAAAGGCCGACCTTATATCCTCCGTGTGACAGGACTGAAGAGAGGAAAGCGGCGATAGATCCCTTGCCGTTGGTCCCTGCAATATGGATTGAGGAAAAACGATCCTGCGGGTTTCCAAGGCCCCTCATCAGCCGTGAGATTGAGGCAAGCCCGAGCTTGATACCAAAACGTCTGAGGCGGTAAAGTGCGGACAGGTGATCGTCAACGGAAGAGATCATGATGGCATTTATCGAACTGGAGTGCCTAAAGTTATTGATGAAGGGTTTACGTTCATATAAAAATGATCTTGCAAAAGGCTAATACTGACGCTTTCATAAAAGCCTCAGATACAAGGCGCGCAAATCTTGAGGAATGAGGCGTACTCATATGTACGCCGCAATGACGAAAGATGAAGCGGAACGCCGTAGACGGGCTTTTACGGAAGCGTCAGTGTTTGAAGCTTCTCTGGCCCGTGTATACCATGGTCACGTCTGCCTCGTTGCAGGCCTCAATGGACTGGAAGTCGTTCAGCGAACCACCGGGATGGATAACCGCGGAGATTCCTTCTTGTATGCCGACATCCACGCCGTCCCTGAATGGGAAGAAGGCATCGCTGACCATGGTGGCCTTGATCAGGCCGCCCTTTTCCCGGGCGACTTTGGCATCGAGCTCCTTTTTCTTGTCTTCATCCGCGAGCTCATTGTAAGGGATGCCAAGCTCCTCAAAGCAATAGCGGTCCGCCAGCTTGCGGTAGGCCTTGTCCCTGGCGATTTCCGCCACGCCCACGCGGTCCTGCTCACCTGTTCCGATTCCCACGGTCACCTCGTCCTTGACATATATCACCGAGTTGGACGTGACCCCCGACTCCACCCACCAGCCGAAGAGCATATCAGCATATTCCCGGTCGGTCGGTTTCCGCTTGATGCGATACGTTTTTCCTTTGTGCTCGCATTCGGCCGGCTTGAGATCCTTTTTGGACCGCGCCTGTGGCACAAAAGACCACTGGGCAATGATGCCGCCGTCAATCAAGCCCTTGAAGTCCACAAAACGCTCGCCCACAAATGTTTGCAAGCGGCTGATATTTGCAATTCTGATTACCCGAAGATTCTTCTTTTCGGCAAAGATATTCATGACCCCTTCTTCAAAATCCGGGGCTACAACCACTTCCGCATATTGGTTGCTGATCGCCTCTGCCGCAGCTTTGTCCACAGGACGGTTAACTGCGATACAGCCGCCGAACGCGGCCACGCGGTCGGCCATGTTGGCTTTGATGTATGCTTCCTCAAGGGAATCGGCCCGGGCAACCCCGCAGGGATTGTTGTGCTTGACAATAACAACGGACGGTTTATCGACAAGGTATCTTAGTATGTTTAAGGAATTGTCCGCGTCGGTCAGGTTTGTCTTTCCGGGATGTTTTCCTGATTGCAGCAGTTCTATATCAGAGGCCAGATATCGGCCGGGCTGAATGGTTTGGCTTTCGCCCAGGACCAGATTGCCGTTGATCAACCTGTAAAGGGCAGCCTCCTGGCCGGGGTTTTCTCCGTACCTGAGGCCCTTCTTAACATCGTCAATGACCCAAACCACCTTTTCGTAAAACAGTGTTTGCCGCTTGCTTCCCTCTACAAAGCTTATTTCCATGTTTGGAGGAAAGTGATCATCCATAATGGTTTTGTACATCTTTTTGAGATCTTCAGCCATTGTATTAGTCCTCCGTGATCTGATAACAGGCGCCGACATCATCAAAGGATTTGCTTGCCAGAAAATCCGCAATATGGCGGTCGTATACAGCGGTGTGTTCAAAGGCCTTTTCAGCCAGCTCATATCGAAGTTTCAGGGAAATCTTGCCCTGGTTTGCCTTCATCTCGGAAATGATTCTTGTATAATCAGATGGATCGACAACCGGTGCGACCCGAATAAAATTCTTTGCCGAAGCCCGTATCATGCATGGGCCGCCGATGTCGATATTCCCTCTTGCCTGTTCAACATTGACATCCCCTTTTGATATAGTCTCCTTAAACGGATAAAGATTGACCACAACCATATCTATTGGAACAGCCCCGGTCCTCTGGAGGTCCTGCTGGTGGGCATCATTGTATGTCTCTGTGAGAAGGCCAAGGTAGATCTTGAAGTCGAGCGTCTTGACCAGCCCTCCCTGGGTTTCCGGCTGTCCGGTGTAATCAGAGACAGGCGTCAGACACGAAGAAGCGCGGTCACCGAGGATCTCGGTGATCCTGCTGTATGTTCCGCCTGTTGAAAACAACCGTATCTTTGGATTGATCTCCAGCAGTGACGGTATAAAGCTCTCCAGTTCATTCTTGTTGGAGACGCTGATAATGACATGCCTGACCTTGACGAACCCGTCAATCTTTTCAACGATATTAATTGCCATAACATACTCCTTAAGATGTTGGGTTTGGGCATAGGGACCAGTAACGCTTCCCACAAAACCCATTGCACCGTCAAGCTGTTTTTACCCCGGCAAACGCGAAGAACCAAGTTCTTTTTCCCTATTGACAAAGAGTAATCGTGCTTTATTTTAATTATTTACCCTAATGTTGCATAAACAACACGGCAAGAATGTGATAAAGGCAAGACGGTGCATGAGCTTTCATGAGATTTTGTGAAGGACCTTCCAGGGCCGGAAGAAGGAAAAGAGAAAGAACAAAAAAAGGATGACAACTAAACGGGATTACTATGAGATTCTTGGTGTTGACCACAACGCCAAGGAAGATACAATCAAGGCGAATTACCGAAAGCTTGCTTTGAAATACCACCCGGACCGCAACCCTGGTGATAAGGAGGCCGAAGAGAAGTTTAAGGAGGCTGCCGAGGCCTACGAGGTACTCCATGATTCCCAGAAGAGGAACATATATGACAACTATGGGCATCAGGGTCTTCAAGGAACAGGCTTTTCCGGGTTCCACGGATTCGAAGATATATTTTCGAGCTTCAGCGATATCTTTGATGGCTTCTTCGGCTTTGGGGCCGGTAGGCGTTCCGGGACGGCAGCGCGGCCAGGGGCGGATCTCAGATATGACCTGGCAATCAGCTTTATGGATGCCGCGTTTGGGCTGGAGACCGAGATAGAAATTGAAAAGCTCGAAAACTGTCATGCTTGCGAGGCCACAGGATGTGAACCCGGAACCTATCCGGAAGACTGCCGCCAGTGTGGCGGGGCCGGCCAGATTAGCAGAACCCAGGGATTTTTCAGCATCAGAACCACATGCCCCCGTTGTCGCGGCGAGGGCCGAACCATACCCCACCCTTGTCCTGAATGCCGTGGGACGGGACGAGTTGAGCGCATAAAGAAGGTCTCCGTGAAGATGCCCCCCGGTGTCGATAACGGCTCACGATTACGACTTACCGGTGAAGGCGAAAGCGGTTTTCGGGGCGGGCCGCCCGGAGACCTGTATATCTTCATCAATGTCGAACCCCATGACTTTTTCAAGCGAAACAACAACGATATCATCTGCCAGGTTACTATCTCCTTTGTCCAGGCAGCGCTTGGAGCTGATATCAATGTGCCGACACTAAAAGGGGAGAAGAAGCTCCGTATCCCCAAGGGGACCCAGCCGGGCGAAGTGTTTCAATTCAAAGGTGAAGGGATTCCCTCTCTGAGGGGATTCGGAAGGGGGGATCAGATCATTCAGGTATTGGTAAAGACGCCTGCCGGACTCACTAAGAAACAGGAATCCCTCCTAAAAGAGTTTGCCAAACTGGAGTCCGCCAAGCTATCCACCAGGATCAAGAAGGTATTTAAACATTGAAGTGAAAATTTATAATATCCCCATCCTGAACCGCATAGGCCTTTCCCTCTAAGCGAACTTTCCCCTCTTTTTTGGCCTCCTGGTATGTACCTGCGGAGATCAGGTCGTCATAGGCGAGCATCTCGGCGCGGATAAAGCCCCTCTTCATGTCCGAGTGAATTACCTCGGCTGCATCTATTGCCGTGGTCTCTTTAGGGATCAACCAACAACGCACTTCATTGTTAGCCACCGTAAAAAATCGAATCAGGCCAAGTACGCTGCATGAATGACGAATCACCCTCTCCACGGCCGAGTCCTTGATATGATATGCGGTCAAGAACTCCGCGGCCTCTTCCGGGGGCAACCCCGCAAGCTCCATTTCCAGTTCGCCTCGGACCACGAGCGGATTGTGAAGTTCAGGCGGTTCCTCCCATGGCGGAGGGCTCTCATCTTCATCATTGTTGTTGAAAAGGACAAGGACCGGTTTGGCTGAAAGGAAGGTATATCCCTTCAACAGGGGGGCGACAGCCAATTCAGTATCATCACGCAGGGGCCTCTGCGCTTCAAGCATCCTGAGGCAGGCGGAAAGCATCAGGAGCTCTTCGGCATTTACTTTTTTGCCGCGCTTTTTATCAAGATCAAGACGGTCGATCCGCTTTTCCACCACCACCAGATCGGCAAAGATCATGTCGGTTTCAAGCCTCAGAAAATCGTCTCGCGGGTGTGGCGCCTCTCCACCCGGCTGGTGAAAATTTCGCACCACATGTATCAGGGCATCACAGGGGCGAACTTCACTCCAAAAGCTTTCATCACTTTGCCCATCCTGGCTGTACGCCCTTGTGCCGGAAGGGAGTAAGTATTCTATCCGGGCATAGACGGTCTTGTCGGGCTTGAAGAGCCTGTTCAAGACATCGACCCTCTCGTCCGGTACCAGCACCGTAGCGATGCGATGCCCCTTATTGCTCCGGGTTACGGCCTGGAAGATGGTCGATTTGCCTGATCCCGGAAGGCCTATGATCCCAAGTCTCATCCCTTGACCTAAGAAACAAAAAAAGCTTCAAACACATGTATCTCTGAGATCTTTGCATAACTCATTTGAGCGGTAATTATGAACTTTTTGGGGCACCCATCCGGGCGAAGCGAACGGCCCGTTTTAT
>JABXJX010000089.1 GCA_013375375.1 Desulfobacterales bacterium | reverse complement strand
CTCTACACATGTTTCCACCATCTATTTGTATCTCTCTATATATCTTTTACCTTTGAAAACAAAAAAATATTCATCCTATGTTGTTATGTAGAAGTATTGGGTTGCGGGATTTTTTTCAATCCTTATAAAATTGGTCAGAAATTCAATAGTTACTGCAAATAAGGGCTCTTGATATGACATAAGCTCATGTATAAATTGCATATACTTATTAAATTGTGGCCTTTAAATATGGCACAAGGCTCTATTTAAAACAGTATATTAGAAAAATATATGAGTATATTTTGAATTTAAACTCAATTTTTATCTTGACAAATTACATTTATATATCTATATTCATGGCGTGATTAACAGATATAAGGAGGAAATGACCATGATAGAATCAAAAAATCGGGAAAAATTCGTGACTCTGGCAGAGAAAAGAGTTACAAAAGCGATCAAGGATTTAAGGCTGATAGGCAACCTTTCAAACAAAAGCAACTACAGTTACACAGCACAAGATGTGAAAAAAATAGTCAATGCTCTTGAAGCTGAAATTAAATTCCTAAGACAGAGATTTGACAGCGATAAGGCTTCAACAGTAGTGGTATTTAAGTTGGACTGACAGGATATACATTATTCCGTGACCGGTTCTTGAGATGATTTCTATTGAATATTTACGAGTAGATATTGCATACGGGATTCCATTTTATCCTGCTCTCTTGCTTGAAAACCTCTAATTATTGGCAATAATTTTAATAGGAGGTAGCATGGAGAAGCTGGTATATACCCCAGACAAAGATGTAAAAGTACATGAGGAAGGTGCGATCCGTCTACTTTGTAGGCATTTCCAATCCCATGAAGCAGGTCTACCGGAATGGCTCAAGAACTCAGCAGACGCGTACGCAAGAGAAGATGCCCCAGAAACCAAGCGAGACATTTTTGTAATCTTCAACAATGGCCGTAAAGGTCAACCGCAGTCCATATCTTGCCTGGACTTCTCAGGCATGACGAGCTCAGTCATTGAGGACAATTTTCGGATCTGGGCTGATCCTGAAGCGGCTTTAGCCAAAGACAGGGCCATCACTGTCCAGGGTGGTCATGGGAATGGTGGTAAATGCTATATGACCCATATGTTCTTAGATCACTCCTTTATATATACGGTGAAAGAGGACCGAGGGTGCCTTTATGGTGTCACGGGCGGCTCGATTAAATTTGGATACGTCCCGGATAGGGAGCAAGGGCGCGATTTTCATGTTGATAACTACATCGTTGAACTCGACAAGGCATTAAAAGGAACCGGATGCCCTCTCTATGTATTGCAGAAGGTAGCTTCTGAAGCCATACGAATGTCTGATGGGTTCACGTTACTCAAAGGTGTCGGGCCAAAAGGTTATCGGAATCGGATTCCGACCCGCCATCTGATTGACAGCCTGCAAGATCACCCGCAGATGATCCAGACTTTAGAGATGTGCAATGTGTTCATCGTTATTGACGGCAAACTCTATAACCATGGAAGGAAACTCTGCCTTCCGAACATCAAACCGATGGAGGGTGAGGAAAAGCCCCTGGTCATTATGATACCGGAAACTCTGTTAGATCCGTTATCAGAAGAAGAGGTATCCACTACTGAAGACGGAAAACAACCTCAGGGGGCGTTGATCCTCAAGACTTCACAGGCGAGCATGCGATATAAAAAGAAGGTTCGTCATAATATCATCTACAAAGCTAGGTCGGGTTACATCGGATACACACCCATCCCTGAATTCGATGTCCGATCATCATATTCAGCGCACATTTATGGCGAGTGCGAATGTCTGGCTCTTGAAAATTTCAAGCAGAATGACAGGGCTGATCTTGCCAATTCTCCTGAGACACGAGCGGTCAGACAATTCATTTCCGAACAGATCCAACAATACGCAGAGAAATTTGAAGCAAGAGACAAGCGGCGTTATGACAAGGAAGAAAAGAACGCCATAAGCCAATGAACGATGCGTTGGATCAGTGGAAGAACAAGTTCCTGGATGAAATGTTCCGTGGCATGTGGGGGCATGGTGGCGATACGGGAGGCCCAGAGCCAAGACCTGCATTGCCCTCAGGCAAAGTTGACCGGATCGAATTGTCCCTACCATCCCACAAATCAGGTCTCGGAATCAGCCTTCGCCCTCGGCTTAAGTTTTACGATGCCGACAACCGTAGGGTCAGGGCTGTCCCTTTCAGGTGGATCAGCGAGGACAACAACGTCGCCATGGTCGATGAAGACCTCATGATCATCAATACATTCTCTTACGGGAAAACAACCATACATGCCGAGACATTGGACGGTTCTGCCAGATCAGAAACCGTTCCTCTTGAGGTCGTACGGATTCTTGACATCACCATCGTACCGAGCGAGGTCGAACTTGCGGCAGGCAGCAGGCAAAAGCTGGAGGCCGTCTGCAAGCTGGAAAATGATGAAGAAGTCAAAAATGTGTTGCTTGAGTGGCTCATCGATAATAGAAATGTTGCAGCTGTGAGCTCGTTCGGTACTGTGTTCGGGTTCACGCCAGGTGAAACGAGCGTCATCGCTGCCGATGATAAATGTGAATCCAAAGATCCGGCGACCATAAAAGTTGTACTAGGTTCGGGTAAGGATAGGGGCGATAAACGCGGCAAGGGTTTTCCGACTGTATTGGTCTCAGGAGAGATAGACCAAGATCCAGATACACATGAATACCGTCATTTCAGCCAAGAGGAACCGCCTGTTGTCCAGCATGCTGAGGATGCTCAAAGGAATATATGGTGGATCAACAGCAAAGCCCCAATGGCCGAACTTTACCTGGATGTTAATAAGGGCTATGGTTATCAGTCACAGGCGTGGAGGATGTACCATATTGAACGGTACATCGATGTGATTGTCCAGATAGCCCTTGTCAATGATCCTGAAGAACGTGAGTCAATATCAATCAATGACTGGATCATGAAATGGGGGGCACAGGTAACAAATATCCAGACGGCCGTGAGATCTGACCTTTTTGATTTTATTGCAGCAGGAGTGCTGCCGGAGTTATAAAATGCCTAAAAAAATCTCATTCAGTGTTGTCCAAAAACTCCTGATATCAGCATACGACCTTGAAGAGAAGGGTAAAAGGCCATTCTCTGCTGAAGACCTGGTTGTCCAGGCATGGAAATTTTTCCCTGACACATTCGGACTGGCCGGACATCGAGACGAGAATGGCATATTATGTTATCCAGACTCGAATAGAGTGTTTGCTGAGATCATGGGCTCCAAGCCCATCAGGAAAAAAGGTTTCCTCAAAAAGGTTGGGGTGAAAAGATATCAGCTCACAGCAGCAGGCCGTGATAATGCAAAAATGATTAGTAGCCGTTTCTACAAGTTCCCGGATAAGGAACCGTACATCGCTAAAGCTGGCCTCTCCCGTGAAACAAAAAAGCAACTCAAAAATCTATTATCGACCAAAGCTCTCGAAAAATATAAAGCGAAGCGTGTGGATGATATCACTTTTTATGATGCCTGTGCGTACTGGGGGATCTCACCAAGGAGCTCAGCAATACAACTTCTGGGCGGGATCGCAAACGTCGAAAGGGTGGTCGCAGCGGCATTAAAGGATTCAAAAGGGAAAAAGCTAACACTTGAACACGGAGGCTTTCCGTATACCAACGACCATCTGAAAGATCTGCTTCGTGTATCTGAGTATCTCCAGGCGAAATTTGAAAAGCAACTTGAAATAATCAAAAAACGGACTGACGAAAGGAGAGATCGAAGCGCACCTTCGACGCATCGATATAATCAGGCTTAACCTCTATCCCGATCCATTTCCTCTTCTTGCTTTCAGCAACATAACCAGTCGTGTTACTCCCCGCAAACGGGTCTAGCACCATATCCCCTGGATCGGTCAAGAAATCCACAAAGAACTCGACCAGCTTCGCTGGCATCCGTGCCGGATGCGGAGTAATATTGTTTTCACGACAGTATGTTAGAAACGGATCAGTCGAACTTGTATTCGCAATCGGCAAGACCTCGATAAGCTCAGGTATCATCTCTTCCATGGCAGGGGTCAATACATTAGGCGGGATGGCTCCTCCATGGTCCGTCAAGAACGATTTTGCACCGATCTTATGCTCAGACGGCCTTTTGCCGGAATTGTATGTACCCTTTTTTAAGAGATCTTTCATGCTCTCGCTGTACTGGGTCAGGACTCTCTTGTTATTTGCCTTAGGCTTTTCATTTGCCGACATCCACCATACCCTTGTGAACGCATCCTTGACACGGATACGCTCAACATTGACCCACTGGGCCGGTGTCGGCAGCTTTGCAGGATTAAAACAGATGAACTCCTGACACAGATGCAACTCAGCTTTCTCTTGAAATGCCAGCAAAGCCTTGATCGGCAATGTTGACATGACAGGTTTCCCTTTCACCCAAGCGTTTCCGATCTCAACGACAATGGAACCATCTTCCGTAAGGAACTCCTTCAGAATGGAAGCAAAGCTTGCGATCCATTCCACATATTGCTCTCCCACCAGATTCCCATATTTCTTCTTTCTATTCAGAGGGAACGGTGGAGATGTAAAGATCAACTGAACCCTGCCTTTGTAATGGCTTGGCGGCCATTTCTCCAGGACTTCCTCAGCTTTCCCGCAATACATACGACCAAACTTAGTGCCGTAAGCGGATACGATCCTTCTATCCATTATTTTTTCTTTTACAGGATTCATAGCCTATGAGCGAAAGTTCAAAGGTAGTTGTTTACCCTCGTGCTTATACAGAAACTCATTCAGTGCATATCTAACGACAAACGACATAGTAGCACTATTGCGTTCTGCGATCTCTTCTAGGGCTTCGCGCTGCCCTGGCGCAAGAGAGATGGTAATACGATCCGGTGCTGAGACTTTCGGCTTCTCCTTAGCTGCCATGGCTCCTCTCATATAGATGATGTTTTTTTCACCATTATGATGAAATCTTCATCACTTGTCAAGAAAAATCGCAACATGTCGATATTGATATGTAATTGTACCCAAATATTGCGCTGAGACCGTTTAAAATAACAGCGAATTATATCCTCCAGACTCGAAATGTTTATATAGCAGTACCACTATGGGTTCGTTGGGGATCGGGGTTCGTTGGAATGGTTCGTTGGGGTCGGACCATTGGGGGGCGTTAGGGTCGCCACGCCAACCATTTGATATCGTAATGTTTTGCTGCAAAATACCGCCTGTTTTAGGCCTTAAAGGAGTGTTTTTGGGGTCGAAATGGTGCTTCTAAGGGGCTGATGGATGGGAGTGCGGCAGGATTCAAATGCGCTACAGGCGTTTCTTTGCAAAAGCGGTTTTTAACAGTTGGGAGACTCCTTGATTGGCTTTACGATCACCAAAGCCTCTTGTTCGCAAAAGCGCGTCCGGATCCTGATTTAAGATATTCTTCGAATTCGACAGCCTTAGATTCATTGGAAAAAGCCAGATAAATCACAAGATTCCAGGGTTTGAACTTAGCCGTGTGCGGCGATTGCCCCATGTTATGAGCATTTAGGCGATTCTCAAGATTGGACGTCAAGCCAACGTACCTGTTTTCTGGGAAGGGGATACTCTGAAGGAGGTAAACGTACTTCATTTAGGAAAAGCCCGCCTACGCACAAGGCTTCGGCGGACAGCCTTCGCGAATTTGGAGTCAAGTCCGTACCTTGATAAACTAGCTCGCCAGCCGTAGCCCGGAAACTCTTGAGTTGGAGGACGAAGGCTGGTGGAGGCGGCGGGAGTCGAACCCGCGTCCGAAGATAGTCCGCATAGGCTTCTACATACATATCCTGAATTTTAAATTTCACACCTCAAGGCTCCTCCAGGCAGGATGCTTAAGGTGTTATCTTGTTATAAATTTCGCCTCATACGTAACAAGCAATCGATAGAGGCATATCCTGCTAATCGACGCCCTTTCCAGGTCCGCAGGAACGATCCGGAAGGACGTTAGCCGGTGTTAAGCGGCTAAGGCGTAGTTATAATCGTCTGCGATTATTTTAAGTCCCACCTTTTTTACGAGCCGGCAGGCGCTCGGTATGCAACCCATGCTTCTCTAACCCCGTCGAAGCCATTTCGCCCCCATAAAAGGGATGCCTGAGGAAAGTTAAGGTCAAAAGTCAACGCAGACGTTGTATATAAAAATATCCCATCCTCACCCAATTGTCAAACCTTTCTTCGCTCTCGTTTCACCCGGTCTAATTCCCGCTTTTCTTCACGCTTCCTTATGGCCTCCCGCTTGTCGTATTTTCGCTTCCCTTTGGCAAGGGCCAGGGTAACCTTTGCCTTGCCACCCTTGAAGTAAACCTGTAGGGGAATCAGGGTCTGCCCCTTTTCTTTGACTTTACCTATGATGCGCTTGATCTCGTCCTTGTGCAGGAGAAGCTTCCTGGGACGCAGTGGGTCATGGTTTCCGTAGGCCGTAAAAGTATAGGCACTTATGTGCATGTTATAAAGAAACACTTCGCCGCCTTTAACACCGGCATAGCTATCCTTTATATTGGCCCGTCCAAGCCTCAACGACTTCACCTCCGTACCGAGCAGGACCATGCCCGCCTCGTACTCATCAAGTATGAAATAGTCGTGCCGGGCCTTGCGGTTCTGGCATATAATTTTTGCGCCGTGCATCTGAAGTTAGCTTCGCCTCGCTCAACAAGCGGTTGATCAGTCAAGTGGTTCAAGGACTTTACAGCTTGCCGACTCGACCATTTAACCAGTCGACTAAAGTCGGACACTACCTAATCCTGGTTCGGCTGGAAAAAGGCGGCTTTCTGAAATGAGGCCCCGTAGGTGTCCTGAACAAGCTTTATCACATCTGCCGCCGCCGACTGCTTAAGTACCTCCTTCAGGAACAATTTTGATTCCTTAAGAGACATAATTCGTACCATACCCTTTACCACGGGAATCGATATCGGGTTCATGCTGACGGCATCAAGTTCCATACCGAGAAGTACGGGTAGGTTGACAGGGTCTCCTGCCATCTCGCCACACATGCAAACCTTGATGCCCGCTTCCTTGGCGGCCCCTACAACACGCTGGATCATACGCAACACCGCGGGATGAAGCGGTTGATAAAGATGGGCCACCTGCTTGTTGACCCGATCTATGGCCAGAGAATACTGGATCAAATCATTGGTGCCGATACTGAAAAAATCGACCTCCCTGGCTAAGACATCGGCCATGATCACAGCCGATGGGACCTCAATCATGGCCCCTACTTCAATATCCGACCTAAAGGGTATCCCGGCCTTCTCCAGGGACTCTGCCGCCTGGTTCAGCATCTGCTTGGCCTGAACGATCTCGTCCAATTCGGAAATCATGGGAAACATAACTCGAACATTCCCCAAATTGGCCGCCCTTAGGATGGCACGCAGTTGGGTCTCAAAGATCTCCGGTGACCTGAGGCTGAATCTTATGGCCCGAAGCCCTAAGGCCGGGTTCATCTCTTCAGCCAATTGCAGGCCGCTGGCAAACTTGTCCCCGCCAATGTCGAGTGTGCGTATAGTAACCGTGTGTGGTGCCATGATTTCAGCCACGTCTCTGTAATTATCAAAAAGTTCCTGTTCCGACGGCGGGGCAGGTCGATTCAGGTAAAGAAACTCGGTCCGATACAAACCAATACCGTCACCTCCATGGTCTATGACTGAAACTACTTCCTCCAACACCCCGATATTGGCAGTGACCGTCAAGTGGAACCCGTCCGTGGTTTCCGCCGGCAGATGGCTGGACCGGGTAATCATAGCCTGATACTCTTCAAATAGGTCCTTGCGTTCCTGATACCGGGTGAGCGTCTTCTCGTCCGGATTAAGGATAATAATGCCGGCGCTCCCGTCCACAATGATAAGGTCATCGGTCTTGATGATCTGCGTGGCATTTCCAAGCCCCAGCACGGCCGGGATTTCAAGGGATCTGGCAATGATGCCGGTATGGGATGTTTTACCGCCCAAGTCTGTCAAGAAAGCCTTTACTTTCTCCAATTGTATCTGTGTTGTCTCTGCAGGAGACAGGTCGTGGGCTATTATAACGACGCGCTTGTCGATACCGGAGATATTGGCAGGCCCGGTGCCAAGCAAATTATCCATGATGAGCTTGGAAACTTGCCCAATGTCTGAGGCCCTCTCTCGAAAATATGGTCCGGGCATCTTCTTAAAGATCGATTTGATCTCATCTATAGCCATTTTCAGGGCCCATTCTGCATTAACGTTTTCATGCTCAATCTGCTTAATGGTCCCATTATAGATCATTTTGTCTTTCAAGAGCATTCTATGGACATCAAGGATATATATATGGTCTCGAAATTCTTTGGGAACGTCCTTAATGACACTTTGAAGCCGTTTCTGGGCCTCCTTGACTGCCGCCTTGAAGCGCTTTACTTCGCCCGGAATATTCTCGGAATCTATGAAACGTTTCTCCGCGACATCGACATCTTCCTGCTCCACCAGATAGGCCTTGCCGATGGCAATACCAGGTGATCCGGCGATGCCC
>JABXJX010000088.1 GCA_013375375.1 Desulfobacterales bacterium | reverse complement strand
CGTTGGGAAGGCTATCAGGCAATATTAAGTGACCTGATCTCAAAAAAAGATCCCCCTTGGCTGCCAATAGGTAAAACGGGCTGTTCACTTCGCCCGGATGGGTGCCCCAAAAAGTTCATAATTACCGCTCAAAGAGGTTATGCAACAAAGGTCTTGGACACAATGACGAATAAATTAGAGCAGGGCGGCCGGAATGAAGATCGCATACTTTGACTGTTTTGCCGGGATCAGCGGCGACATGATTCTCGGGGCCTTTATTGATCTGGGTGTACCAGCGGAGTTTGTTGAAGAAAATATTCGCAAGATACCGCTGGAACCCTTCCGTTTGGAGGTCAATGCTGCCGCCCGCATGGGAATCCACGGCCGGCAGGTCAAGGTCGTGGTTGAAGACAGAGATAAACACGTCAGGAATTATCAGGACATAAGGTCGCTTATCGAAAACAGTCGCCTGCAGGACACGGTAAAAGACTTGAGTCTTAGAATCTTTAGCAGGTTGGCCGAGGTTGAGGCATCCATTCACGACTGCCCCAAAGAGAGTGTCCATTTCCACGAGATAGGGGGCGTGGATGCCGTTGTGGATGTTGTAGGGGCTGCGCTTTGCGTGGAACGGCTCGGCATCAACAAGGTCTTTGCTTCAGAGATCCCTGTGGGCAAAGGGTTTGTGAACTGCCTGCACGGGATACTTCCTATTCCGGCGCCGGCCAGCCTGGGCCTTCTTGTCGGTGTGCCGGTTTACGGTACGGGAGTTTCCCACGAACTGGTCACACCCACCGGCGCTGCGATTCTTACGTCGCTTGCCGGAGATTTTGGCCATATGCCCAACATGCTGGTTAAACAGGTCGGTTACGGCGCGGGGGAGCGTGATTTAAAAGAGATGCCGAACCTGTTGAGGGTTGTATTAGGGGAGCCCGATTTTGCATATGAAACAGATTGTGTGACGGTGGTTGAAACCAATATAGACGACATGAATCCGGAAATATTCGGCTTTGTCATGGAGAGGCTTTTTGAAGATGGGGCACTTGATGTAGTCTTGATACCGGTCTTTATGAAGAAAAACCGACCAGGGACCATGGTGCAGGTTATATGCAAGGAGACTGATAGAGAAGCCATGGTGCGCCGGATTCTCTCAGAGACCACGGCCACCGGTGTCAGGCATTACCGGACGGACCGAACAAAGCTCCAGCGAAAAATCAAAGAGGCAACAACTTCCTATGGCAAGGTGCGCGTAAAGGAGGTTTCGGGCCCTGCGGGAAGTGTTTATGTAGTACCTGAATATGAGGACTGCAAGAAGATCGCCTTGGAGAAAAAGGTTCCTTTGAAAGTAGTATACGAGGCCATACTGAAAGAGACATCATAAATCAAAGAGGCCTTTGCATAAGATTCGAGAAAAATGTGTAGTTCTGTTGGCAACAGGCTGTTATGCAGGATATATTCCGTTTGCCCCCGGGACTTTCGGCACCCTAATTGCCGTTCCTCTCTGTTATCTCCTTTCAGTGTTTGGCCCGCTTGAGGGGGCACTGTTCATTGCCGTCTTTGCGGGGGGGTCGGTTTGGATATCAGGTGAGGCGGAAAGAGTATTCAATAAGAAAGACAGCAGCCTGATCGTTATAGATGAGATGGCGGGGTTGCTGGTTACATTGTTTCTTATACCCTGGAGCACGAAAAGCGTGGTTATCGGTTTTTTACTCTTCAGGCTGATTGATATTACCAAGCCTTTTCCTATCAGAAGGATGGAATCGAAACTGCATGGCGGGTGGGGTATCGTCGGCGATGATATCCTTGCCGGTATTTATGCAAACGCTGTGTTAAGGGTCGTTATGAGGTTTTTATAGATTTTGGGTAACAGTTCACGCGACAAGGAAATCGTTTCCCTTGAACAGGAAACAGCTCGGCTTCTCGTTTCTCTGAAAATAACCATCGCAGTGGCCGAATCGTGCACAGGCGGGTTGATCTGCCACCGGCTGACCAATATTGCCGGCAGCTCGGACTATCTGGAAATGGGAGTCGTGACCTACAGCAACCAATCCAAGATCGATCTCTTGAGGGTGCCGGAGGAGATCATCAAAGAACAAGGGGCTGTGAGTGAGGCATGCGTCCGGGCCATGGCAATCGGGGTAAAGAGATTGGCAGGGACCGACTTAGGCATCGCGGTCAGCGGGATAGCCGGCCCCACGGGCGGCACGCAGGAAAAGCCGGTGGGCACGGTTCATATGGCCCTATCCTGGAGCGAGGATGTAAAGTGTTTGAAATATCTCTTTGAAGGCAGCCGGGAAGAGATCAAAGAAAAGGCTTCGGAACAAGCCATCATAAATATTAGGGATCACTGTCAGAGTGTCAAACATGGGTGAAAAGATTCGGTCCTTTATAGCGATCGACTTGCCGGAATCTGTTCTCCAGGCGATTACGAAAGTGCAGGAAAATTTTCGGAAGTCGAACCTTAACATCAGATATGTCCGTAAAGAAGGTATCCACTTGACCCTGAAGTTCCTTGGAGATATTGACAGGGCTGATGTGGAGAAAATCCACGCTGCAATGGGGCGGGCGACAAAGGACTTTTCGTCTTTTACCCTAAGGGGGGAGAGGGTCGGCGTTTTTCCTGACCTCAAACGTCCGCGTGTCGTCTGGGCGGGGCTGTCCGGAGATATGGAGGCATTACGGTCCCTTCAAAGGGATTTGGAATATCAACTAAGCGGTCTTGGGTTCCCAAAGGAAAAGCGATCTTTCAAGGGTCATTTGACAATAGGCCGCGTAAAAGGGCGCCTGGATCGGACCAATCTTAGTCGGACCATAGAAGCATTAGGAGAGTTTCGAACAGAGTCTTTCACGGTGCGATCAATAGTCCTTTTTCAAAGTGATCTGCGTCCGCAAGGCGCGGTATATAGTAGCCTGGCCGAGGTGTCTATAAAAAATTCATGATGGTCGTTCAAAGAAGTTTTGAAAGCTCTTGTATAACGTGCTCAAAGTTAAAGGGATAGGGCCAATTTTTAAAGAAGTTCTTTAAGTTTATATTAGGCACTTTAGCTCATTAGTTTAGGAGGGGGGTAATTATGGGTAGTATATCTGCGAATAAGACGAAGGCTGTTGATCTGGCAATGGGGCAGATAGAACGCCAGTTCGGCAAGGGTTCCATAATGAAGTTGGGCAGCCAGGTCGTTGTTGATGTCCCGGCTATTCCGACCGGATCGCTTGCCTTAGACTATGCCCTGGGGGTCGGTGGTATCCCGCGAGGGCGGGTCGTAGAGCTCTTTGGCCCGGAATCCTCGGGCAAGACCACGCTGGCCCTTCAGATAGTGGCTGAGGCACAAAAACAGGACGGCATTGCAGCCTTTGTGGACGCCGAACATGCCATGGATGTCACGTATGCCAGAAAGCTGGGGGTAAACTGCGACGATTTGCTGGTTTCGCAGCCCGACACGGGTGAACAGGCCCTGGAGATCGCTGAGGTCCTGGTTCGTAGCGGGGCCATGGATGTCGTGGTTATTGATTCGGTGGCGGCCTTGGTGCCAAGGGCAGAGATTGAAGGAGAGATGGGGGATATCCATGTGGGTCTGCAGGCCAGGCTCATGTCGCAGGCCTTGAGGAAATTGACCGCCACTATCAGCAAATCAAAGACCTCGGTTATCTTTATCAATCAGATTCGTATGAAGATAGGGGTGATGTTCGGTAATCCCGAGACCACGCCCGGAGGGAATGCCCTTAAATTCTATTCCTCGGTTAGGCTTGATATCCGAAGAATCGGAAGCATCAAGGACGGCCAGGAGGTGATAGGCAACCGGACCCGGGTCAGGGTGGTCAAGAATAAGGTAGCGCCACCTTTCAAGCAAGCGGAATTCGACATCATGTACGGTGAAGGGATCTCGATGGCCGGCGACCTGCTTGACTTGGGCGTTCAAACCGATGTCGTAGAGAAGAGCGGGGCATGGTACTCCTTTGATAAGGAACGGATCGGACAGGGCAGGGAGAATGCAAAAAAATTCTTGAAAGAAAACCCGGAGGTATCCGGCCGTATCCTGAAAAAGGTTCGCAAGACGCTCGGATTGGCAAAGGAAGAGACTGAGATTGACGATTGATAATTGACGGACTGTTGCCCAAATCCCACGAATGCAAATATGAGGTCTTGTTGTGTTTGCAGGCCGTCAAGGAACATCTTTTTTTGAGATCGGGTCACTGATGTAACCTGGTAGCCTCAAAGACGGCACCATATTCAACATGCGGTCCTGACCCACTTACAATAGGGGCTGTTTGCTTGTAGATAGCGTATACGTGTGCCTGATCTGTGAGGCCCGAGCTTTTTGCCCCTTACAAGCAGTATGAGATTTGACCCGACTCAAAAAAAGATGCCCCTTAACGGCTCTCATTATGCCGGGCGTGCAACTG
This sequence comes from Desulfobacterales bacterium, assembly GCA_013375375.1. Lineage (GTDB taxonomy): Bacteria > Desulfobacterota > Desulfobacteria > Desulfobacterales. The sequence goes on along the minus strand of JABXJX010000088.1, from coordinate 4,134 downwards.
TTTGGGCAACAGCCTTTTGATGATTGACTGTGGAGAAGTGAGCTAAAGTTGAGAACTTGAGGGTGAGTAGGCACTCTCTTATTGACTAATGACAAATGACCAGTGACCAATATGACCGGAAATGATCTGCGCAGAAAATTTTTGGACTATTTTGAGCAAAGGGACCACGCAATCGTAAAGAGTTCGTCGCTGGTGCCTGATGATGATCCCACCTTGCTCTTCACGAACGCCGGCATGGTTCAGTTCAAGCGAACCTTCTTAGGGGGGGACAAACGCCCTTACGTGCGTGCGGTGAGTTCGCAGAAGTGTGCCCGGGCAGGCGGCAAACACAATGATCTTGAAAATGTAGGGCGCACCGGCCGTCACCATACCTTCTTTGAGATGCTGGGGAACTTCTCTTTTGGGGATTATTTCAAGGAGCTGGCCATTGAACTGGCATGGGATCTTGTGACAAGGGGATGTGGTATCCCTGAAGACAGACTGTGGGTCTCGGTGTACGAAAAAGACGATGAGGCGCACAAGCTCTGGTCAAACCAGACAGGGGTTGCTGAAGAACGTATCGTTCGTCTTGGAGAGAAAGACAATTTTTGGTCCATGGGCGACACGGGTCCATGTGGACCTTGCTCGGAGATACTTATAGACCAGGGCGAGGCGGTCAGCTGCGGTCGGCCGGAGTGCAGGGTCGGTTGTGATTGTGACCGCTACTTAGAGCTGTGGAATCTGGTCTTTATGGAATTCAGCCGGGATGAATCCGGCAGGATGACGCTCCTTCCAAAACCCAGCATCGATACAGGCATGGGCCTTGAGCGCATTACAGCAGTAGTCCAGGGGGTTACCAACAACTATGAGATTGATCTGTTTGCGCCCATCATAAAAGAGATTGAGGCACTTTCAGGGCACTCTTTGGGGGAATCGCCGGAGATTGACGTCTCTATAAAGGTGATAGCAGACCACAGCCGCGCCGCTGCATTCCTTATTGGTGACGGCGTGCTCCCCTCCAATGAGGGCCGCGGATATGTCGTGCGCCGTATCCTGAGGCGGGCTATACGTTATGGCCGGACTCTGGGCCTGGCACGTCCCTTTCTGCATCAGACCGCACGAAGGGTTTCTCAGATAATGAAGACGGCATATCCGGAGCTGCTGGAAGCGGATGCCTACATCAAGAATATCATAAAAGGTGAAGAGGAGCGCTTCCTGGGGACATTAGACACCGGCCTCCGGGTACTGGAGGATGCGCTGGGCGAGCTAAAGGCCAAGGGTATCTCAGGGATACCCGGCGACCTCATCTTTAAGATGTATGACACCTATGGCTTCCCGGTGGACCTTATCCGGGATATAGTTCGGGATGACGGCACATCTCTTGATATGGCGGGTTTTGAGCGGGCCATGGACCAACAGAGGCTCCGGTCGCGTACTTCCCAGGTTGTTTATCCAGAAGGGTCGGCTTATAGCAGTCTTTCCGCACAGGGGATACAAACCGATTTTGTGGGTTATGACCGCACAAGCATTGAATCAAAAGCCATTATGGTGGTTCAAGACGGCGAGGCCCTTGAGCAGGCCGCTGCAGGCGACTCCATTGAGCTTGTAACAGCCAGGACCCCGTTTTACGGCGAGGCAGGGGGCCAGACGGGAGACTGCGGCCGTATATCTGGTCAGGATTTTGAGATGGAAGTTTTAGATACGGTCAGGGACCCCAATAATATCTTTATCCACAAAGGGAAGGTTTTGCAAGGAAGCATCTCACCTGGGCAGACCGTGACCCTGACCGTTGACCAGAAGAGGCGTTCGGCCGTTGCCGGGAACCATACAGCAACCCATATCCTACATGCAGTACTGCGACAGGTCCTTGGTGACCATGTTAAGCAGTCAGGGTCATTGGTGGCGCCGGACAGATTGCGTTTTGACTTTACACATTTTTCCGCTGTTGACGACAGTACGCTTCAGGAGATTGAAGTTCTGGTCAATGACCGAATTCAGCAGAACATTCCTGTTCGGATTGAGGAAATGGACGCTGAGGAGGCCTTTAAGACAGGGGCGACCGCCCTGTTTGAAGAAAAGTATGGTGATCGAGTCCGCCTTGTTTCAATGGAAGATCTCAGCAAGGAACTGTGCGGCGGGACCCATATGCAAAGATCCGGAGATATCGGTCTGTTTAAGATTGTCGGCGAGGGGAGTGTTGCGGCAGGGGTGCGACGCATTGAGGCCCTTACAGGGAGGGCCGCCCTTGCTTACATCCAGGATACATCCCGGACCATGCATGCCTTAGCACAGATGCTGAAAACTAAGCCGGAGGAGCTTACAGGAAAGTTTCAGAAGGTCCTGGCCCAACTGAAGGGCCTGGATAAGGAGCTGGCAGCACTCAAAACAAAAAAGGCGGCCAAGGAATCAGACTGGTCGCCTTCTGAAATCAAGACCGTTAACGGCGTATCTGTTCTCGCCAAGGAGGTTTCAGTAGACACGGCAGCGGCCTTGAGGGACCTAGCCGATCGTTTCAAGGCAAAGATGAAGTCGGGTATTGTAGTGCTGGGGAGCAGAACACCGGATAAGGCCCTGCTGGTAGTCGTGGTTACGAAGGAGTATCTGGATCAATATCATGCCGGCGAGATCGTGAAGCAGGTGGCTGCTGTTGTGGGCGGCGGTGGCGGCGGTCGTCCTGATATGGCGCAGGCCGGAGGGAGTAAACCCGAAAAACTCCCGGAGGCATTGGACAAAGTCTTCAATATAGTGGCCCGAGGGGATTGACGATTGATTATTGGCGATTGACTATTTGATGATTAAGAGATCGTTCTTCAAATCAACAATCGTCAATTCTGTTATACCCAAGCGATTTGGTTCCCTCCCTTTTTCCTCTCTACGATATCACCTATGATGTAAGCTTTTTCATCCATGGCCGTAAGGAACTCCAGAATCCCTTTTGCGGCTCTTTTAGGCACCACAAGGATGAGCCCGATTCCATTATTGAAAGTCCTTGCCATCTCGCGTTTTGAGAGTTTACCCGCTTCCTGAAGGAAAGTAAAAATAGGCGGGACCTCCCAGCTTTCTTCACGGATTAGGGCCTTGCAGGAGGAGGGGAGTATGCGTGGCAGGTTGTCTATAGTACCGCCGCCGGTTATATGGGCGATCCCGTGAATCGGAAAGTCGCGCAAGAGGTGATGGATAATCTCCGAATAAATCTTGGTCGGCTCCAGAAGCTCTTCACCAATAGTTCTCCCCAGTATGTCTACCTTGTCATTTATCTTTAGTTTGAGCTTTTCAAAACAGATCTCTCGAGCCAGGGAGTAGCCGTTGCTGTGAAGTCCGTTTGAGGCGATACCGATGAGTTTGTGGCCTACCGCGATCTCGGATCCGTCCACAATCTTGCTGTTGTCTACAATGCCGACCACGAACCCTGCCAAGTCGTACTCCCCGCTTCTGTATACTCCCGGCATCTCTGCTGTCTCACCACCTATGAGGGCACACTTGGCCTGCTTGCACCCCTCAACAATTCCTCGAACAATTGCCTCAGCTGTTTCAAGGACAAGGGTTCCCATGGAAAGATAATCAAGAAAAAATAGAGTCTTGGCACCCTGTACCGCAATATCGTTAACGCACATTGCCACCAGGTCGATCCCGATGGTGTCATGCTTGTCCATCATGCAAGCAACCTTGACTTTGGTGCCTACTCCATCCGTGGAAGTGACCAGAACGGGATTTTTATACTGGTTCACGTTAAGGGAATAGAGGCCGCTGAACCCCCCGATGCCGGCAATCACACCGGAGCGAGGCGCGCTCCTGGTGACTTTCTTAATCGTTTTTATGAAGCGGTTCGCCTTGTCGATATCGACTCCGGCATCTTTATAAGTAAGAGACTCATTCATGCTACACACTGATTAGTATAATCTTGCTGATAAGTCAAAAGAAATCTTTTTGACATCAGCCGCTATGTGGTGTAATAAAATCGTTTAAAAAAAGGGGATTACTAATGAGAATGTTTTGTGCTCGACATTGGTTTTGGACTCATGATGTCTTTGCTTTCGTTCCGAGTCTCCCGGGCTGGTGTTTTTCGTAACTTATCTGCAGGGATTCTTACCCCCTCCGCATTCTCCCGCAAGCGGGAGCTGCGGTCTCCCCCACAGATAAGTCACAAAAACACGG
>JABXJX010000087.1 GCA_013375375.1 Desulfobacterales bacterium | reverse complement strand
CGGGCCACTGCCGGCATTGTCGGTCAAACCCTGGTCTTTTGCATACCTGGCAGCCTCAAGGCCTGCAAGCTTGCCTGCAAAGAACTCATCTTCCCTGAACTGGGGCACCTCGTAAAGCACATGGCTGAAAGCTGAATGCTGGAGGCCGAACGGCTATGTCAGGTAAAGAGCGTGCTTCGGTCGAGGCTCCGGTATTGGATGGCCTCTGAGATATGATGCGCGGCAATGTCTGCGGCCTGCTCCAGGTCGGCGATTGTTCTTGCGATCTTAAGGATGCGGTTAAAGGCGCGTGCGGAAAGCCCCAGTTTATCGATAGCCGCTTCAAGGAGTGCGTGGGAATCTGAGTCAACAGAACAATATCTTTTGATCTGCCGGTTGTTCATCTGGGCATTGCAGTGAATCTTGGTCCGTTTCAACCTCTCCGACTGTGTGGCACGGGCCTGATTAACGCGCTCTTTGATATCTACCGAGGTTACGGCATCGTCTTGACCGGCAAGGTCTTTGTAGCTGACTGCCGGTACCTCCACGTGGATATCTATGCGATCCATGAGCGGGCCCGAGATCTTGGACCGGTACCGATGAATCTTTGTGTATGTGCATGTACACTCGTGATTAGGGTCGGAGAAATATCCGCACGGGCAGGGATTCATGGCGGCCACGAGCATGAGCCTGGCCGGATAGGTAATACTCGTAAGTGCCCGTGCAATGGTTACGTACCCGTCTTCCATGGGTTGCCGCAGCACCTCAATGACATTCTTCTTGAACTCGGGCAGTTCGTCCAGGAAAAGCACCCCGTTGTGCGATAGGCTCACCTCGCCGGGCCTCGGGATATGTCCCCCGCCGATAAGACCTGCATCGGATATGGTATGGTGCGGGGAACGAAAGGGCCTGTTTGTAACCAGTGCCCGAGAATCTCCTAACATACCCAGCACGCTGTACACTTTGGTTGTTTCGATCGCCTCTTCAAAGGTGATAGGGGGCAAGATGGTTGCCAGGCGCTTTGCCAGCATGGTCTTGCCGGCCCCGGGCGGGCCGATCATGATAACGTTATGCCCGCCCGCTGCTGCTACCTCCAGGGCCCGCTTGACATGCTCCTGGCCCTTAACCTCACAGAAGTCGATCTCATACGGGGGTGTTCCCTGAAAAATGGCTTGAATGTCGACAGATTCCGGCTGGATGGGCCTTAGACCGCACATAAACTCTACCAACTCACCAAGGGTAGTAGCAGAGAGAACTTCTATGCTGTCTACTACAGCAGCCTCGCGGGCATTCTCCTTCGGGAGAATCATGCCGCGAAGCCCGGAATCCCTGGCCAACAAGGCCACGGGAAGCGAGCCGCGCACCGGTTTGATACGTCCGTCAAGAGAGAGCTCACCTAAGATCAGGTATTCGGTGAGCAGCCCCTGTGGTAAAACCCCTGTCGCGGCCAAGATGCCGAGTGCAATCGGAAGGTCAAAACCTGTCCCCTCCTTCTTGATATCAGCGGGTGCCAGGTTAACCGTGATACGATCATCCGGAAACTTGTAGCCGGAATTGTTGATTGCGGATTTGACCCGGTCTTTGCTCTCTTTTACAGCAGCCTCTGGAAGGCCCACCGTGGCAAAGCTCGGGAGTCCGTGCCTAATATCAACTTCCACCTCCACTGTATAGGCATCAACCCCGAGAACAGCGCTGCTCAAAACCCTGGAAAGCAAGGACCCCCCTATATAAAATCGCGGAGCGATCTTATAACATCTCGATTTTTCAGCACATAGCAAATATGCATCACAAAGGCAAGGATTTTGTTGCAAAAACAACACTCCCTCGTCTGAAACGTGTATCTTTTTACACATCGAGAACGGACATCAGGGGCGGGCGGTATAACATTGAGCTTTGGGGAAAAGCCTGGCTTGCAATCCTATTTTCTCTTTATATTCAATAAGATACTCGTTTAACCCCATGCCCCACCGGCCATGTCTCGTTATCTGGCACGCATCTTGCTGATTTCGTTAAAGGACGAGACCACAGAAGAGGATATGTGATATGCATCCCAATCAGCAGACCCTGGCACGGCCCGTTCATTGTACCGGCATTGGGCTTCATTCAGGCAAAAAGGTTAATTTGACTATCAGGCCTGCACCGGTCAACCACGGCATTAAGTTCGTTCGAACCGATCTGCCACATAAACCTGTTATCAGCGCCCATTTCCGAAATGTTATTGACACCAGCCTCGCAACCACCCTTGGGACAGACGGCGTGATTGTCTCCACAATTGAGCACCTCATGGCCGCTCTTGCCGGACTCCACATTGATAACGCCTTGGTGGAGATGGATGCATACGAAGCCCCTATCATGGACGGCAGTGCCGGGCCGTTTACCTCTATGCTAAAAGAGGCCGGAATCAGGAACCAGTCAGGAAAGCGTTTTACGTTTGTGGTAAAGAAACCGATTGAGATGGAAGATGACGGCAAAAAGGTCGGGCTTTATCCCTCAGACACACTTAAGGTTACCTGCACTATAGAGTTCGACCATCCGCTTATAAGGCGTCAATCATATACTATTTCGCTAATCAACGGTCTTTTTGAAAAGGAGATCAGCCGGGCCAGAACCTTCGGGTTCTTGCATGAGGTCAATTACCTGAAGCAGAATGGATTTGCCAGGGGCGGCTCCCTGGAAAACGCCGTGGTGATCGATCAAAATAGGATATTGAACCACGAAGGCCTTCGCTATGAAAACGAATTCGTCCGCCACAAGGTGCTCGACTGTATTGGGGACCTTTCCTTGCTCGGCATGCCGTTTATCGGCCACATAGTAGCTTACAAATCAGGGCACGCCCTCAATCATGCTCTGCTGAAAAGATTCATAGACCAAAAGTCCTGCTGGGAAACCTTATAGGTACCTGTTGTCTCACCTTAGCGCCCATCATTCTTGCCTCCCTTAAACCCCTTGCAATTTAAGACCCGGTTGGGTATTGTAAAGGGCTATGCGGAAAAGTATTCCAATATTTGTACTCTGTCTGTTTTTGCTGGTTTCGGGCATGGCCTGGGGTCAAGATGCCAGGATAACCAACGTCATCGTCACCAACACCAGGGACGATCTCATATTGTATTTTAGGGTTCAGGGCTGTTTCACCAAAGACCTGCAACGGGCGATCTTGAACGGTGTCCCCACCACCTTTACTTTCCTGGCCTCACTTGACCAGGTTCGAAATTTTTGGAAGGACAAAAACCTTGCCAGTCTGGAGATTCGCCACACTGTCAAGTATAATAATTTAAAAAATGAATTTGTAATTACTCGTAGCGAGCATAACGACCAGCCGGTTACTGTCAATACTCTGCCTGAAGCCAAGAGGATTATGGCTGAAGTTGAAAATCTCAGGATTGCCAAGCTTAAAACCCTCGAAAGGAATCATCGCTACCAAGTCAGGGTCAAGGCGGAACTCAGCAAGATCACCCTCCCGTTCTATCTGCATCATGTGTTTCGGTTCTTCCTGTTTCTGTGGGATTTTGAAACTGACTGGTACACAACCGACTTTATATACTAACACCCAACCTGGAGGCTTCGCCCCTATTGGAGTATTGGAATAATGGCACAGATCAACAGTGCCTATAAGCTATATGAGTTCATTAAGTAGCAGAACTTCTGAGACCTATACCTAGATGGCACATATATCAGAACAAGAAGCCAGCCGCCGCAAACGTGAATGGATAATCGTGTTGGCCCTTCTCGTGGTGGTAGGCATTCTCTCCTATATAGAAACAAGAGTCGTTCGTTTCGGGGCGGGGCTGCCCATCTCCAATACGGTTATCATGTTCATCTTGATCAACATCAACATGCTTGTCTTGCTGTTGTTGATCCTCCTGGTCTTCAGAAACATTGTCAAGCTTCTCTATGACCGAAGGCGAAAAGTCATGGGGGCCAAGCTGCGCACCAAACTTGTGGTGGCCTTTGCCGGCCTTTCCCTGATTCCGACCATCCTTCTGTTTTTCTTTTCGATCCAGTTCATAACCTCCAGCGTGGCATTCTGGTTCAATGTGCCTGTGGAACATTCTCTGGAAAGGTCCTTGGACGTCGGTAAGTATGTGTATAAGCATGTTGCAGAAAACAACCGTTTCTATCTGGAACGGGTCGCTTATCAAATTGTGCGCAGGAATTTGCTGAAAGAAGAAAACAAAAAAGCCCTGACCCGTTATATTCGGGCTTCCCAGAGGGCTTTTAACATCCACGCAATCGAGGTCTATTCTGCCCGTTCAGAGCGGTTGGCAGTAGCCCTCGATCCAGACCTGGAAGGGTCTCCATTTAGTGCAGTGTCGGCAGATGAAATACAAAAGGAGTTTCACGAGGTAAACTTTACCACTTTAACGGATCGCCTCACTTCAGGCGAGATGATCAGGACCCTTGGGTGCATTCCATCCGATGCAGACCCGGATAAGGCCATTGGCGTGGTGGCTATCTCCACTGTTATCCCCGTCAGCCTTTCGGAAAACATGGCTGCTATTTCCCGGGGGGCTGATCAATACCAGCAGACGAAGATGATGAAAAAGCCCATCCAGGTCAGCCACCTGATAACACTCTCCATCGTAGCCCTGCTGATCATATTCTGTGCTACCTGGTTTGGATTTTACTTAGCAAAGACCCTGACGATCCCTATCCAGGAGCTGGCCGAAGGAACACGGCGAGTGGCAGAAGGGGACCTGAACTTTGCCATAGGCAAGGTCGTTACCGATGATGAAATGGGCACGCTGGTCAACGCCTTCAACAGGATGACCCGTGATCTGAGAGCAGGCAAACAACAGCTTGAGCTATCGGCCCGGCAACTCAGGGAACGAAATCTTGAGATTGAACAAAGACGTATTTACATGGAGACGGTCTTGAGGAATGTCTCTACCGGTGTTATTTCAATCGATGCTGCAGGGTTTATTTCCACCATCAACAAGTCAGCAGAAAAGATGCTTAGGTTCAAAGGGGAAGAAGTCCTGAATCGAAGTTACAAAAAAGTCCTAAGTTCTGAACACCTGCGGCTGGCGCAAGACTTTCTGGAAGAGCTGGAAAATAGCCCCAAGAATTCGGTGGAAAAACCTGTTAGACTCACCATCGATCAGGCGGCACGCACCTTTATGGCCCACGTCACGGCCCTTAAAGACGACAAAAACCGTCGCATGGGCATGGTAGTTGTTTTCGATGACCTTACGGAGATCGAAAGAGCCCAAAGGATGGCGGCTTGGCGCGAGGTAGCACGACGCATTGCCCATGAGGTGAAAAATCCCCTCACACCCATCAAGCTTTCTGCGCAAAGACTTAGGCGGAAATATGGTGATCAAATTACAGGAGACAATGCCGTCTTCTTGGAATGTACACAGACCATAATCGATCAAGTAGACCAAATAAGAAACCTTGTAAATGAATTTTCCGCCTTTGCCAGGCTCCCTACAACATACCCTGAGCCTTGCCGGTTGACTGATATTGCAGAAGATGCTGTGGCGCTTTACCGGGAAGCACAACCCGGTGTCTTGTTTGAAGTCCATCCAGAGCCGGACATCCCACAGCTCAACCTAGACAAACAGCAGATGAAACGTGTCATGATCAACCTGATTGACAACGCCGTTGTAGCCATGCACGGAAGCGGAACCATCAGCGTGACGTTGAGCTTTGATCCAATTCTTAAAATGGTGCGACTGGAGGTAAGCGACACTGGAACCGGGATACCACCGGAAGATAAGGTCCGGCTCTTTGAACCCTATTTTTCCACAAAGAGGGCCGGCATGGGATTAGGACTTTCTATAGTCAGCGCGATCATTGAAGACCATAACGGATTTATCCGGGTTCAGGATAATCAACCAAGGGGAACGAAGTTTATTGTGGAATTGCCGGCATAGAGATTGACGATTGATGATTGGCGATTGACTGATAAACCGATAACCAATGACAAACAACGAATATCCAGAACGCCTGCGGCAGATTTATAACATCCAGCAAGAAGTAATAAGTAAGCAATTACTATCGGCTATTGAAAGCCCCAATATTCAATCGACAATCGACAATAAACAATTAAAGGAGTAGACCATTGTTTCCAACCATATTAGTTGTTGATGATGAAGCCACCATACTACAGTCGTTGAGCGGCATCCTCTCTGATGAGGGGTTTGAGGTCCTAACCGCTTCCAATGGATACGAAGCCTTGAAACTCATAGATGCGGAATCCCCGGATCTTGTCCTTTTGGATATCTGGATGCCGGGGATAGACGGCATAGAGACGCTTCAGGAGATTAAGAGGACCAATCCGTTTCTTCAGGTGATTATTATCTCAGGGCACGGAACCATTGAAACAGCTGTTAAGGCCACGAAACTGGGGGCTTACGATTTTATCGAAAAACCGCTCTCTATTGAAAAAGTCGTGGTAGTGATTAACAATGCCCTCAATTTCAGGCAACTGGAAGAGGAAAACCGTTTCCTGCGAAAGAAGACACTTGAAAAACATTCTATTAGCGGAAGCAGCCCCCCGATCCAGGCATTGAAGAAGCAAATTGCCGTTGCCGCACCCACCGAAGCATGGATATTGATCACCGGCGAGAACGGAACCGGAAAGGAACTTGTAGCCCGCACCATTCACCAAATGAGCCATCGTGCAGATAAGCCATTGATCGATGTGAACTGTGCCGCCATTCCGGATGAGTTGATCGAAAGCGAGCTTTTTGGCCATGAGAAAGGTGCGTTCACCGGCGCGACCAGCAGAAAGCGAGGCAAATTCGAGGTTGCCAACGGAGGCACGATATTTTTAGATGAGATTGGAGATATGAGCCTCAAAACGCAGGCAAAAATCCTTCGAATCTTGCAGGAACAAAACTTCGAACGGGTCGGCGGTACTCGTACACTTACGGTGGATGTACGCGTAATAGCGGCAAGCAACAAGGACCTGGAAAAAGAAATCGAGAAAGGAACTTTTCGGGAAGACCTGTACTACCGGTTAAATGTTATCCCAATCGAGGTACCGCCTTTGCGGAATCGCACTGAAGACATTCCATTGCTGGCGGAAATTTTTCTGAAAGAATTTTCCGAGGAGGAACACTGCCATTTGAAGGCCATGACGCCTCAGGCTATCGAGCAACTAAAGTCATATCATTGGCCGGGCAATGTTCGAGAACTAAAAAACCTGGTGGAGAGGCTTGCCATCATGACGGAATCTGAAACAATCGGCGAAGACGATATCCCTCCCCCTTATAAAAGCAAGGACGTGACAATTCCCGAGGCCGAAATCTTTGACGCAGACTCCTTGAAAGAGGCAAAAAAAGAATTTGAAAAAATGTATATCTTGCAAAAGCTCTCTGAAAATAGAAACAACATCTCCCAGACTGCAGAGTCAATCGGCGTTGAGAGGAGCCACCTCCACAAAAAGATAAAATCCTTCGGCATTAGATTATGATAGGCATAACCGTTCACAGGGGTACTTTGAAATACAGAAAAATGATTTACCACAGAGGACAAGGAATAAAACAAACATCGGAGAATGCGTGAGGGTTACCGGCGGAACTTTAAGGGGAAAAACGCTTTCCCCTTTGAAAGGCTTGAAGATTCGACCCACCACAGACTACCTGCGGGAGTCAATCTTTAACATCATGGCAGGCGTGGTGGAAAGTGCGGTTGTGCTTGATCTGTTTGCCGGCACCGGCAGTCTCGGGATAGAAGCGCTCAGCCGTGGAGCTGCAACCGCCGTCTTTGTTGACAATGGGTCTCAATCCATAAAAGTGCTCACCCGAAACATTCGCGCCTGCCGCCTGGAAGGGCGGAGCACCATATTGAAACGGGATATACGGCGGGGATTGAGTTTTTTGAAGGCAATCGGCCACACCTTTGACCTAATCTTTATTGACCCTCCTTATGATAAGGGCTTTGTGGAACGAAGCGCACACCTTTTGGACCGTGCCGAATCAACATCAGATGGGGCTTCTATAGTTATAGAGCATAGCAAGCACGAAGTAGTGCCGGAAAGGCTGGGACGCTTTATACGCAGTGACCAGAGGCATTACGGAAAAACTCTTGTCTCCTTTTATAGGCCTGTGTTATAAAATAAGTTGTTGCGTTGGTCTCAACTCAATGAACCCAAGAAACACAACAAACTCAAAAAACGAGTTATGGAGTTGGTATGGGAAAGATAGCTGTATACCCCGGGTCTTTTGATCCTGTAACCAATGGACATTGCGATCTTGTCCAGCGCGGGCTTAGACTTTTTGACAAGGTCATTGTTGCTATAGCGAGTAATGGAACCAAGAATCCGCTTTTTACCATTGAGGAACGCCTGGAAATGCTGAAGGAGACCTTTAAGGAGATGCCGGGAGTCGAGATGGACTGCTTTGATGGACTCCTGGTCAATTATGTTGTCAAGCGCGGGGCAGATGCCATTTTGAGGGGCCTTAGAGCAGTCTCTGACTTTGAATATGAGTTTCAGATGGCCCTGATGAACCGTAAGCTTAATAAAAAAGTTCAAACGGTTTTTCTCATGACAGGGTTGCGATGGATTTTCATCAGCTCCTCGATTATCAAGGAGGCCGCCCAGTTCGGAGGCGATACCAGCGGCATGGTACCCGACATTGTTTGCGAAAAACTAAAGGAAAAGTTCGGGGCCTCTCGACCTTGATGCATGAGAAAAGATAATCACGCTTCTTCTCA
>JABXJX010000086.1 GCA_013375375.1 Desulfobacterales bacterium | reverse complement strand
CTTGGCTGCCAATGCACTATTTAGCGAGGCAAGTCCGCCTCAGGCGGATCAAAAAGTTCATACAAAGGAGTGAAAAGGGGTTATGTAAAGGTCTCAGGGCTTTAAAATAACGCTTAAGAATTGTGTTGCAACCCAGAAAATCGTATGTTATGAGTCAACATTTTGAAAATTCACACGTTCTTGGACCCTCTCTCCGGTGCTTTGAGGCTTGAGTCGGCGAGAAGTGGATTGAGGGGAAGACAAGAACGGAGGACTGAGACCTCATAGTCTCGGAACAACCAAAAAGAACGGAGGAGAGCATGTCTTACATCACCATGAAAGAGTTGTTGGAGGCAGGTGTCCATTTTGGTCACCAGACCAGACGGTGGAATCCAAAGATGAAACGTTACATTTTTGGTGCCCGCAATGGGATCTATATCATTGATCTGCAGCAGACGGTCAGGATGTTCAAAACAGCCTATGATTTTGTTGTGGGCACAGTTGCAAACGGTGAATCGATTCTCTTTGTGGGAACCAAGAAGCAGGCTAGGGATTCTATCTATGAAGAGGCCAACCGGTGCGAAATGTTCTATGTGCATAATCGATGGCTGGGCGGGATGCTCACAAATTTTCAGACTATAAAAAAGGGCATTGAAAGGCTCAAGCAGCTCACAGGCATTTTTGCCGATGGGAGTGTCAATCGTTTTCCCAAGAAGGAGATACTTAATCTTGGCAAAGAAAAGGCTAAGCTTGAAAATAACCTTGGGGGAATTCGTGACATGGACAGGCTGCCTGGGGCCATATTTGTTGTGGATCCCAGGAATGAAAACATTGCAGTACGTGAAGCAAGAAAGATTGGCATACCTGTTGTGGCCGTTGTAGACAGCAATTGTAATCCGGACGAAATAGACTACATTATTCCCGGTAACGACGACGCAATAAGGGCTATTCGATTAATCACTTCCCGGATAGCCGATGCCTGCATTGAGGGTCGTGGGCGTATGGAAGAGCGCCTTCAGGCTGAGGCAGACAAGGATGTTGTTGAAGCAGGGGCTGTTACCGAACCTGGAGAAAGAGAAGTTGTTTCTGACGGCTCAGAAGGGCCCATTGTGGAAATTATTAAAAGAGAAACCCCTGCATCCAGCAAAGCCGGTGAAGATACAAGCGACAAGTTGCGAGAGGAATTATAAATGGCGGAAATCAATGCCCAGATGATTAAAGAGCTGCGCGCGAGAACAAATGCGGGTATTATGGACTGCAAAAAGTCTCTGAAGGAAGCCGGTGGAGACATGGAGAAGGCGGTTGATTTTCTACGCAAGAAGGGGCTGGCTACGGCCCTGAAGCGTGCCGGGCGGGAAACCTCCGAGGGTTTGATAGATTCATATATCCACACCGGCGGCAAGATAGGCGTCCTTGTGGAAGTGAACTGTGAGACCGATTTTGTAGCCAAAACCGATGAGTTCAAAACGTTTGTCAAAAATTTGGCCATGCATGTTGCGGCGACCAAACCACTCGGCATCCGCAGAGATGATATACCCGAGGAAATCGTAAAGCGTGAAGAAGAGATTTACAGGTCGCAGGCCAAAGAAATGGGGAAACCGGAAAAAATACTGGACAAGATCGTCCAGGGCAAGATGGAGAAGTTTTATAAGGAATCGTCTCTTCTGGACCAACAGTATGTTAGGGATCCGGACATTACTATACAGGACCTGATTCATGATATGGTTTCAAAGACAGGTGAGAACATTAGTGTGAGGCAATTTGTCCGTTTTCAGGCAGGAGGGGAATAATAGTCATTGGTCACTGGTCATTAGTGGCTCAATATTATTAAGTTAAGCTTCCTGAATCATTAATTTAAGCCAACACCTAATTCAAAGGGGACAAAGTTTGAAGTGAGCTAAAGTGAGCTAAAGTGCCTAAAGTTAAGGTATCCTGTTTTTTCTAAAATGGACTGCGCTGGAGGCGCATTCCTTAACTTTAGTTCACTTTAGGCACTTTAAACTTTAGGCACTTGATGGAGACGTTAAATCCCTTAAGTTAACGAATTTAACTTGTAACCAATAACCAATGACCAATGACCAATGACAACTGACCAGTGACCAATATGCCGTCTCCAAAATACAAAAGAATCCTGATTAAACTCAGCGGCGAGGCTTTGATGGGTGATCAAAGTTTTGGCATCGGCCCTGAGATGCTTGGCTATCTTGCCGGCGAGATTCGATCGGTGTACGATCTTGGGGTCCAGATCGCCCTGGTTGTTGGTGGCGGGAATATCTTTCGCGGTGTGGCGGCTGGTTCTTACGGCATGGATCGCACCTCGGCCGACCATATCGGCATGTTGGCAACCGTCATCAACAGTATCGCCTTGCAGGACGCTCTTGAAAAGAGGGGCGTTGCGACACGCGTCCAGACGGCTATCGATATGTATGCCGTTGCTGAACCGTATATCCTCAGGCGGGCTGTCAGGCATCTGGAAAAGGGGCGGGTGGTGATATTTGCGGCTGGAACCGGCAACCCATATTTTACTACGGATACGGCCGCGGCTTTGAGGGCGAAGGAGATTGACGCAGAAGTGCTCTTGAAGGCTACCAAAGTGGACGGCATCTATGATGCTGACCCTGTAACCGATGCCGGTGCAAAAAAGTTAGATAATGTTACCTATCTTGAAATCCTTCAACGGCAACTGAAGTTTATGGATTCGACCGCTGTTTCACTGGCAATGGACAACAAGCTTCCTGTAATTGTCTTTGACCTCAGAGGAAAGGCAAATTTTAAACGAGTTGTTTGCGGGGAAAATATCGGAACTCGAATCAAGGAGGCATCAGAAGATGATTGATTCGATTTATGATGATGCACAAAAAGGCATGAGTGCGTCGATTGATGCCTTGAAGAATGAATTTAAGAAGGTCCGCACCGGCCGGGCATCCGTTGCACTTTTTGAGGGTATAAAGGTAAACTATTATGGAACACTCACCCCGTTGAACCAGATAGCTTCCCTGACTGTTCCGGAGAGCAGGCTTATCGTTATTAAGCCATGGGATCAGTCGGTCATTGGGGAGATTGAAAAAGAGATCCTTAAATCAGAGTTAGGGCTGACCCCTATGAACGACGGAAAGGTTATCCGTATTTCTATGCCGCCGCTTACCGAAGAGCGGCGAAAAGAACTTGTCAAGGTGGTTCGCAAGATAGCTGAGGGGCATAAGGTGTCGATTCGCAATATCCGCCGGGATATTAATGAACTACTCAAAGGCCTTCAGAAGGATGGTGAGATCTCAGAGGATGATTTTTACAAGGGCCAAGACAAGGTTCAGAAAATTACGGATAACCACATCCAATTAGTTGATCAGACCTGCCGGGAAAAAGAGAAAGAGATCCTTGAATTCTGATATTCCTCCCTTACGACCCGAATCACTACCACAACATATCGCTATTATCATGGACGGCAACGGCCGTTGGGCCAAAAAGCGTTCATTAAACCGGATCAGAGGTCACCGGGAAGGTGCTGAGTCGGTCAGAGACATTGTGCGGGCCTGCCGTGAGATCGGGATAGAGGTCCTGACCCTTTACGTGTTTTCAACCGAAAACTGGCAGCGGCCCCAGCAAGAAATCTCGGCCCTTATGAACCTGTTGAAAGGGTTCCTGAGATCGGAGCTGAGCGAAATGATGGAAAACAACATCCGCCTGAACGCTATTGGCCGGATTGAAATGTTCCCTGATGATGTTGTAAAGGTTCTCCGGGAGGTCATGGATACGACCCTGGAAAATTCGGGGATGATCCTTAACCTGGCTTTAAGCTACGGCGGGAGGGATGAGATTGTGGCGGCGGCCCGGAAGATCGCAGCCGATGTTCAGGCGGGCCGCCTTAAACCAGAGGAGGTAACAAAAGAGGTCTTTTCGAATTATCTTTATACGCGGGGGATGCCGGAGCCGGATCTTCTGATTCGAACCAGCGGCGAGATGCGAATCAGCAACTTTTTGATCTGGCAGATAGCCTACACAGAGATCCACGTCACAAATACCCTGTGGCCCGATTTTAGAAGGGGCGAATTGATCCGCATTCTGCATGATTACCAAAAGCGTGAGCGTCGATTCGGGATGACCGGGGAACAGGCCAAGAAGGGGGATAAATTGATATGACCTCTTCTCATTTAAAACGATGGTTCACGGCATTAGTGGCCGTACCCCTGTTGGTCTTGTTGATAGCAAAAGGGGGGCAAATCGGCTTTGCCGTGTTTGTAGGATTGGCGGCGGCAGTGGGCCTGTTGGAATACTACGCCCTGGTTCTCTCCGGGGATACGATGGCCGTAAAAGCGGCCGGTTTGGCCCTTGGTTTGGCTCTGGTGGCCTCTTTTTGCACGGACGTTGTGGCGACCATTGCCGTACTGGTCCTGGCCTTTTTTGGTTACGCCGTTATTTGCCTGGCGCGGTTCGGCTCGCAGGACCATGTGTCGCATATGCTTTACAAGCAGGTAGCGGGTCTTATTTACATCCCCTTCTTGCTGGGCCACTTGATACTGATCCGGGATTGGAACCAGGGTGTGACATGGATATTTTTTCTCATGTCAGTCATATTCGCCGGGGACACGGCAGCCTATTATGTCGGCAAGACATTCGGCCTGCACAAGCTTTCGCCGGAAATAAGCCCCGGTAAGACCGTAGAAGGTGCGGCAGGCGGCCTGGCGGCCAATCTTTTGGTCGGTGTTTTGTTCAAGAAATACTGTTTTCCGGAGTTCGGCTGGGGTTACTGGATCGCTTTGATTATGGTCATGGGGATTTTAGGGCAGATAGGCGACCTGGTTGAATCGATGTTGAAACGCTCGGTTGGCCTGAAGGACTCCGGCAGGATCGTGCCGGGACACGGCGGGCTCTTGGACAGGATCGACTCCTTGCTTTTTGCAGCACCGGCGCTTTATTATTTCAAGACCCTGTTGGGTTGATGATTGACGAGTTATGATTGTCGATTGATGATTAAAAAAAACAAATGTGACTACTCAGGAGGCAGAAGTCAGGGGCCGGAATCCAGAATAAATGATACGCAGATCGTGTCTGGCTCCTGAATAGTTACAAACAAATCAACAATCAACAATCGCAAATCGCAAATCGACAATCAGCAATCAACAATCGCAAATCAACAATCGACAATCATCAATCATCAATCAACAATCGTAAATCGACAATCAAATGAAACGTCTTTCAATTCTTGGATCCACGGGTTCAATCGGCAGGAATGTCTTGCGTGTGGTCGACCGGTTTCCGGAGCGATTTTCAATTGCGGCCCTATCGGCAGGTAGAAACGTACGTCTCTTGGCCGAACAGGTCATGCGTTTTACCCCTGAGGTGGCCGTGGTTCTGGATGAGGACCTGGCACGTCGGCTCAAAAAAATGATTACGGGGACACGTGTAGAAGTCTTGCACGGTCTGGATGGGTATAGAGCCGCTGCAGCATTAACTTCGGCTGATCTTGTGGTTTCGGCCATAGTCGGTTCGGCCGGCCTCATTCCTACTATGGCTGCGATCGAGGCCGGCAACCATGTTGCCCTTGCCAATAAGGAGAGTCTTGTAATGGCAGGGGAACTTGTGATGGGTGCTGCCGAAAAAAAAGTGGTGTCGATTCTCCCAGTAGACAGCGAGCACAGCGCTATTTTTCAATGCCTTGCCGGACACCGCAGGCAAGACCTCGACCGGATAATCCTTACGGCCTCCGGGGGGCCGTTTCTTGAGAAATCTCCGGATGATCTTGACAGGATCACCCCGGAGGAGGCCCTTTGTCATCCTACATGGGAGATGGGGCCGAAGATTACAATAGACTCGGCCACGCTGATGAACAAGGGGCTTGAGGTGATCGAGGCAAAATGGCTCTTTGATGTGCCTCAAGATCGTATTCAGGTAATGATACATCCTGAAAGCGTGGTCCATTCAATGGTAGTTTATAAGGACGGTTCCGTGATAGCCCAGCTCGGCTTGCCTGATATGAGAGCGCCTATCGCTTATGCCTTGTCGTATCCCGAGCGACTTTCCCTCGGGCTGCCTCCACCCGATCTTATTGACCTGGGTTCTCTTACCTTTCGGGAGCCGGACCCTGGAAGGTTTCCCTGTCTCACTTTGGCCCTTGAGGCCTGCAAGATAGGAATGACCATGCCTGCCGTGTTAAGTGCCGCGAATGAAACGGCCGTAGACGCCTTTTTGAACCACCGTATCGGGTTGGGGCGTATCAATGAAGTGGTTCAACAGGTGATGAGTAAACACAAACCCGTTTCAGTCCCAAAGCTTTCGGATATCCTGTCGGCGGCAGCCTGGGCGCGCCGCACGGCCGAGGAGAGTATATGAGTGCCAATATTATTTCGTTTGTCATTGTACTTGGTATCTTGATCTTCGTGCATGAGTTCGGCCACTTCCTTTTGGCAAAACTGATGGGCGTTGGGGTGGAAAAGTTCTCCCTTGGGTTTGGTCCCAGGATAGTGGGCAAGAAGATCGGGATGACCGAGTACATGATTTCAGCGATTCCACTTGGCGGATATGTGAAAATGGTAGGGGAAGAGCCGGATAAAGAAATAGACGATTCCCTTATCCCCTTATCCTTCTCACATAAAGGCCTTTTCAAACGAAGTTTGATCGTCCTGGCAGGTCCGGTATTTAATCTGCTCTTATCAGTGGTAATCTTTTTTGTATTTTTTCAGATTTCGGGCATGCCGATTATAAAACCGGAAGTGGGAGAAATTCAACAGGGGATGCCTGCTTATGAGGCTGGTATTTGCCCGGGGGATTTTATTGTATCTATTGACGGCAAACAGGTGACTCAATGGGACGAGATGTCGGCCCTGATCAAACAAAGTGGCGGTCGCACCCTGCACGTTGAAATATTGCGAGAAAAAAGCACTGTGCTGGTAAAGATGGCCCCGAGACTGGTTTCCTCCCAGAACCTGTTTGGAGAACGAGTTGATAAGTATGCTATAGGAATAACTGCTTCCGGGGCCTTTACCATAAAGCGACTCAACTTTTTTCAGTCCGCGGCTCAGGGGATGTTGCAGACCTGGAGGATTGCCAAACTGACGGTGTTGGCAATTGGAAAGATCATTACCGGTGCTATTTCGGCCAAGACCTTAGGGGGTCCGATCATGATTGCCCAACTGGCAGGACAACAGGCCAAGGCCGGCATCACCAATCTCATCTTTTTTATAGCCCTGTTGAGTGTCAACCTCGGTATAATAAACCTGCTCCCGATTCCGGTCTTAGACGGGGGACATCTTATATTCTTCTTGATCGAGGCCGTAAGCCGAAGGCCGCTCAACCACAAGATGCGGGAAGTGGCCCAACAGGTCGGCATCTTCATTTTAATTCTCCTCATGATCTTTGTGTTTTACAACGATATTGCACGAATCTTATTTGATTAGTTATTACCATGAATCTTAATTTTATCAGAGCTATTGATAAATGGGTAGGAATTCCGGCCTGCTTCTTTGTCTCCCTTGCACATAGAGTCATCGACCTCTTCAAGCAATGGCGAGGGCACCAACCGCCACAGAACAAGACACCCAGGAAGATCCTTTTTATAGAGCTTTCAGAGATGGGAAGTGCCATCCTTGCCTATCCGGCGATGAAGTATATGCTCAGGAGATATCCGGGAGTAAAGCTCTACTTTCTTACCTTTACGCAAAACCGCTTTTCAGTGGACATCCTAAGTATTATTCCGAAAGAACATGTCCTGACCGTAAACATGCGCTCTCCGGGTCATTTTCTTTTCAGCACGCTCAAGGCTGTGGTAGCCATGCGAAAGGTGCAAATAGATACGGTCTTTGATTTAGAGCTTTTCTCGCGCTTTTCATCCTTATTGAGTGGTCTTTCCGGCACCGGTATGCGGGTCGGATACGGAAGATATCATGAGGAAGGGCTCTACCGCGGAAGCTTCATGACCCACCGGGTCTTTTACAATCCTCATCAACACATGGCCAAGAACTTTCTTGCCTTGGTCAAATCGATTGAGCGGGAGGGTAAATATCCCCTTGTAAAGGAAGCGATTTCAGAACGGGATCTGGTGCAGCCTTCTTACCGGCCTGCTGAAGCAGACCTCAAAAGTCTTAAGATTCGTCTTGCTGCCGTCAACCCTGTGGTGAATGAGGCCGAACACCTGGTCCTGCTCAATCCCAGTGCCGGCGACCTGTTGCCGGTGCGGGCGTGGCCAATGGAAAACTATACCGCCTTAACCCGGAGAATCATCGAACGATTCAATGCCGTGGTGATCGTGATCGGCTTGAAGGGTGCGGGCCGGGAAGCCGAGAGGATACTTGCTGATGTCGGCCCGGAGCGTTGTATCGACTTTACCGATAAGACTTCGTTCAAGGATTTATTCGATTTGTTTAATTTAGCCGATGTTCTGGTCACGGCCGATGGCGGGCCCGCACACTTTGCGGGGTTGACCTCAATCAAGAACGTGGTTCTATTCGGGCCGGAGACCCCTGTGCTTTATGCCCCGCTTGGCCGGAATACGACCTGCCTGTTTGCCGGATTGGCCTGCAGTCCTTGTCTTTCAGCCTATAACCATAGAAGGACCGGTTGCATTGATCCAAAGTGTATGAAGGCGATCATGGTTGATGAGGTTTTTGAGATTGTGTGCGGCTGTCTAGGCAATAGCATGTAAGCTATTGGATACTCCCTTTTATCTGTTGGCAGTCAAGGGGGATCTTTTTTTGAGATCAGGTCACTTAATATTGCCTGATAGCCTTCCCAACGGCACCATATTCAACATAC
>JABXJX010000085.1 GCA_013375375.1 Desulfobacterales bacterium | reverse complement strand
ACATGCGGTCCTGACCCACTTACAATAGGGGCTTGTTTGCTTGTAGATAGCGTATACGTGTGCCTGATCTGTGAGGCCCGAGCTTTTTGCCCCTTACAAGCAGGATGAGATTTGACCCGACCCAAAAAAAGATGCTCCTTGACGGCTCTTTCAGAGGCTATCTGCGAACCTGCCTGTTTGGGCAACGGCACGTTAATCATTGGTCACTAGGTTGCGGGGTTAACCCCACAAGCAGGGCGAACTCTCTGCTCTCTGCCCTTAACCCTATGCCCGTTCAACTACGTCGGCTGCGAGTTTTGGTTTTTTTTGCTGCTGCTTTTTTTCTGGGTTTCTTTATACCAGCTTTTTCAATGAGAACATCCACCATATTTGTCTTTTCCCATGTAAAGTCCGGATCGTTACGGCCAAAGTGACCATAGCACGCTGTTTTTTTGTAAATAGGCCGCAGGAGGTCCAAATATTTAATGATCGGCGAGGGTCTGAGGTCAAACACCTCGTTGACGATTTCGCAAATCCGCTTTCGTGGAATCGTTTCTGTTCTGTATGTGTCAATCAGCACGGAAACAGGTCGTGCCACACCTATAGAGTAGGCCAGCTGGACTTCGCATTTTTTGGCTAATTCGGCGGCTACGATATTCTTTGCAATATGTCTTGCCATATAAGATGCGCTTCGATCCACCTTGGAGGGATCTTTACCGGAAAAGCACCCTCCGCCGTGACTTCCCTGGCCGCCGTAAGTATCCACAATGATCTTTCTGCCGGTAAGGCCGGTATCCCCCATTGGGCCTCCGATCACAAAGCGGCCGGTTGTATTGATAAAATACTTGGTGTCTCCATCTATCATTTTCTTGGGCACCACCTTCTTGATGACTTCTTCAATGATCGCATCTTTCAAATCTGAATATGAGATATCAGGGCTGTGTTGGGCGGCAATCACAACGGCTTCCACCCGTTTGGGCTTGCCGTTCTCATATTGAATGGTGATCTGTGACTTGCCGTCAGGGCGAAGAAAATCGAGCGATCCGTTCTTGCGCACTTCTGCCAGGCGCATGGTCAGCTTGTGTGCGTAGCAAATAGGCATGGGCATCAGTTCAGGGGTCTCGTTGCACGCATAGCCGAACATAAGGCCCTGGTCGCCGGCTCCCTGCTCCTTTGAAAGCCCTTTTCCGTTTACACCTTGCGAAATATCAGCGGACTGCTGATCAATGCTTGTAATCACGGCGCATGTCTTCCAGTCAAAACCCATCCTTGAAGAATTGTAGCCGATATCGCGAAGCGTTTCCCGAATAATCTGAGGCATGTCCACATAACAGTCTGTGGTGATTTCTCCGGAGATAAAGGCAAGGCCTGTGGTCACAAGGGTTTCGCAAGCCACCCGGCCCTGTGGGTCACGCTCTATGATGGCATCCAGGATGGAATCGGATATCTGGTCGGCCACCTTATCGGGATGCCCTTCCGTGACAGATTCCGAGGTGAATAAGTAGTCTTTCTTGCTCATCTGTCCTCCTTGATTTTATTGTTCTCATCCAAAATGATGATAGAAGGCTTAAAGTCTCCCAGGTTATTGTCGTCCATGGTGGTATAGCAGGCAATAATGATTAAATTCCCCTGTGAACCTTTTCGGGCCGCTGCTCCTTTGAGTGCTACGGCCCCTGACCCTTGCGCCTCCTCTATTGCATAGGTCTCGAATCGCTCACCATTGGTGATGTTGTACACTTGAACCAGTTCATAGGGCAGGATATTTGCCGCTTTCATCAGGTCGGCATCGATCCCCAGGCTCCCCTCATAGTTCAGGTCAACCCCGGTAACAGTGGCCCGGTGAATCTTTGATTTTAGAAAGGTACGAATCATCAATCTTCAATCGGTTTCAAGATCATATTATCTATCAAACGGGTTTTACCTACCCATACGGCCAGGGCCATCAATGCCGGCCTGTCAACCAGGTCAACGTCCTCAAGCGTTTCAGGATCGCACACGGCCACATAGTCAATTTTTGTATAAGGATAGGCGCGGATAAGCTCTGATGCCTCGCGGATGAGTTGTTTGGCATCCTTTATCCCTTGAGCCGCGCTTCCCTGTCCCTTTTTAAGGGCCTGAAAGAGGGACAGGGAAGAGCGCCTTTCGTCTTCAGACAGATATGTGTTTCGGGAACTCATGGCCAGGCCGTCGGACTCACGCACGGTAGGTATTGCAATGATTTTTATATCAAGATTCAAATCACGCACCATGCGCCGAATGACAACTAACTGCTGATAATCCTTTTCTCCAAAGACGGCCGCGTGTGGCTTGATTATGTTAAAGAGCTTGGTTACCACAGTGGCCACACCACGAAAATGGCCCGGCCTCGACGTGCCGCAAAGGTACCCGGGAAGCATCTCCAGATCAATATAGGTCTGAAAAGCATTATCATACATCGCCCCGGTGTCAGGGGCGAAGATTAGATCAACCCCCACGGATTCGGCCAGACTCACGTCACGATCCAGGTTCCCTGGATAGGTCTTAAAGTCTTCTGAATGGCTGAACTGTATGGGATTAACGAAGATGCTTACAATCAGAGCGTCTCCATGTTTTCGCCCCTCTCGCATGAGGGCCAGATGGCCTTCATGAAAGTAACCCATGGTAGGAACGAAAGCTATGGTCTTGCCGGTTTGCAGCAGGCGTCTTGCCTCTTGCTGCATGTGACTTATAGCCGTGATAATCTGAATGTGTTCCTCCACTCACATAAATTTTTTACGCTAATCTATCTCTTGGCAGATGTCAACACAATTGGATGCCGGTTTTAAATCCAATAATCCTGGAAAACTCTTGCATATGATTTAGATAAAATCTATTCTAATCTTAACGGCTTCGTAAAAAGTCCATCTGCGGCGTTGCGCTTCATCTTTCGTCATTGCGATCCGCCTGAGGCGGACCTCATTCCTCAAGCTTTGCGCGCCTTGCATCTGGAGCTTTTTACTGTGCCGTCCATTTGATGACTTTTTACGAGATCATTTGGAGGAATTATGATTGATCTTGGATCCTGGTTAAGACCCAAGACGGGCATTGTTTTTTTATTAACAGTAGCTTGTCTCGTTTTCCTTCCTCGCGATTATGTACACTCGGAGACATACCCAGATGCTCCGGCTCAAGACAGGTCCGATCTTTTTAAAAGCCCGCTGATTGATCGCATCATACCTTCAAAACCTGATGATCTGTTCGTGGTATTGAAAAACGGGCTTACAATATTTATCCGCGAGACTCACGGATCGAAAGTGGTTTCAGCCCAGGTGCTGGTCAATACCGGATCGATCTATGAAGGGGAGAGTATAAAAGGCGGACTTTCTCACTACCTGGAGCATGTGGTATCAGGCGGCACGACCTCGAAGCTCACCGAGGCACAGATCAAAGAGCGTCTTCAGGCCATAGGCGGGGCGACTAACGCCTATACGGCCTATAACCAAACTGCATATTTTATAAATACCACGCGGGAGCATTACCAAGAAGCCCTGTCCCTGCTTTTGGCCTATGTGACGGACTGTCAATTTAATGAGACCGAATATCAGAGGGAAAAGGGTGTTATCCTCCAGGAATTTCAGATGGGCGAGAACAATCCTTCCAGGCAACTCTGGTATCTATTTATGAAGACGGCATACCGAAGGCATCCGGTCCGATACCCGGTTATCGGCGAAAAAGAGGTCTTTCTGGGAATAAATAAAGAGGATCTCATAACCCATTATCGCCGATGGTATGCACCGGAGAACATGATCATTTCCGTGGCCGGAAGCGTTGATAAATGGGAGGTGTTCAAAGCAGTGCTCGATTTGGCCGGAACCCTGAAAGGAGCTGCAAAACCTCCATATGTTCTGCCGGCGGAACCAGCCCAGCTCGCCCCGCGCAGGGTGGAAAAGAGCCTGCCCATGGCAAAGATCACGCAGGCTCAACTTGGCTTTCGAACGGTTTCCTTGACCGATCCCGACCTTTACCCACTTGATGTGCTGGCTGTTATCATGGGTGATGGCCGTACTTCAAATCTATATCGAACGGTACGCGATAAAAAGGGGCTGGTCCTTTCTATAAGCGCTGGAAGCTGGACCCCTGCTTTTGTAAGGGGTCAATTTTTGATCTCCATGGATCTCGCGTATGAGAATTTATCCAAAGCGATTGATGCGGTTTGGGAAGAGCTTTTAGAGGTTCAGAGAAAGCCGGTAAGCAAAAAAGCCCTGACACGTGCCAAGAACAAGGTTGCGGCGGACTATATCTTTGGTCAGGAGGGTGCGCAAAGCCAGGCCAGGCAAATTGCCTTGGATTGGCTGGCCACTGGTGATCCTTATTTCAGCGAAAACTATGTGTCAAAACTTCAAGAAGTCACTTCTAAAGACGTGATGCGAGTGGCTAAAAAATATTTTCAGAGAGACCACATGACCCTTGCGGTGATTAGGCCGCCTGGGGCGGTATCGAAACCCCGGGAGTTAACATCGACATTTTCCGACTCGTGGACGAAAGCCAGGAAAATCATACTGCCGAACCAGATGAAACTTATTCTGAAAAGGAATACGGCTGCGCCTGTTGTTGCCGTCAAGTTCGTGGTAAAGGGCGGACTTCGATTTGAGCCGGTTGGCAAACCCGGGATTTCTAATTTTATGACATCCCTTCTCACCAAGGGGACCGAGAATCGATCCAAGCTTCAGATTGCAAAGACCATTGAAGACATAGGGGGATCGATCCGGTCGGGTTCCGGACACAATATGGCGAGCATCTCTGTTTCGGTTCTAAAAGAGCACCTCGATGTCGCCTTGGACTTGCTTTCCGACGTGGTTCTCCATCCCGTTTTTCCGGAAGATGAAATCGAAAAGCAGCGCAGGGAGACTCTCATGTCCATACAAAGACTCGATGAGCACTGGACTTCAGAGATCACCCGGCTGTTCAAACGGCATTACTACCGCAAGCATCCATACCGAAACGATGTGATAGGCACGGACAAGGCGGTGAAAAGTTTTTCCGGCAAAGATATAAGAGATTTTTACGAGTCGATCATGATGTCGAACAATGCTGTCTTGACCGTATTCGGCGACATTGACCCTGAGATAGCAACTTCCATGGTTCAAAACGCCTTTGAAGATTTTCGATCCGGTATCCTGGAGCAGCCGATCATCGAAATAGAGACCCAGAATATTATCCAGGATGAAATCTTTGAGATATTCAACGAAAAGACCTCAGCGGCAATTTTGGTCGGATATAATGGACTTATGCTTTCAGATAACGATCGGCCTGTTGTGGATGTGCTCGATGCCATTCTTTCCGGTATCGGATATCCCAGCGGATGGCTCCATGACGCGCTAAGAGGAGATGATAATAATCTGGTCTATTTCGTACATGCGTATCCCGCCTTTGGTGTTGATGGCGGGTATTTCGGGATAATGGCCCAGACTACCACGGACAATTACGAAAAAGTCCTCAAGATTATTCTGGACAAGATGGCATTGATTCAACGTGTGGAGGTGGACTATACAACCCTGGAACGAGCCAAAAACATGTGCATTACAACACATGAGATCGGTCTGGAAAGAATAGAATCACAGGCCTCAAGCGCTTCCGTCAACGAAGCCTTGGGGTTGGGTTATGATTATGACGGTAAGTATCCCGGCCTTATTCAGCGTGTTACCGCGGCAGATGTCTTGCGGGTGGCGAAAAAGCTTTTCTCCCGCCATTTGATTGTGACGACAAAACCTAGACGATTGAATATTGATGATTGACGATTGCCTGATACCTGATGCCAGATGCAGGAAAACAACGCATGATAAATTCAAAGCTACCCGATCGACATCGTACACTGGGGTTATGGTGTCTTTTCTGGAGTGACTGGCGGGAGAGGGAGACTCGGAACGAAAGAAAAGACATTGTGACCCCAAACCAATGTCGGGTACAAAACGTTCTCATTAGTAACTATTTCTGCACCAAGAAGCAATCCAAGTATCTTTGGATGACCTTAGTATAGAATTCAATTCCTTCCACGTCTTCGGCTCCCCTGATCCCTTTGAAATTGAAGAATGTCAGCCCGTTCTCGTAATTGATTTGAGAAAGGGCCTCGTTCCTTTCGATTTCTCGTTGCTTATATAATTGATTGCCTAATGTCCGGATCTTTTTTATACGTTCCTTTTTGACCAGGTCACGCCGATTATACTCTTTCAATACTTTAAGAACCACCCAGTACGATTCAAAATATGTCTTGAGGAAGCTTGCAAAACACAACAGTTTCCGGAAACCCGCAGCGGTAATATTGTAAGTGTCGGGCAGGGTACGATGAGGCATGAGTATGGCATCATCAATGAAGGCCTTGAGGGTTTTTCTGACCATATATTCAGAGGACTTGTCTACGTCATAAGCAAACTCATATTTAAAGAAATCTTGCAAGAAGTTGTAATCCGATTGCAAGGCCGACGCAGAGAATTGAAAAGCGTCATAAGAAAGGATCGCTAAGGCTGTATATGCTGCCGGAATAAAAAAATGGATGCAGTTGTTCTTATAATATTCGAGGTTCAGGCGCTTGTTTTCCCAGATTAGATACCGTTGCTCGTCTATGGCTGTACCATCCTGCCCGCTTGTTCTTTGTCTCCCGATAAATCTTCGGCTGTTATACGTGGATAACACGTTTTCGACGGCATTGTGGGGATCATCAAGATTTTCCGACAACCGGGCCTTTTGGGAGAGCAGATAACTTAAGTAAGTCTCCACATAGACCATAAGCTCTTTTTGGCTGAAATGCGGTTTGGGGTAATTCAGGATAGCCGAAGCTGTGAGTGCCTGGGCCGTGACCACCGAGATACGGTTGATGGAATTGATGATCCGATAGGAGAGGTTGCGGCCCAAGGCTTGGTATTCAGCTTGATCCATATCCTGCAAGGAATGGTTTGATCTTGACGCCAACATCTCGATTGAAACCGGCTCGGCAAACTGGACATATATACGGCCGTGCTGTTTTTTCAAAACCTTTCGGGCCCTAATAAGTTGACGGAAACTTTCCTGTTTTTTCCTGTTTCCTTCTAATTCCTTTAAAATGGCACTTTCTTCAAGTAGGCGGTCATATCCAATATAGACAGGCACGAATATTAAATCACGGCAGACTCCGTTCTTATATGCATCGAGTAGTATAGAAATTAATCCTGTTTTTGGAAGAGTCAATTTTCCGGTTCGGCTCCGTCCACCCTCAATAAAGAACTCTATATTGAAACCCTGATTGATTAACATGTGCACGTATCCTGAAAAAATGGCCGAGTATAGTCTTGCCCCACGAAAGGTCCGCTTAATGAAAAACGCACCGCTCTTCCTAAAAAGGGTTCCCATTGGCCAGAAGGCAAGGTTGCGTCCTGCCGCTATATGGGGACACGGCATATTATTGTTAAACAAAAGATAGTTCAGGATAAGGTAATCAAAATGGCTCTTATGACAAGGAACAAAAACAAGGGGGGCCTTTGTAGCCGCACTTTTTACCCGGTGCAAACCTTCCATGTCAAGAGTGATTCCGTCAAACATGGTCTTCCATATCCATCCGAAAATTATGCAAAGGGCCTGAACAAAGTTAACACTGTAATCGGCTGCGATTTCATTTAGGTAGTCATCTGCCTTTTTGTAGATTTCGGTAATATCCTTGTTGTTGGATTGGGCAAACCGTTTCACAAGACTTTGGAACTGTTTATTTCTCAGTACGAGCTCTTTTAGTTCGTCTCGCGTCTTGAGAACCGGTCCGGTGATGCTTTGGCGATGGCGATTCATCTGCTCCAGGAGCCTGTCCCGGAGAATAAATGAGAGCTCTTCAGGGTCTTGATCCTGGTTTTCAGGCTTCTGAAGAAAATTCTTCAGGTTGACCGGGTCAGAGATCTCTACAAATGCCTTTTGAGGGTTACGTGAAACAACCGTCCATCGTCGGAGTCGTCCTGGATTTTCCTCACTGCCAAAGATAATATCGATAAAACTTCGAGGGGGACGGTGGGGTTTTTTACTGAACAGTAGCCACTGAGGGACTATGCATATTGGACGATTGGTTGTGCGCTGCAGTTCAATAAGATATTTTAATGGGTTCTGCTCGGCCCTTACAAATCGATGATAGAATCCCTTTGGGTCAACCAGAGAGAGAAGGGCCGCAGATCCGGTTTCTATTTGGCGATTGAAAAAGCCTGATTTGTACGGGTCTGGCAAGGTCTTGTGCTCGAAGAAATGATCCACATGGGCAAGCAAGATAAGAACAAGCCGGGAGATCTTCTGCCAGAGAAAAATCTTATATTCAAATCCGATTTCCGGGAAAGGCATCCCTTCTTCTTTATATCGAATGCGATAAAAGAGATATTCAAAGCGGCTTTTGTACTTAGAGGCGTAAACTATGATGGCTTTTTTCGAGAGGTTGTTCAAGAATTCGGTCTGTGTGGGGTTAATATAAACATCGGAAAACAATGATCTTAGAATCAATGACGACAAAAACCCCGACTTTTTGGGCAGGTTGCATGTATAATAATCGTGATGGCCCTGGAGAGCGGCGTCTATCCATTTTCTGATTTTTTTCTTTATTTGTTGAACCAACAACCCCATGGCTTCCTGCTTTTGAAGTTAGGCTTTTTGTTTCAATTAAGACCTTTGCATAACCCCTTTTCACTCCTTTGTATGAACTTTTTGATCCGCCTGAGGCGGACTTGCTCACCAAATAGTGCATTGGCAGCCAAGGAGGATCTCTTTTTGAATCAGGTCAAATCTCGTCCTGCTTGTTAACGGCAGTGTAACGAACTTCACGAACCAGGCACACGTCAACGTTGCATAC
>JABXJX010000084.1 GCA_013375375.1 Desulfobacterales bacterium | reverse complement strand
GGACGCGGAGGCAGCGCGAAAATTTAATAGAGTGTTGTCTGAGGAAAAGGCAGGTGCTATCTATTTTAAAGAAAATACTTGGCATTTTTATCCAAAATGGGAGCACCTCCATCAGGGATTGACCCTTTGTCGAACCGGATGGCCTTTCCAGAGGAACGAACACAAAGGGAAGCTGAGCTATCCGACGGATAGTTTCACGAAGTCAGAAGCGGTTTTCGATAGGCTCCTGGTCTTTCCCATTTCAGTGAAAATGAGCGACGAGCGCCTTGAGACTATGGTTGCGGCCATTCGGAAAGCGGCAAGCATTGCACTTTAACAATAAGCCTCCAAATTTTTGAGCGGCGTAGCCGCGGTGTATTAAATCGGGAAGCGATTTTATCATGAGGATAGTAGCCATTATTCCCTGCAGGTATGCTTCCACAAGGCTTGAAGGCAAACCATTGATGCCGATTCTCGGTAAACCCATGATCCAGTGGGTATATGAGAAGGCCAAACAGGCAAACATTCTGACCGATGTGGTAGTTGCCACAGACGACGATCGTATTTACGGGTGCGTGGAGGGCTTTGACGGCCGGGCGCTCATGACGGCTGCAACACATCGATCTGGTTCGGACAGGGCCGCAGAGGCCGCGGAAATGCTTGGCCTAAAAGACGAAGATATTGTGATTAACATCCAGGGCGATCAGCCGGCCTTTGATCAGCGATGTCTTTCCGAGGTCGTTTCGCCGCTCATGGATAATCCAGAGCTTGTCATGACAACACTGATTTACAAAATAACCGATCCGGCTGAGCTCGAAGACCCCAATCATGTAAAATGTGTGTTTGACAAAGAGAAATTTGCCCTTTACTTTTCCCGTTCGAACATCCCTTTTGACCGTGACGGCTCAGCGTCATTCGATATTTTCAAGCATCTGGGAATATATGCTTATCGAAAACATTTTTTGGAGCGCTTTGCTTCCCTTCCGCAGGGCAGTTTGGAAGCCATTGAGAAGCTTGAACATCTTCGAGCCATGGAGCATGGCTATAGGATTAAGGTCGTGGAGACCCGCTACGACTCCAAAGAGGTTGACACACCTTCAGATGTTGAGAAAGTTGAAATAATTCTGGGCGACCCAAATCATTAGGTGCTTAAAAACAAAGTTCGTGTTTTTTGCGGCAGAAAACAGTTTTGCAATAACGAATAACGAACAAGGAAGTAAGAAGTGAAAAAATTCGGCATTCGGAATTTCTTGTTCATTATTCTACATTCCTGTAAGGTTCCCGGTTGTCAGGTTTAAGCTGGAAGAAGATATGATCTTTACGAAGATAAAAGAATTCCTAAAAACAAGAGGTATCACCGGTCTTTACTTTGGGAGGAGCTTACAAACGGTTCCCGAAGGCTCGGTTGTACTGTTCCCGTATCAGCCGGGAGTGCTCAACTGCGGCATCACGGGTATTCTGGCGTTCAAAAGGCGGTCCGCCCAAAAGGGAGGTTTGCCCCTTCAGGATCTCGAGCACAGGATTGAGAGCCTCTTTGAATACACCTGGGAGACACTTGAGGAAAAAGAGGTGAGTCCCAAAGACCATTACCTTGGCGGGGAAGAGGTTTTGGCAGAGATAAAGGGTCTCTGTGCGAAATTTAAAACTGAAGATAGCTTTTATGAGGTCTTTTCCAACAGGAGCTACCAGGATCAACTTTCACGCCTTTGCAACAGACTACAGGTCCTTATTGAAACCGAAGAGAATGCATGTGTCCAAAAGACAGGACGTCTGGCACCGGAAGAGTATAAAATCCTAAGTGGTTCGATCATTCAGTTGAAGGACATATTATGGTCTTTAAAGCACGAAGTCTTGGATAATATTGAAAAGATAAACTCCCTTGGCAGCTTCGAACAATATAATGACACCGCTCTTGCAGCCAAACAACTTAGGGGAATCAACCTTGTTTTCAACAACCTCGACCGCCTTGAGGTCAGGGGTAGGGACTCGGCCGGAATCTCGCTCTTTTTTGTGCTTGATGTGGCTGTCTTTTCTCAGTTTGAGCAGAGGATGAAAGAGGCTTCGCTGCTTGATGAGTTCGAGGCGAGGCAGGCGCGCCAGGCCTTGGTCAATCGCGGCATCGCGTTCAATAAGCACAATTCCACTGTCTCATTGGTGTTCACCTACAAGATAGCCGCCGAGATCGGAAGCCTTGGTGATAATGTTCAATACCTGAGAAGGCAAGTTCGTGTGGATGCTGTATTTCAGCACCTGATCAGGTTTCCTCATCTCTATCAGACCACGGTAGCCCACACGCGCTGGGCATCGGTCGGTGAGATTAGTGAGGCAAACTGTCATCCTATCGATAATTGTGTTGCGGAGCAAAACGGCTTTCAAGGGGAAGGCGACATTGGCGCCCCTGGGTCAAATTCCGGCATTATTCATGTTTGTCTTAATGGAGACGTTGACAATTACCAGCGTTTGAAACAGGATTATGAAAGAGAAACCGCCCAATCAATCTCAGGCGTGATTACTACGGACACAAAAATCATTCCTATTCAGATAGAAAAATATCTCAAGCAAGACAAAACACTTGAGGAATCCTTTCGCCTCGCGGTTAACGATTTCGAGGGCTCCCACGCCATCGCCATGCACAGCAATCTCGCGCCCGGGAAAATTTTTCTTGCGCAGAAAGGAAGCGGGCAAGCGATGTTTGTAGGACTGGCAAAAGACCACTATGTTTTTGCTTCTGAGGCCTACGGATTTATTGAAGAAACCTCGCGTTACGTTAAAATGGACGGTGATAAGGTCGTTGAAGGCAGCTCCGGTAATACCCATGGCCAGATATTTGTATTGGATCAGGATAGCGGCGGAGGTCTTGAGGGCATCAGGGCCATATATTATGATGGAACTCCTGTTGAGATTTCTGAAAAGGATATTAATGAAGCAGAAATTACCTCAAGAGACATAGACCGGCAAAACTATCCTCACTATTTTCTAAAAGAGATCTCGGAATCGCCGGGCTCCATCGAGCAGACTGTCCAGAGTCGAGTGGCCATTGTTGAAATGGACGGCAAGAGATATCCACAAGTTCTGCTGGATGATTCGGTTATACCTTCCCGTCTTCAAGAGGCCCTGAGGGGAAAGCGTGTACGTAATATCTTTTTCGTAGGGCAGGGCACAGCCGGAGTGGCGGCTTCAGGGTGCGCTGAATTGCTGAGTTTTTACCTGAAAGGTACGGATATCCGGGTGGCGTCCTTTAAGGCCTCTGAATTCAGCGGGTTTATGGTCGACGATACCTTGGAGGAGACTCTGGTTGTTGCCATCACCCAGTCTGGAACAACCACTGACACGAATCGTGCGATTGATATGGCAAGAGAACGAGGGGCATACACCTTGGCCATTGTCAACAGACGAGACTCTGATATTACCTTCAAAGTGGATAGCGTACTTTATACAAGCACCGGCAGAGATATTGAAATGTCTGTCGCCTCAACCAAGGCCTACTATTCCCAGATTGCAGCAGGGAGTATCCTCGGCCTTAAACTCGCCCAGTTGACCGGGAGCAGGTCAGATGATTTTGTCTTGGCCGAGATCGAACATCTTTTGAAGCTTCCTGCCTCCATGAAACAGGTCCTGGCAAAACATAAGGAGATAGGGGATTCAGCGAAAAAGTTTGCCGTTACAAAGGAGTACTGGGCCATTGTGGGAAGCGGTCCGAACAAGGTATCCGCTGATGAGATCAGGATAAAGCTCAGCGAACTTTGTTACAAGACGATCTCTTCGGATGTGGTTGAAGACAAAAAACACATTGATCTTTCTTCAGAGCCTCTTATTTTTATGTGTGCGGCAGGTAACCGGGAAGATGTAGTAAGCGACATTGTTAAAGATACGGCCATATTCAAGGCTCATGAGGCTGTACCTATTGTAATTGCCACAGAAGGCGAGGGCCGATTTGATCCATATGCCGATGCAGTAATCCACGTGCCAGAAATAAATGAGCGCTTTGCACCTATAATAAATACCCTGGCGGGCCACATCTGGGGTTACTATGCAGCCCTGGCCATTAATGAAGAATCTCGTTTTCTGTTCGATTTCCGGGAACAGATCAATGACCATATTGCCGTGTCCTTAGACCAGGGGATGGATGTGTACGAGATTATGTTCGATGAGGGATTTCGAGAAAAAGTTGCGCGGTTTTATACGGCATTCAAGGAGCGGATACGACAAAGCCGGTATGCGACCTCCATGGCGTTCAACATGGCGTCAGACCTTACGCTTTTACTGAAGTACCTGTTAGGAAGGCTTCCCATGTCGGATTTTGAGTTCGATTTTGGGATAAAGGGCACCGCATACAATATGCTGAACACCTTCTTCGAGTGCATAGGAAATGTCATCAATAAGATGGCCCGGCCTGTTGACGCTATCAAACACCAGGCCAAGACCGTGACTGTCGGCACAAGCAGGATCGTGGAAAAGGTGGAAGGCCTTCTATTTGAGGCATTACAAAACTACGGGTTCAATAACAACCAGATTACAAACGTCAACGTTCTCGTCCTAAAGCGTTTGCAGGAAGTTGTCGCCGGGATAAAAGGGACCACCCTTTACAGGATAGCCAGACTAAACTTCCTGGGAGAACCTGTTGAAGATTCAACTATCGAGATCATTAAAAAAGAAGGGAGCTCCGCACAACTTGTCTCCCGAGTTGAGGCCGATAAAAGGCTACGGGGGACCAAGCGTATTATTGTAGAGAACACAAATGTCTTTATCGGCAAAGGGAAAAGTGACAACAGGAGCATACTTGCAGTCCCGGTCATGTCGGCAGGCACAAAGATCGACCACCTATTACTGTTTAATGTGGCTTTCAAGAAAGAGGTAGAGCTTCAAAAGAAGATAGACGCCCTGGGTGGAAAGTATCATCATATAAAGCACCTTGTGGAGGAGACAAGCTTGGCCTGGCGGGACGAGTATTTTGACTTGCTTGGGATTGAAGAGCTTTTCGGGATGTCTGCCGAAAAGATTGCCGAGGCGATTGTTTCCAAAATCCGAAATCCAAAATTCAAAATCGTATAGGAGGATACCTTTTAGTATGGCTTTCGCGACCAAGTTCATCTTCGTTACCGGTGGCGTACTTTCATCGCTGGGCAAGGGGCTCGCATCTGCTGCCATCGGTGCCTTGCTCGAGAGTCGTGGACTCACCATCACCCTTCAAAAGCTCGACCCGTACATTAACGTGGATCCCGGCACCATGAATCCCTTCCAACACGGAGAGGTGTTTGTTACAGACGATGGTGCGGAGACCGACCTTGATCTTGGTCATTACGAACGATTCACACACGCAAAGCTGGGCCGGAACAACAATTTTACCACGGGGAAGATCTATCATTCGGTCATAACTAAAGAACGCCGGGGTGATTATCTTGGCGGCACTGTTCAGGTGATTCCCCACATCACCGATGAGATCAAAAAGAGCATCCTGTCTGTGGTCGATAGCGTGGATGTCGTGATCGTCGAGGTAGGGGGCACCATAGGCGATATTGAGAGCCTTCCCTTTCAGGAAGCCATACGACAATTCAGAACAGACGTGGGAAAAGATAATGTCCTTTATGTTCACGTCACATTCGTTCCGTATATAGTTGCTGCCGGCGAGGTCAAGACGAAACCGACACAACACAGTGTCAAAGAATTGCGCAGCATCGGGATCCAGCCCGATATATTACTTTGCCGTACGGATCGGTTTTTATCCAAGGAGATCAAGGCAAAGATAGGCCTGTTTTGCAATGTGGACGTGGATCAGGTGATAACCGCAAAGGACGTTGAGACGATCTATGAGGTGCCCTTGGTTTTTCACCAAGAACACCTGGACGATAAGATTATAGCGCTACTTAATATCTGGACACGGGCTCCCAAGCTGAAGGGCTGGGAACGCCTTGTGGAGAAGTTGAAGAATCCCAAATCCTCGGTCACGATTGCCATTGTCGGCAAGTACATTCACTTGCGGGAATCTTACAAGAGCCTCAATGAAGCGCTGTGCCACGGTGGAATCGCCAATGACTGTAAAGTGAATCTCGATTTCGTGGACTCAGAGACCATTGATGATTCGAATTGCCGGGAGCGCATGGCCGGGGCCGATGGGATTCTTGTCCCCGGGGGCTTTGGTACACGTGGTATTGAGGGCAAGATCAGGGCCATCCGGTTTGCCCGGGAAGAGCGGATACCGTTTTTCGGTATCTGCCTCGGCATGCAAATGGCCGTGGTCGAATATGCCCGCCACGTTGCAGGGATGGATGGAGCCCACAGTACGGAGTTTGATAAGGATACCCCATTTTCGGTCATTTATCTCATGACAGAGTGGTTTGATTACAAATCGGAGCAGATCCAAAAACGGGACATTACATCGGACAAAGGCGGGA
Source organism: Desulfobacterales bacterium (assembly GCA_013375375.1). Classification (GTDB taxonomy): domain Bacteria; phylum Desulfobacterota; class Desulfobacteria; order Desulfobacterales. The sequence continues at coordinate 2,441 of JABXJX010000084.1, read as the reverse complement.
CCATGCGGTTGGGGGCCTATCCTTGTATACCCAAAAAGGGCTCGGTAGCCTATAGGGCGTACGGGAAAAAGGAGATCTCGGAAAGGCATCGTCACCGGTATGAGTTTAACAATGCCTTCAAAGAAAAACTGGAAGAGGCGGGGCTTGTCATTAGCGGCATCTCTCCCGATGGACAGTTGGTTGAGATTGTGGAAATTGCCGATCATCCCTGGTTTCTCGGGTGCCAGTTCCACCCGGAGTTTAAATCCAGACCCATGAACCCGCATCCGCTGTTTGTCTCATTCATTGAGTCAGCCCTTGTCTATAAGAACCAGCGGACGATAGATTTGTAGTTATGAAATCAGTGACACGAAAAATTCTTTATTTGATTCCGACTTGTCCGGGGTAGGGTGAAGTTGTGGGATTCTGTATTAATGAGGTGTGACAAATGGAACAGACTGCTAAGATTGTAGTAGACGGAAAAACCTTTGAGCTGCCGATTATCACCGGCTCTGACGGGGAAAAAGCCATTGATATTTCCAGATTGCGCCAGGAGACCGGCATTGTGACGCTCGACCCGGGCTTTGCCAACACGGCAAGTTGCCGGAGCGGCATTACCTTTGTGGATGGGGAAAAAGGGATCCTGCGTTACCGGGGCATTCCGGTGGAGCAACTTGCAGAGCATTCCAGGTTTGTTGAAACAGCCTACCTGTTGATAAACGGTGATTTGCCGACCAAAAAAGAGTTGGAGCGCTTTTCAGTGCTGTTAAATGACCATTCCCTTGTCCATGAGGATATGCGGACCTTTTTTGAGCACTTCCCCAGATGGGCCCATCCAATGGGCATACTCTCCTCCATGGTCAACGCCCTGCGTGCCTTCTATCCTGAAATCCCCGAGAGGACAGAGGAGGAGGAGATCAATATAACCGTGACCAGGCTTCTGTCCAAAGTGAGGACCATGGCGGCCATATCCTATAAGATCTTCAAGGGCCACAAGGTCATATACCCGATACAAGACCTCCCATATGCGGCAAATTTTTTGAACATGATGTTTGACTCTCCTGTGCGGCGTTATGAAATCGACCCGGATTTCGTAAAGGCACTGAACGTCTTCTGGATTCTGCATGCCGACCACGAACAGAATTGTTCGACCGCGGCCGTCCGATTGGTGGGAAGCGCGCGTGTCAATCTTTATGCGGCCATTTCAGCCGGAATATGTGCGCTTTGGGGTCCGCTGCATGGAGGAGCCAACCAGGCCGTGGTGGAGATGCTCGGCCAAATCCATAAAAACGGTGGTGATATGGCCCCCTTTATAGCCAGGGCCAAGGACAAGGATGATCCTTTTCGGCTTATGGGTTTTGGTCATCGGATCTACAAAACGTATGATCCAAGGGCGAGGATCATGAAGAAGGCGTGCCACAAGGTTTTGGGCAAGCTGACGCAACATGATCCTTTGTTGGACATTGCCAAGGGACTGGAAGAGTTGGCGTTGAAAGATCAATACTTTGTCGATCGTAATCTTTATCCGAACGTAGATTTTTACAGCGGTGTCTTGCTGCGAGCTATCGGCATACCTCTCAATATGTTCACGGTTATGTTCGCCATAGGGCGGCTGCCCGGATGGATCAGCCAGTGGAAGGAGAGCATAGATGATTCCGACTGGAAACTCCACCGTCCAAGACAGATCTATATTGGGGCGAATGAGAGAGATTATGTTCCCGTGGAAAAACGGGGCTGACAAAACTAAAATCCGCGGTGTGTTCTCTTTTTTCTTTGTGTTGCCCGGTGAAACCGGCCTCCTGCATTCCAACCTGTGATCACATGCCGAAAGAGGAGACGACTATTGAGAGAGGCTGGCCCGGCGTTTATGAGTACGAGCTGCCGGGCTGCTGGGTCGTGCTGGCCGGCAAGGCCGATGCGGACAACGAGCGGCTGAGCCTCAAGGTCGCAAAACCCAACGACTGGTGGTTTCATGTGCGCGGTATGCCCGGAAGCCATGTAATACTCCGGGCCAAGCCGGGCGAGAAGCCCGACCGCGATACCCTGAAGCGTACCGCCGCCATTGCCGCTTACCACAGCAAGGGCCGCGCCGGAGGCGTGGTGGCCGTGTCGTGCACCCAGGCCCGATACGTTACCAAGCCTCGTGGGGCGAAGCCCGGGACTGTCGAAATCCGCAAAGAGACTGTTTTCAAGGTTCGTCCCGCCTTGCCCGAGAGAGATTAAATATTTCACCGCAGAGACGCCGAGGACGCAGAGGTAATATTTTTCTAGATAATCTCCGCGATCTCTGCGAGACTTTTGCATAACCCCTTTTCGCTCCTTTGTATGAACTTTTTGATCCGCCTGAGGCGGACTTGCTCACTAAATAGTGCATTGGCAGCCAAGGGGGGATCTCTTTTTGAGTCAGGTCAAATCTCGTCCTGCTTGTTAACGGCAGTGCAACGAACCTCACGAACCAGGCA
>JABXJX010000083.1 GCA_013375375.1 Desulfobacterales bacterium | reverse complement strand
TGCATCGGTTGTCAAGCCGACCGAGTCGGCCGCGGCCCGATTTGTCCATAAGATCTTCATGTTTGTGTCCACATAAAGTACCAGTTCCGACATGGTTTGCAAAATATTCGTTTTGTCTTCTTCGGACTTTCTTAGCGCCTCCTCCGCCCGCTTGCGGTCACTAATGTCACGAACCGAACAGAGAATCCCCACAGCTTCCCCCGTTTCATCAAGGACCGGGGTCTTAGCGACCTGTAACCACCTCTTGCTCTCAATTCCGGTAACTTCTTCATCCTGAACCTGTGGTTTCCTCGTCTCCATCACCCTGGAATCGTCGCGGCGGTATATTTCAGCCTCAGCATGTGGGAAGAGATCAAAGTCCGTCTTTCCAATGATTTCCTCCTCCTTCTTGCCTATGAATTTGCAGAAAGCCGGGTTTGTGGCCTGGTACACGGAGTCCAGGTCCTTTAGGACAAGTAGGTCAGGCGTGGCAGCAAGAATTGTCTTGAACAGGCCCTGTTGTTTCCTCAGCGCCTCCTCAGCCCGTTTGCGCTCGGTGATGTCTTGTCGAAGTTGCTTATTGATTTTTTTTAATTCGGCTGTTTTTTTCTGAACCTGTGTCTCCAAATCTTCTTTGGCTTCTTGCAGCTTTGTTCGTAGCTGTACTTCTTTAGTAATTATCTTCCCTTCAGCAGTAATGTATTTGACATTTCCTTCCTGGTCCACCACGGGCTGGCAATTGAAAATGATGGGAACTGGAGCGCCACTTGCTGAGCGAAAGTTGGTTTCTATTCTGCTTGACAAACCAGCCTTTGCTTTTTTAAAGCATTCAACAATTTTTGCACGTTCTGTTTCAGAATGTGACCACCATGTGGTATCAGGAAAGTATTTGCCAAAGACATCCTCTTGAGTCAGTCCACCTGCCTTGATTGGGGGTTCGTTGCAAAACAACATAATGCCATTTGGATCATACTTTGCCACGAATGTATCAAATGTATCGATCCACTCCTGGAGTTCTTCTCGCTTTTTGGCAATTGCAGGTAGCTTTGCACTCTCGATTTGGGATTTTTGCAACTCTTCATCTGCCCGCTTGCGCTTAGCGGTTTCCTCTTCTAATTCCTTGACCCTTTGCTGCAATTGCTCATAGGTCGGTTTCTTGGCCATCAGAACATCCTCGCTTTATACAAAAACAAAAAGGCCCATGCACCGGTACCCTTGATACCGTGTATGAGCCTCTGCTTTTCACATAAGCCTTCTCTCCCAGGCCCGGGTTATGTTTCCATCTGTTCTCTTACGAATATAATAACCTTATACCATGATCTGCCTAAAACTTCAATTTTTTCGTCGGTTACAGCCCTTACACATAGAAGATAGGGGACGTTCGTTCCGAGCGTTCTTGGCGGGAAGGTGGAAGGGGGCCGTTTGTTCAGAGCGTGCGCAGGGCTTGCTGATTAGGACCAAATCGCTTATATGTTGCAGGAAATGTTTCATGGCGCAGAGAGTCTGAGATAGACGGTATGGCTGAAAACACTTTAGGCAAGTTCGGAACGAACGTCCCCTTTCTTCCCAGAGCATGCCATAGAAGTGGAGATTACTGACTATCATTAACAATTAAGGGAGGTGTCATATGAAGCAGACACATATTACTCCAATTCACCCTGGAGAAGTTTTGGAAGATGAGCTGGAAGAGATAGGGCTTACCCAAACAGCCCTTGCCGTACATATTGGAGTGTTGCCGAAAACCATTAATGAGATCTGTCGAGGTAAGCGGGGTATAAGCGCTGAAATGGCAGTAAAGCTCTCAAAAGCATTGGGAGGCAGTCCTCAATTTTGGCTTAATCTTCAGAACAACTGGGAATTAAGCCAGTTAAATTATTCTAATTTTAAGAATATTCATCATGTGGCTGCGTAATCGCACAATATAACCTGTTATTTGAGCTTGACGCCTTGGGTACTTAAAACGTTAATTGAAAAGAACAGCAGGCTTTGTTATATAGTCCCCATGAAACTAATTAGTATGAAACCTCGTGCATTATACCTGGTTTGTGCCTTCATCGTCTTGGGATTGGCCGTGGCCGGCCATTCCTATGTTCTGCCGGCCGAACAGATCCTGGGCTTTATGGTCAAACGGTTTGGTTCGGCTCGCACCTTTGTGGTATTGCAGAAAACGGTTGTTTATGATCCTGCCCTTGAAGGGGGGATGCGGGAACTTGATGAAACCCTCTACTATCAGTATCCGGATCGCTTCAGGCATGAATCAGGCACATCAGGGGCCGGGCAGGTTCGGGTAGTTGGCCCTGAGGGCGCTATCTTTGTCACAAACGGCAAGATCATTGCGGAAACAGAAAACCCCTTTGACCGCTTCAAAGATCTTTTATTGTATCGACAGGAAGAGGCTTTATTCGAGCGACTTTCTCAACTCGATGTCGATCTTGATGTAGTAAGCCTGGGAAGGTACAAGGAGACGATAGCCTATGTCATCGGGGCCAATTACCCTGATGAATCCGTCCCTCAGGTCTGGATTGAAAAGAAGACCTTCAGGCCGATAAGATACATTGTGAAGGGTGCCGGTTCCAAGGATGCGGCTTTAGAAGAGATCGAGTATACGGACTACGTGTCCCTGGGCAAAAAGGGTTGGTACCCGTCGCGCATCCTGTTTTTTCAGAATGGCAGGCTTGCCAGGATGTATGTGTTAAAGACCTTCAAAATCAATCCGGACCTGCCCGATCAGTTATTTGATATTGCCTATCTAAAAACAGTATACCAGCCGATCGCTTCTACTCAACCGTCACCCAAGCCCGAACTGGATGAGGTCGAAAAGACCATTAGGGATTTTAGAAAGACCTTTGAATAATGGAAAAAATCGTAATTGAAGGGGGCCGCTGCTTAGAGGGTACGGTGACCGTCAGCGGGGCGAAGAATGCGGCACTTCCCATGTTGGTATCCGCCCTCCTTGTTGAGGGTTGGAATACCTTTCATAATGTGCCGGACCTTAAGGATATCAGAACGATCAAAAAGTTGCTTATCGACCTTGGGGCCAAGGTCGAAACCAGCGGCAGCGTGGTAAAGATAGACGCGGGCGGGCTTAATAGCCATGAGGCCCCCTATAATCTGGTTCGAACCATGCGCGCCTCGGTTCTGGTCCTGGGGCCGTTGCTGGCCCGCCTCGGACGTGCCCGGGTTTCTCTGCCGGGAGGGTGTGCCATTGGTGCCCGTCCTGTCAACCTCCACCTCAAGGGTTTGGAAAAACTTGGTGCATCGATCTCGCTGGAGCACGGCTATATCGAAGCTCAGGCCCGTTCACTTAAGGGGGCCGAGATCTATTTTGACATTGTTACCGTAACCGGCAGTGAAAATCTTATGATGGCGGCAGTGCTGGCCGAAGGAGTCACCACCCTGAGGAATGCGGCTCGTGAACCAGAGGTCGTGGCCCTGGCAGAGGCATTGAATCTGATGGGGGCCGAGATCACAGGCGCAGGTACACCCGTTATTACGATAACAGGTGTTAAAACCCTGAAGCCTGCCTCCTTTACCATCATGCCCGACCGAATAGAGACCGGCACTTTCATGATTGCCGCAGGGGTGACCCAAGGCAATATTAAGATTATAGGTTGTGAACCCAGCCACCTTCAGGCCGTAATCCGCAAGCTGCAACAGGCAGGAATAACAGTTGAACAAGAAGCAGACGGCCTTCGCGTAGTAGGCACGGAGACGATCTCCAGTGTAGACATCGAGACCCTCCCCTATCCCGGCTTCCCGACCGACATGCAGGCCCAGTTTATGGTACTTATGTGCCTGGCCGACGGCTTGAGTGTGATCACTGAGACTATCTTTGAAAAGCGGTTCATTCATGTCAGTGAGCTTCAGCGCATGGGTGCGGACGTTACAGTGACCGGTACCACCGCTGTGGTCAAGGGCGGCAGGCGTTTGGCAGGGGCACCTGTTATGGCCACCGATTTGCGGGCAAGCGCTTCGCTTGTCTTGGCAGGCCTTGCCGCAGAGGGGACCACCGAAATCTCCCGGGTTTATCACATAGACCGTGGGTATGAATCCATCGAGAAGAAGTTGGCTCAATTAGGGGCGCGTCTGTGGCGGGTTCCGGCATAGTTCATGCTGGATCCGGCTAAACCGTCATGAATGATAGGAAGCCATCGCAGGTTTTTGCCAGGCCCCTGATTCCCCTGTTATTGGCCCTCATGGCCGGAATTGTAGCGGGCCTTTGGCTGTCCGGCCTTTCCGGCATGTTTCTTTTCTTTGCCGTTGTCTTTCTCCTCTCCCTTATTTTTGTCCGGAAGGGGCAAAGGGCTTTCCTGCTCCTTCTTTTGCTCTTCTGTACTCTTGGTTACTGGAGCTTTCAAGGCTGGTCCAGGCCGCAACTTCCGGCAAACCATGTATCCCATCTTATTGATGACAGGCCGTGGCACATTATTGGAACGCTTGATAGCGGCCCGGAACGGTTCCCTGACCGAACGCGTTTTATACTTAAAGCGGAATCCCTGGCAAGGAAAGGCATTTTTTACAAGGTAAGCGGTGCAATACGAGTGACAATTCGGGAGCGTTTGTCCGGTCTGCACTCAGGGGACCGGGTGGCGTGCCTTGCAAGGCTTAAAGAGCTCCGCAACTTCAACAACCCCGGCCGTTTTGACTACCGTCGGTACATGGCATTTCGAGGAATATGGGCCTCTGCATCTGTTTCCAGTGGAGGCTTTGTCACCAGGCTGCATCCTGCAAGGAGTTATGGTTATAGGTTCCATCAAGCTATGGGCCGCTCAAGAGATGCAGTATCCAGCCTGATCAACAGGGCCGCCCCAGAAGACCACGAAGATGTAAGGGGAATCATAAAGGCGCTCCTTATCGGGGACCGGAGCGGGGTCTCTCCAAAGATTAGAGAGCTGTTCAACCGGATCGGAATTGCCCACCTATTGGCCATTTCAGGGCTTCACATCGGTATAGTGGCAACCCTTGCTTTTTTTTGTTTTCGATTCATCCTGTCACGATCCCAAAAGGTCCTTTTGGCTGCGTGGCCTGCAAAAGGCGCCGCCCTGCTGAGCGTCTTCCCGGTCCTTTTTTACGGCTTTTTGGCCGGTATGTCCCCTTCCACCCAGCGGGCTGTTATCATGGTGCTCGTCTTTTTGATTGCTTTGCTATTCGAAAAGGAACGAGACGCCATTAATACCCTAACTTTGGCGGCTCTTGTGATCCTGATCATACGTCCCTCGGCCCTGTTTGAAATCTCTTTTCAGCTTTCATTTACCGCCGTATTTGCCATCCTTTATATGCTGGGGCACCTTGCCTTTGCTGTTGAACTCAGGACCGGCCCGCCTAAAATTTATAAGCGCCTAACCCTTTTCTTGCTTGTTTCCGCGGCCGCCATTCTGGGCACTCTTCCTATAACCCTGTATTATTTCAATCAAATGTCACTTATCGGCATCCTGACCAATTGCTTTATGGTCCCTGTGATTGGATTCGTGGTCGTGCCGGCGGGGCTGCTGGCTGTATTATTTTTGCCTGTCAGTGCAACCATAGCGCTGTTGATCATGAAGGTGGCTGCAACAATACTTGAAGGGGGCTTGGGCCTGGCTATCTTCTTTTCAAGATTGCCGTTTGCCGCTATTAAGACCGTAACCCCAACCTTAATCGAGATCGGACTTTACTATGTTCTGGCGTGGACCCTCTTTAACTGCAGGCAAAGCCGTTGTGCAAGGGCCATGTTGATCGGCCTTGTGTTGGTTGTTTTGGCGGATGCCGGCTATTGGATCAACGAGCGATACAACAGCGATGGATTGAGGATGACGGTGATCGATGTGGGGCAAGGGAGTTCCACGCTCATGGAGCTTCCAGGAGGGCCGTGTATGCTCGTAGACGGCGGAGGGTTTTACGGCAACCGTTTTGATGTGGGGGCCCGGGTGGTAGGGCCTTTTTTGTGGAAGAGAAAAATCGCCACCGTGGAAATACTTGTCCTTTCTCATCCTGACCCGGACCACTTGAACGGGCTGTTGTCTATTGCCAGGCACTTTAATGTCCGGGAGGTATGGATGAACCAGGAGCAGACGGATGCCGAGCCATACCGGAATTTTCTGGAGATCGTTTCAGAAAAGGATATTCGCGTGGTCGGGCTAAAAGACCTCGTCAGGCCGAGAATAATCAACGGGGTTCGATTTCAGGTACTTTATCCTCCAGTGGATTTTCTGGACCGGAAAACCAAAGATAGGTGGCGCACCCGAAATAATAACTCTATAGCCCTAAGGGCTTCTTTTCGAAATGTATCGTTCTTGCTGCCTGGAGACATTGAGGCCGAGGCGGAACAGGAACTTACATCCCTGGCGCGTGATAGCCTTAATAGTGATGTGCTCTTGGTCCCTCACCATGGAAGCAAGAGTTCAAGCACTACCGGGTTTCTGAAATGCGTGAGCCCTGACATAGCAGTCATATCATCAGGGTGGAAGAACATATTCGGGTTTCCGCACAAAAAGACCATCAAACGGTATCAGGACCGGGGATGTCAAATTTTTCGCACCGATTGCAACGGCGCAATTACCATAACCACGGACGGCACGCACGTAACCGTGAAGCCCTTTCTTTAAAACGCATTGATCAGCCGGGCGATTACGATACGCAAGATCTTTGAAAAATGGCGTTACCTTCCAAGGGATGGAGCATTTCTTAACGATTTTATGAAGAATAACAGAGCTATGAAGAGAATTTTAGAGGAAATAGAAGAAAAATAACTTAGATGGACATTTTTGCTATAAAAGTGGAATTAGCCGCCAAAATCAAAGCTTGCTATTGAAATTATATGATATTAAATAAATTGGTTTTGGTTATTTATTATTAGGCCCCATATGGATGCGATTTTATTACTGAAGATCGTTTATCCTTTTTGGCGATCTTGTTTTTTCGCACCTTCATAAGGGGCCAGCGTAGCTCAGTTGGTAGAGCTGCTGATTTGTAATCAGTCGGTCGGGGGTTCGAGTCCCTCCGCTGGCTCCAATGATGTGAGCCCAGATTTCAATGGAGGGGTTCCCGAGCGGTCAAAGGGAACAGACTGTAAATCTGTCGGCGACGCCTTCGGAGGTTCGAATCCTCCCCCCTCCACCAAGCCTCATAGTAAGTAGTGTGTAGGAGATGGCCGGGTATTCCCTGCGTCATCACATGGACTACATGCACTCCCTGCATTCACCTTACTGTGTTTTGACGAGGAGTCATAACCTCAACCCAAAGGACTTTGCTAATAGTAATCCTAAGGCTTCATTAGCCGATACACTTGATTTGTATAGAATTTACGTTTTAACCTGAGGCGACTTAGTACGGCAAAAAGTAGTGATATTCATAAGTTAAGACTAAACGCGGGAATAGCTCAGTTGGCTAGAGCATCAGCCTTCCAAGCTGAGGGTCGCGGGTTCGAGCCCCGTTTCCCGCTCCATATCTTATATTTATCGTCTTGCCCACGTAGCTCAGGAGGTAGAGCGCTTCCTTGGTAAGGAAGAGGTTCACCGGTTCGAGCCCGGTCGTGGGCTCCATATAGAAACGGTAAACCCCAGGGGCTGAATGAACAACAAGACAGGGAGGGATGGAAGATGGCGAAGAAGAAATTTGAGCGAGTTAAGCCGCATATTAATGTAGGTACGATTGGTCATATTGATCATGGCAAGACGACATTAACGTCGGCGATAACGAAGCATTTATCAAAGAAGGGGATGTCGGATTACATACCGTTTGATGAGATAGACAAGGCTCCGGAGGAGAAGGAGCGAGGTATCACGATAGCGACTGCGCATGTGGAGTATGAGACGACGAATCGTCATTATGCGCATGTGGACTGTCCCGGGCATGCGGACTATATCAAGAACATGATTACCGGTGCTGCCCAGATGGACGGAGCGATATTGGTAGTAGGAGCGGATGACGGTCCCATGCCCCAGACGCGGGAGCATATTTTGTTAGCGCGTCAGGTAGGTGTGCCTTCGATAGTAGTATATTTGAACAAGGTGGACATGGTGGATGATGAGGAGCTGATAGAGTTAGTTGATTTAGAGCTTCGCGAGCTTTTGACCAAGTATGAATTTCCCGGTGACGACACACCGATCATTCGCGGCAGTGCGTTGAAGGCATTGGAGAGTGATGATTCCGGCAGTGAGGAAGTGAAGCCGATTTTTGAGCTGATGGATGCGATAGACAGTTTTATACCGGAGCCTGTGCGGGACAAGGACAAGCCGTTTTTGATGCCGATAGAGGATGTATTTAGCATATCCGGTCGAGGTACGGTTGTAACCGGGAGAGTTGATCGTGGAATAATTCGAGTAGGAGATGAGGTAGAGATTGTAGGTATACGTCCGACGACCAAGACGGTGTGTACCGGAGTTGAGATGTTCCGCAAGATTTTGGATGAGGGTCAAGCTGGAGACAATATAGGTGTATTGTTGCGAGGGACCAAGCGGGATGAGGTAGAGCGTGGTCAGGTAGTTGCAATACCTGGTACTATTACGCCGCACACGAAGTTTCGTGCGGAGGTGTACATATTGGCGAAGGAGGAGGGCGGTCGCCACACGCCGTTTTTCAACGGTTACCGGCCGCAGTTTTACTTCAGGACGACGGACGTAACCGGAGTAGTGACGCTTCCCGCGGGGACCGAGATGGTGATGCCCGGTGACAATGTAACGATTGATGCTGAATTGATCACTCCGATTGCCATGGAGAAGGAGCTCAGGTTTGCCATTCGTGAGGGTGGTCGCACTGTTGGGGCCGGCGTCATCAGCGAGATTATGGAATAGGGTGCAAGACGCCTGATTCCTGGTAGCATGGTTTTGACTTATCCGGGATCGGGTATCGTTTAGATAGGAGCGAGAG